>CAZLSH010000007.1:36478-55212 GCA_964562095.1 uncultured Clostridia bacterium | reverse complement strand
CCTTTCCAGTTGGCCTCGCCCAGCCTTTTGAAGTGTGGCAGCAGGTGGTACCTCCAGGAAATCCCGCGCCGGGGGCTGCGCGTCGGCCAGAAGGATATCGCATCCACGCCGGCTTCCCGGGCCAGTTCCAGCGATCGCCGGATCATCCCGCGCCGGTCGTTCCAGTTGAAGAGCACGTACTTCCATTCGATGACCGGGCGGGGCGAGGACCGGCCGGCTCGGTATAGAACCAGGTCTTTCATGTTCCCGTACGCGGTTTCGAAGCACCCGCCCGCCTGGTATTTCCTGAGCGTGGCGGTATCGGGTCCGTCGATCGAGAAAAAGATGTGGTCGGCCATGAGCGCCGCGTCGCGCTTGGGATCGGAATCCAGCAGGCCCCCATTCGTCGAGATCACGATCTTGAGCCCGGGGTTGGCGCTGCGGATGATTTGCAGCTCCTCCTTGATGCGCGGCGACAGGAAGGGCTCGCCGAATTTGAAATAATACAGGGTTTCGATCCCCTGCCGCTGGAGCATGGCGGCGATATTCCGGATGTCCTCCAGTTCCAGGATCTTGCGGGACCGGGTTTGCAGGAGCACATCGCGGACACAAGCGCCGCAGCTCAGGTTGCACAAAACCGTGTTCTCGACCATGATGCCGCGCTTGGGGATGGCGAACTCGCTGATACGCCGCTCCGCTTCGTCCCGGGACGCCCGGCGCAGATCCGAGCAGCCCAGGCAGGTGTCGATCGCGAAACGGCCGCCGGCCAGGCGCCGGCGGAACTCCGTCGCGCGCGGACCTGCGAAGATGACCTCCAGCGGGTCGCGGGACAGGTCGCCGATCACGCTCCGCGAGTCGTAATCCTGGCAGTTGCACGACACGGTCATGTCGCAGTTGATGCTGATGTTGTAGTCGGAAAGGCCGGAGAGCGCCGCGCAATAGAAGCGTTCGCCCGCCAGGCGCGCACGCGCCTCGCCCCATGTCCGCTTGATCGCGCGGCGGAATTCCCGCAGCTTCCGGTCGCTCATGTTTCCCCGGTGAATCCCGGCCAGCGCGAAGCGCCGCTCACCTTGCTTCTCCGGAATTCTTCATGTCGTTTCCCGCTTCACGATATCCCGGCTATTTGTGGAACTTGCGGATGAAGTCTTCGACCTCGGGGATGCCGCCCTGGAATATTAAATAGCCATTATAGGGCTCGCGCTCGGTGATCTCGCCGGCGATGGGGGTCAGCATCAACTGTTTCACTTTCTCAAGATCCGTGGTCTGGCCCAAAGCCCAGGCCAGCTTGACGTAGGCCACCTCGGGAAGCATGTTCTCGGCCGGGATGATCCCCTTGGCCATCAGGTCGCGGCCGGTGTCGTAGACGAACATGTGCACGTAGCCCCACAGCGTCTGCACCGTCATGTAGATGGCCACCCCTTTCTCGGCGGCGCGCACGATGGCCGGGTAGAGCGGCTTGTTGACGTGGCCGAGCCCGGTGCCGGCGATCACGATCCCCCGGTAGCCGTTGTCGACCATGGAGTCGATCATGTCGGGCTGCATGTTGGGGTAATAATAGAGCATGCCCACTTTCTCCTCAAAGTAAGGGAGAATGGTGACGTCGCGGTCATTGCGCCGGCGGTTGTAGTCCTGGCGCAGCGGCGTGATCTTCTGGCGGTCGACCATGGCCAGCGGGATGTCGCCGATGGTGCGGAAGGTGGAACGGTAGGAGGAGTGCATCTTGCGCACGCGCGTGCCGCGGTGCAGCAGCCCGTACTCGTCGGACGTCGGGCCGAACATGCAGACCATGATCTCGGCGATGTCCGACTCGGCCGCGGTCTTGGCGGCGTGCATCAGGTTGAGCGCCGCGTCCGACGACGGCCGGTCCGATGAGCGCTGCGAGCCGACCATGACGATGGGGATGGGCGGGTTCTGCACCATGAAGGAGAGGATGCCGGCGGTGTGGTGCATGGTGTCGGTGCCGTGGCCGATGACGATGCCGTCGGTCCCCTTGCGGATCTCCGCGCCGATGGCCTTGGCCAGGCCGATGTACTGCTCCGGGCCCATGTTTTCGCTGAATACGGCGAACAGCTTCTCGGTCGTCAGGTTGCAGATGTCGGCCAGTTCGGGGACGGCGCCGTAGAGCTCGCCGGGCGAGAACGCCGGGATGACGGCGCCGGTGCGGTAGTCCAGGCGCGAAGCGATGGTGCCGCCCGTGCCCAGCAGCTTGACGTTCTTCTTTTCCCTGGAGAAGGGGAACTCCTTCTCGGGGATCTTGTAGTGCGCCTCCTTGTAGCCCAGCTCTTCCATCGCCCGCACCGTGCCGGCGTCGATGCCGACGTTGTAACCGGTGGCCAGTTTCAGCACGATATGGCGTTCGTCATCGTTCTCCGAGCGCGGCAGGACGATGCCGCGGAAATCGCCGCGCGTGGTTTTGACGGCGGCGTCGCTCCAGACGCGGATGCTGAATTTCTTGAGCAGCTCCAGCGCCGGCCCCTTGTAGCCCTTGAACAGATCGCTCATGCGGCGCCTTCCTTGCCGATCAGCGCCGCCAGCTCGCGCAGGGGCAGGTTGCCCAAGGCGGCCCGGCGCAGTTGGCCGGCAAGCCAGCGTCCCGCCGCAGCGGGATCCCGGGAGGTGGCGATCTTCTTGAATTTCTCCCTTAGGTCGGGCAGCGGCGCCAGGACCTCCGCCGGCTTTTGCCGCTTGAAATGAATGGTGATCAGGACGGAGTGCAGGTCCATGTTCGGGTGCTCGACCACGACCGGCAGCATCGCCTTGACGATGTCTTGATCCAGCTTCTCTTTGCGGATGAAAGCGAACAGGTCGTGGAGGCGCTGAAAATCGAAGCCGGCGGCAGGCCGGAGCCGGCCGAGAAGGTGCTTGAGGTCGTGGGCCAGCCGCGCGGCCACGAAGCGCGGCGCGACCTGGAAGTCGGCGTGGATCCTTTCGACAAGCGGCGCCAGGTTGTGCTTCAGCAGGAAGGCGAAAGCGTCCCGCGGCACGCCCCATTCCCGGAACTGGGCGAAGCGGCGGCTGACGTCGACCGGCATGGCGGCGCGCAGGCGCGCGATCAGCTCCTCCTCGATCGGGATCGGTGCCGAGTCGGTGTCGGGGTACATGCGGTCGGGACCGGGCAGAACGCGCTCGAAGAGGGTGGTGCCGTCGGCAAGTCCCTTGCGCGTCTCGTTGGGCACGCCCTGGAAAGCGAGCCGGCAGCGCTCCTCGATCGTCTCCAGTGCCGTCTGCACATCGCCGTCCGCCGCCCAGAACAGCAGCTGGGCGTCTTCGTCCCCCGCCGGGAGCGTCCGGCGCACCTCCTGGAAAAGGGCTTCGTCCGCCGCGGCGGCGACCGGTTCGGAATGGAGCAGGTTGGGTTTCTCCAGGCAGGCGATGACCTTCAGGCGGTCGGCGATCTCGTCGGCGAAGGTCTTGCCGGGCTGGGTGAAGAAGGAAAGGACGCCCCGAAAGCCGGGAAGATTGACCGCCAGCAGGCGCAGCCTGTTTTTCCGGGCTTCCTGCAGAAGCGGATGCCGGCCGTTCAAGGCCTCAAGGTCCAGATCCCTGTGCGCCGGCTTCCAGCCCTTGGCATCGGGGATGCAGGCGATGTGGGCGACGCCCTTGATCTCCACGCGCGTGCCGCCGGTGACGCTGACGTTGACGTCCTCGCGGGCGGCGCCGATGCCGGTGCGCACCTTGCCGGTGCTGCGCGCCAGAAAGCGCAGGTAGTGCGCCGCCTCGGCGGCCTCGTCGGGCGTGAGCATGTCGGGATAGGTGACCATCTCCATCAGCGGCATGCCCAGGCGGTCGGTGGAATAGACGCGGACGTGGCCGACGTCGGAGATCTCGCGGCAGGCGTCCTCCTCGACGCTGACCTGGATGATGCGCACCTTCTTCCCGCTCAGCGGGATCTCGCCCTCGATGCCCAGGATGCCGGTGCGCTGGAAGCCGGTGGGGATGCTGCCATCGAGGTACTGCTTGCGCGTGATGTGCAGCTCGCCGACGATGTTGCACTGCAGCAGCAGCGCCGCCTCGATGGCGATCTCCATGGCCTGGCGGTTGAGCAGGAAGGGGGGGGTGTCGTCGATCTCGTAGGTGCAGGTGGTCTCGTTCTTGATGCGGTAGATGACGATCTTGCGCGTCCTGAACTCCATCAGCGCCGTGCCGTCGTACTCGCCCAGCTCGGAGAGGGTGGGCCGCATGTGGCGGACGATCTCGGCGTCATAGTCCTCGTGGCCGTGGTAGCGGCCGGCGGGGCAGCGGCAGAAGAGCTTCTTGCCGGTCAGCAGCTGCTGGTGGATCTCCAAGCCGCATTTGAATCCCAGCGCGGCATACGCTTCCGGCCGGGTTTTTTGGCGCGGGGTCCAACCGACCCGCTTCCTGCTGCTCTCGTAATTCCGCTGTGGATCGAAGGAGGCTTTCATTTTTCCTCGGCGAGCGAATGTTAACTATATGCCCGGCATGCCGGTTTGTCAACGCTGCCCCCGCCGCCTCTTCCCCTCCCGCCGGGCAAATCGCCTGCGCCCTGCCGTCATACCCATTCTTCAGGAGGCGACATGAATAAGATGCTTGCGTTATCCATGGCATGGACCTTGGCAGCGGCCCTCGGCCTGGGGGCGAAAACATTCCCGGATCCGGCAACGCCAGCCCCCGGCATCCAGCTGGCGATCCTGCTCGACACCTCGGGATCGATGGACGGCCTGATCGACCAGGCCCGTTCGCGCATCTGGAAGATCGTCAACGAGCTGGCCACGGCCCGCAAGAACGGCCGGACACCCCGCCTGCAGGTGGCCTTATACGAATACGGCCAGAGTTCCATCCCGGCCGCCCAGGGTTACCTGCGGCGCATCGTGCCGCTGAGCGGTGATCTCGATCGCGTCTCCGAGGAACTGTTCAAGCTGCGCACCAACGGCGGCGACGAGTACTGCGGCCAGGTCATTCGCGCCGCAACCAGCGGGCTCGACTGGAGCCCGGGAAACGGCGACCTGAAGATGATCGTCATTGCCGGCAACGAGCCCTTCACGCAGGGCGGGGTCGACTACCGCGATTCGTGCCGCGAGGCTATCGGCCGCGGAATCGTCGTCAATACCATTTTCTGCGGCCCGAGCTCCGAGGGAGTGCGGACGGGCTGGAAGGAAGGCGCCGACCTGGCCGACGGGCAGTACGCAGCCATCGACGCCGACAACGCCCCGCCGCCGGTCAGCGCCCCGCAGGACGCCGAGATCGCCCGCCTGGGCCGCGAGCTGAACGGGACCTACATCGCCTACGGCCGTGCGGGAGCCAGCGGCAAGAAGCGCCAGGAGGAACAGGACGAACTGGCGGCCGGCGTGGGCGGCATGGTCATGGCCGAGCGTGCGGCGGCCAAGGCGGCGCCGCAGTACAGCAACTCCTCCTGGGACCTGGTCGACGCCAAGAAGGCCGGACAGCTCAAGCTGGAAACGATGTCGGACGATGAACTGCCCCGGGAGATGAAGGGCATGGCGCTGAAAGAGCGCCATGAGTTCGTGGCGGCGATGCAGGCGAAACGCGACGCCCTGCAGAAGAAGATCGCCGCATTGAACGCGGAGCGCCAGCGCTTCGTCAAGGACAAGCTGAAGGAGCGGACCGCCGCCGGCAGCCTGGACGAGGCGATCCTGCGCTCCCTGCGCGCGCAGGCCATAACGAAGGGCTTCCGCTTCGCGGAATAGCCTCCTGCTTTCGAGGAGCCCGGCATGAACAAGAGAAGGTTACGCTGTTTCTCGCTGCTGCTGGCGGGGCTGGCGTTCGCCGCCGCCCTGCGCGCCGACGGCTTCATCATCATTCCCCGGCCCCCGCGCCCCCCTGATCCGGGGCCGGCATCGCCTTTTCCGCTGCAGGTCGTCCGCCACGACGTGCAGGTGGACATCGACGGCCAGCTGGCCACGACCGTCGTCGACCAGGAGTTCTATAATCCCCATCCGGCGCGCCTGGAGGGGGAATACCTTTTCCCGCTGCCGGCGGGCGCCGTCATCAAGGAGTTCAGCATGTGGATCGACGGCCGCGAGACCCGGGCCGAACTGCTCGATGCCGCCAAGGCGCGGGGCATCTACGAAGACATCGTGCGCCGGCTGCGCGACCCGGCGCTCCTGGAATACAACGGCCGCGGCGTGTTCCGCATGCGCGTCTTTCCCATCGAGCCGCGCCGCCGCAAGCGGATCCGGATCGCCTATCATGAAGTGCTCGAAAAAAACAACGGCGCCATCGCCTATCTCTATCCCCTGGGCACGGAAAAGTTCTCCGCGCGGACCATCCCCGAGGTCAGCGTGGCGGTGAACATCCGCAGCCGCGAGCCGCTGGCCGCCGTGCACTGCCCCAGCCACGAGGTCCAGGTGACGCGGCCGGCGCCGGGCCGGGCCACGGTGCGCTACAGCGGCCGCGACACCCTGCCGGACAGCGACTTCCGCCTGTTCTTTACACCCACCGCGGGCCGCTTCGGCTGTTCCCTGCTGGCTTACCGCCCCAACGGCCGGGACGGCACCTTCTTCCTCAATATTACCCCGAGTTTCGCCGGCAACGGCACGGAGGTCGCAGCCAAGGACATCACTTTCGTCGTCGACACGTCGGGCAGCATGGCCGGCAGGGCCATCGAGCAGGCGCGAACGGCGATCGTCCTTTGCCTGGAGCGCCTGGGACGGGACGACCGTTTCAATGTGGTGCGCTTTTCCACCGAGGCCGAGCCCCTTTTCCGCAAGCCGGTCCCGGCCAACGCGGCGAACCGGGCGCGGGCCCGGGAGTTCGTCTCCGGCTGGCAGGCTGCCGGCGGCACGAACTGCGGGGATGCACTGAAGACGGCCCTGGACGAAGCGGGCTCCTCCGATCGCCCGCAGGTCATCGTCCTGGTCACCGACGGCAGGCCGACCATCGGCGAAACCGGCGAAGAGGCGCTGCTGCGCATCGTCGCCAAGGCCGGGCAAGGCCACGACGGCCTGCGCCTGTTCCCAGTGGCCATCGGCAGCGAGATCAACACCCACCTGCTCGACCGCCTGGCGGAGCTGACGCGGGCATTCCGCACCTACATCGGCGTCCACGAGGATATCGAGAGCGGCATCTCCGGCTTCTATGAACGGATCAGTTCTCCGATCCTGAGCGATGTCCGCCTGGACATCGCGGGGAACGCCCGCGTTTTCCAGGTACTTCCCCATTCGCTGCCCGACCTGTTCCAGGGAGCGGACCTGACCCTCGTCGGCCGCTACCGGGGCTCGGGAACGGCAACCGTCTCGCTGGGCGGCAAGGTGAACGGCCGCCGGCAGGAGTTCACCTTCAAGGTGGCCTTCCCGGACGAGAGCCTCGACCACGATTTCCTGCCGCCGCTCTGGGCCGCCCGCCGCGTCGGCTTCCTTCTCGACCAGGTCCGCCTGCACGGCGAGGAGAAGGAGCTGATCGACGAGGTCACCGGGCTGGCCCGGCAGTACGGCATCGTCACCCCCTACACCAGCTACCTGATCGTCGAGGACGAAAAGATCCGCCGCGGCCGCGGCGACCTGGAAGAAAGCGACATGACCGTCGGCGGCCTGCCGGCGGCCCCGGGCCTGGAGCGGGAGGGCCGCGAGGAGTTCGCCGCCATGAAGGACAAGTCGGGGACCGGCAGCGTGCGCGCCAGCGTGGCGCTGCAGAAGCTGAACCAGGCGACCGCCGCCGGCGCCGGCCGTTCCGATCAGACGGGCAACCGGGTCCGGCTCGTCGGCGGCATGGCGTTTTACCTCAATGACGGCCGCTGGGTCGACGGCCGCGTCCAGGCGCGGGGCAGCTTGCCTCTGACGCGCATCGCCTTCGCTTCCGCGCGGTACTTCAGCCTGCTGGACCGGCACCCGGAACTGGCTCCGGTTCTGGCGTTGGGGCGCAGCGTGCGTTTCGTCCTGGGCGAGACCGTCGTCGACGTATACGAACCCGGCGCGGGAACCGGCTGATCAGCGGATGGTGGTGAAGAGATGGAAGCGGGGAGGATTCTCCAGGTGCTTTTTTACCGTGCAGAGCTGCGCCGCCTGGACCACGGCGGCGCGGTATTTTTCCGGGAAGGAGGCGGGAAGGATGATCTCGATGTCGATCTTGCCGATCAGGTGCGTTTCCTTATCGAATTCCATGCTTTGCCGCAACTCGATGTCGGCGGTCTCGATCCCGCGCTTCTGGCAGAAAGAAAGAACGTAGATGCCGGCGCAAGTACCCAGCGACACCAGGAACAGGTCGAAAGGCTGCGGGGCGCTGTTTTCGCCGCTGTTGTCCAGCGGCTGGTCCGTCCGATGGGTAAAGCCGTTGTATTCGGCATCCACTCTCTTGCCGCCGGGGAAAGTGATCTTCATGTCCATGTGATTTCTCCTTGGATCGCGTGACCCGGTTCTCCCCTGCTCCGCCCTGCGCTGGCTCACCCGGGAGAACCCAGGGACGGAACCTTATTATAACCAGAATAATCTCACTAAGCAATCCTTTCAATGCCGCCTTTTCAGCAAATGCAGCCGCTGCCGCGACCGCTGGGCCAGCTCCGTGTGCGGGTTGGCCGCAATGGATGCGCGGTAACCTGTCATGGCCTCCCGGCGATCCCCGACCAGTTCCATGGTTCGGGCATAGACATACGCATCGTAGAACAGCCACAGCCGGGTCATGAAGTCGCCGCGCGCCCATTCCTGCAGGTGGAGGAACGTCGCGCGGGCGGAACTGGCCGCCTCCGCCCTGCTCCCCGAACGGGCCAAATAATAGCTGGCCGACATCTCGGCCAGGTGGCCGTATTCCAGGGAATTGCGCCCGATGTCTTCAAACAGGAACCGGGCCCGCGCCGGGTCGGCATCCTGCAGCAGCAGGGCGCGTCCCAGCAGCAGCCTCACCTCGCGCAGGTCGACGGTCTCCAGCGGCCGCCGCTCCAGCCGGCGCATGGCGGTTGCCGCCGCCGCGCAATCCCCCTGGAACAGGCCGGCCGTCGCCAGGCAGAGATCTCTCACCCCGTTCTGGCCGACTTTGATCCTTGCGAACTCATCGCCGGCCTTGCCGAACATCCCCTGCTGCAGGAAAACATAACCCTTAAACATACTGACGCCGAAGGAGTTGAAGCCCCAGAACTTGGAACTGTCGGCAAAGGTTTCGGCCAGCCGGCGCAGGGCGGCAGCGGGATCGCCCTTCAACACATCCAGCTCGCACAGCCGCTCATGGGCGTCGTTGTTGCCGGGATACGCCCGCAGCGCCTGCAGCAATGACTCTTCGCCTTCGGGGTAGCGGCCGAGGTCCACCTGCAAATCCCCGCGGATATGGAGCAGAGCCGAGCGCAGGTAAGGGTTTTGCAGGGGAAAGACCAGCGCCGCGGCGATCAGGTCATGGGCGTTTTTCAAGTTGCGCCTCTTGACGCGCTCCTGGTAGGCGCCGTTGACCAGAGCGTAGACCCGGCGCAGCGTGTCGGGCGAGTCCCAGATGGTGCGGGCCCCATTCCGGGTCCGCACCGTCATGCGCCCCTGGCGGTTGACATCCAGGATATCGCCCGTGCTTCCCTCTTCGAAGCGGGCCCATCCTTCTTGCCGCCAGCGATTCTCGACCAGGCGCGCTTTGGAAGGCAGAATGAACAGCGTCCCCGTACAGGCGATATTCATCCGGGTATCGGTCATCAGGTTGGGAATCCCCTTGATGATCACCCAGCCGGTCGCGTCGGGTGCGAAGCCGTTCTCGGCGATGAACGACATGTGGGAGAAAAGGTTGTTGACGCCGAAGAACATGAAGCGCGAGAGGCCGGCGGCATTTCCCAGCGCGAAAGTCTCGAACGTACCCGGGTTGGAATAGATGAATTTCTTGATGCCGCGCATGAAGACCATGGCGAAGGGGTACATGCTCTGGTACTGCTGGACGGAGAGCAGCGCGTCGGTCTCGCCCGCCTTGCCGCCCGCCAGCAGCTTGACATCGTACGGCTTGATCACGCGCAGGTAGTCGTAGGAATCGAATTCGTCGTCGCGGAGGAACGGCTCGCGCCGCATCAGGTCGCCGTGCTCGTCCAGGATGGCCTGTTGGCACATGAGCTCGTCGCTGGCGATGGATCTGGCGGCAGGAAAGACCGGGGGCAGCGGCGGGACCAGCAGGACGAAAACCACCCGGCGGCCGTTCAGCGGCAAGCCGCCGACCTCAGATTCAATCCCCGTTCCCTGGGGCACGGGAACCGAACTTCCGGTGGCATGGGCGTGAAAAACCCTCCAGGGCGAAAAATCCCGGCGCCACAGGCGGACGCCCAGGCGGTTGCGCGCATCCAGGAGATGTTCCGCGGGCCGCAGTTCATGGATCGTCCGTGAGCCGAATGTCGCCCGGTAACCCACCAGGAGCAGCAGGGTCAGCGCCGAGCCGGCCATGACCCACTTGAAAGGGCCCCGCTGGACGGCCACCGCCAGCCGCTGCATCCAGGAAACCTTCTCCCCGCGGAAGAAACGGGCCATGGCGCCGGCATCTCGGAAGCGCCGCCCCGGCGACTTTTCCAACGCCTTGTCCAGTCCCAGGCGCAGGAAGCGCGGCAGGCCGCCCGTGGCCAGAACGGGAGGCTCGGGCCGCTGGTTGAGCTGCTTGAAGATCACCTCCATGGTGCTGGGGTGCTCGAAGGGGTGGCGGCCGGAGAGGACGCGGTAAAGGACCAGTCCCAGCTGGTAGACGTCGGAAGGAAAACCGATGGCCCCGCCGCGGATCTGCTCTGGGGACATGTAGTAGGGCGAGCCGACGACCTCGCCGACCGTGGATGTTTTTTCTTCGTCTTCGACCTCCTTGGCCAGGCCGAAGTCGAGAATCTTCACCCGTTGCCGCTCGTCGATCAGGATGTTGGCCGGCTTCAGGTCGCGATGAACGATGCCGTTTTCATGCAGGACCGCGATCGCCTCCGCCATGTCCAGAAAAACGCCCTTGAATTCCGGCCAGCTGAGCAGGCATTTCTCATCCAGCAGCGACTTGAGGCTGCGTCCGGCGGCCAGTTCCATGACCAGAAAATGGATGTCGCGCCAGCTCTCCAGCGAGAAGACCTTGATGATGCGCTCGTCGCTGATCCGGCGCGACAGGTTGATCTCGCGCTTGACGCGCAGGAATTTCCTCTCATTGCCGGTCAGCTTGGGGTTGAGAAACTTGACGGCCACGCGCGAGCCCAGCGTCGCGTCCAGCGCTTCGAAGACGATGCCGAAGCCGCCCTGGCCGATGAGCTTTCCCAGGCGGTAGCGCCCGTTGACCACGGTCCCCGGCTTCAGCCTGACCAGGTTCAGGTAGGCCAGTTCGAGCGGTCCGCTCCTTTCCCGTCGGTCCCGCCCCGCTTCACGGCTGAATGTCCCGTCGGCGCTGGTCATGTTCTCCCTGCCTGCGATCCAACAAACCCCGGGCAGGGATTCTAGCAATTCCGCCGGGCAAAAGCAATCGCTCCGCGCTTTCTTGTCCGCGCAGTCCGGGCATGCTATCATTTTTTTCGCACGGAGGAAACCATGAAACGAATGCTGCCGCTTTTCATCCTGCTGCTTCCGCTCCTGTCCTTTGCCGGGGAAGAGGTCGATTTCGGGAAATACTTCATCGACCGCACCCTGCGCATCGATGTCTTCCACACCGGCGACGCCCGCGAGGAGATCTTCACCGTCGAGCGCATCATCCAGGAAGGCCCCTGGGCCGGCAATCCGCGCCGCCTGCTCGCCCCGTTCGAGCTCGGCCGTTACCTGCTGCGCGTGCGCGACGCCGCCGCGGGTGCGCTGATCTACAGCAAGGGCTTCGACAGCTACTTCGGCGAATACAAGACCACCGGGCCGGGGGTGAACGGCGTCAAGAAGACCTTCTCCGAATCGTTGCTCATCCCCTTCCCGAAAAACAAGGTCCGCGTCGAAGTGCTGCTGCGCGACCGCGAGAACCGCCCCCGGCCCCTCTTCGAGCGCGAGATCGATCCCGCCGACATGTTCATCGTCCGCGAGAATCCGGGTGCGGAAGTGCTGGTGATCGAGCTGGTGAAGAACGGGCCGCCGGCGGCCCATGTCGACCTGGTGATCCTCGGCGAGGGCTACACCGCCGCCGAGACGGAGAAGTTCCGCGGCGACCTGGCCCGCTTCAGCGACACCCTGCTCGGCCACGAGCCGTACCAGACCCACCGCCACCGCTTCAACATCACCGGCCTGCTCAAGCCCTCGGCGGAAAGCGGCTGCGATGAGCCGAGCTTCGGTTCGTTCAAGAACACGGCGCTGGGCGCCTCGTTCGATTCCTTCGGTTCCGAGCGCTACATGCTGGTCGAGGACAACCGCTCCTGGCGGGACGTCGCCGGCCGCGTCCCCTACGACGCGGTGATGATCATGGTCAACTCGCCGCGCTACGGCGGCGGCGGCATCTACAACCTCTACTGCACCTTCACCTCCGACAACCAGTGGCGCCCCTACCTTTGCCTGCACGAGTTCGGCCACTCCTTCACCGGCCTGGCCGACGAATACTACACGTCGGCGGTGGCCTACAATGAATTCTACCCCGCGGGAGTGGAGCCGCTCGAGCCCAACATCACCGCCCTGCTCGACCCGCAGAGCCTCAAGTGGAAGGACCTGGTGACGAAGAAGACCGCCATCCCCACTCCCTGGGAAAAGGCGGCCTACGAGGCGATGGAAAAGGTCTACCAGACGAAGCGCGGCGAGATCAACGCTCGAATCGCCGCCCTTAAGCGCGCCAATGCCCCGCAGACCGAGATCGACGCCCTGCAGGCGCAGAGCGAGGAGATGTCGCGCCTGAACGGGCTGGAGATCAACGCCTTCTTCAAGAAGAGCCGCTTCAATGGCAAGGTCGGCGCATTCGAGGGGGCCGGCTACGCCGCCAAGGGGCTGTTCCGCCCCATGCTCGGCTGCATCATGTTCAGCCGCGGCCTGCGCCCTTATTGCCGGGTCTGTGAAGCAGCCGTCGTCCGAACCATCCAATATTACTGCGAATAATCAGGACAGACCCGCTTCTTGATCAGCACGGCCGCCCGGGCTTTCGGAGTTTGGCCGAAACGCCCGTTCCGGGTCCCGAGGCGCACAGCTGAAAATGCGGAAGTTCCTTCCTACTGGCGCAGGGGCAGGATCTTCTTGAACAGCTCCTTTTCGTCGGCGATCTTCTTCTCGTTGCCGACCACGCAGATGTAAGGCTGGGCCAGCACCTTTTCCACCAGCGGCGCGAAGTCCTGCAGGTCCTGCAGGGTGGTGGCCAGGATCTCGTCGCGCTCTTTCTGCAGCATGGCCAGGGTATCGCCGCGCAGGTAGCGGGTCATGGCGACGGCCCCCTTCTGGCTGGGGTTGAGCGGCCGGTCCCAGTCGGAGATGGTGCCGATGATCAGCCGGCGCAAGTCGCGCTCCTCGAGCTGCAGTTCCTTGAGAAAGGAAACGGCGCCCAGGTAGTTCTCGACCGTCTTTTTCAGGTTGGGATCGCGGTAGGAGGCGAAAGCCAGGAAACCCGAATCATCCAGCATGGCGAAGCCGCCGTAAGCCCCGCCCTGGACGCGAATGGTGTTCTGCAGGTAGACAGTGGAGAGAAGCTGACCCAGCACGTTCAGCTTGCCGTTGTAGGCGAAGCCCAGTTTCCTGTAGTCGGCCCCTTTCAGCACGTACTGCACCTTCGAGGCATCCTGGAACCCCTCGTTCAGCGGCTCCTTGACGAAACGGTAGGCAGCGGGCTTGCACTCGCTCCGGGGCAGCTCGGCCAGCATGGCCGGCAGCTCCTTCCTGACGGGCTGCAGCTGCTCGTCCTGGCAGGTTACGCTGATCTGCAGGCCGGCACGGTTGACGATCCTCTCCTGCACCGCTTTCAACCTGGCGGCGACGGCTTTGGGATCAAGATCCTTGGTCATGGCGGTCAGGAACTGGTAATAGCCGTAACCGGAAATCAGGTCCTGGTAGGCCCCGACGTTGGCCAGGTAGGAACCGAGCCGGAAGCGGGCGATCTGCAGGCCCATGTAGGCCAGGCGCTGTTCAAACTGCGCCTTGGTGCGCAGCACCATCTCCGTGAGGCGCGCCTGGTCGTCCCAATTGGATCGCAGCAGCTGCTGCTTCATCAGCTCGGCCAGGCGGCCCAGCTTCTCGGGCATGGCCTTGCCGCGCATGATGAAAAAGGGCTTCATGCGCGCGTCGTCACGGCCCACGGCCAGCGGCCGCAGCTGGGTGAAGATGCCGCCGGTGTGCAGGTTGACCTGGTTCTCCAGGTCGCCGTAGGAGTAGCCATCGGTCGACATCATCCCCAGCAGGTCGCCGTAGAGCTGGGCATAGGGGATCAGCTCCTGGGTGACGGCGCCGGCGTCGAAGTAGAGATCGAGGTAGACGATGCCCTTGGTGAACGCGTCAAAATGGAGCAGCGGCGTTCCAGCCAGCTCCCCCTTCTCCAGGGGCAGGTCCTCCTCCTTCTTTTCGATATCGGCGATCTCCAGCAGCGGGATGGTCTTCAGCGTTTCGGGATCGTCCTGGCGCTGCTGGTAGGCGATCAGCTCCCGGGTCTGTTTCACGACCGCCGCGATTTCCTCGGGGTTCATCCCGGCCTTGATCGCGGCCAGCTTGTTCTCCAATTCGGAGGCCAGTTCCTTTTCCAAACCCGGCTGGGGCTCCAGGATTCCCGTGCAGGAGTGGGGATTGCTCAGCAGGACCTTTTCCACCAGTGCCTCGAAATACTTCTGGTTCAGCTTGGAGCGGATGGCCGTCAGCTCCTTGTTGAACGACAGGGTGACGAACGGGTCATCGGCGAACATCCAGCCGCCCGCGGCCATCATCGCCCCCATGATGCCGGTGAACGATCCGCGCCCCTCGCGCAGGGTGAACTCGTGGCGGTTGATGATCCCTTCCAGCATGTCGCGGTCGAAGCCCTTGGCGATCACTTCCTTCAGGGTATCGCGGTAGACCTGCTCGAAACGCTCGGCGTCCTTGGCCTCGGCGTGGGTGACCGACAGGGCGAAGACGGGCTGCTGAATGGTGTCGGCGTAGGCCGAGACGTCCTGTCCGATCCCCGCCTTCTGCAGGGCGAGGCGCAGCGGCGCCGCCTGGTGGTTGACCAGAGCCTCGGCCAGGATGTCGAGGGCGATGTTGAACTCCTGGTCGGTGTTCAGGCCGTACACGCTGGCGCGGGCGATGTAGGTTTGGCCCTCGACCGCCGTGCCCTCGGGGACCCCGTAATGGCCGCGCACGATCCTGGGAGCGGACAGCGGCTTCTGCAGCGGGATGGCGCTGTCCACCGCGATCTGTTCATAGGCGGAGAGATAGCGGTCATTGATGAAAGCGAGCTCCTTCTCCATATCGCCGTTGCCGTACAGGTAGATGTAGCTGTTGGCCGGATGATAGTATTTTTTATGGAAGGCCTTGAACTGCCCGTAGGTCAGCTGCGGGATGGCGTCGGGATGTCCGCCCGAGGACTTGCCGTAATGGTTGTCGGGGAACAGGGCCCGGCTCACCAGCAGCTCGAGCTGGCTTTCCGGGGCCGAATAGGCTCCCTTCATCTCGTTGTACACGACCCCCTTGTAGGTCAGCGGCCCTTCGGCCGACTCCAGCTCGTAGTGCCAGCCCTCCTGCTGCAGGATCCTCGGGTCCTTGTGGAGCAGGGGCTTGAACACCGCGTCGAGGTAGACGTGCATCAGGTTGGCGAAATCCTTGTCGTTGCGGCTGGCCACCGGGTAGATGGTGTAGTCGCTGCTGGTCATGGCGTTGAGAAAAGTGTTCAACGACCCCTGCGACAGCACGTCAAACGGGCTCTTGACCGGGAAGTTCTCCGAGCCGTTCAGCACCGAGTGCTCCATGATGTGCGGCAGGCCGGTGTCATCGGGCGGCGGCGTCTTGAAGGCCACGCTGAAGACCTTGTTGTCGTCCTTGCTGGCGACCTTCAGCAGGCGGGCGCCGCTTTTCTGGTGGCGGAACAGGTAGCCCTCGCCGTCCAGTTCCTTGATGAACTGTTTCTGCTCCAACGTGAATCCATGCATGGTGTCTCCTATTTTCAGCGCCCCGCTGGCCGGTGCTGCATTGTCGCCGCCTCCCAACAGCAGCAGTGCGGACAGTATGACGAAACTGACAATTAGAACCTGCTTCTTCATTGTTCCTCCTGATGCGCAAATTTTTATGGCTCTCCGGCCCGCCGTCCCGGCGCGCCCCGGCGTTTTCATCCATCTCATTGTAAGTCGCAATGGCGAAATAATCAATCAACGGGTGCGAAATCCCGTTATCGGCGGCAGCGGTTATTTCGTTTCCAGAAGCATCTTGATCTTGGCCGTGATGGCCGCCTCGTCGCCCGAGCCGACCTTGAGCTCGTGGATTTTCCCCGCCCGGTCGATGAAGACCATGGTCGG
The DNA here is from genome assembly GCA_964562095.1 of uncultured Clostridia bacterium. Taxonomy (GTDB): domain Bacteria; phylum Acidobacteriota; class Aminicenantia; order UBA2199; family UBA2199; genus UBA2199. The sequence goes on along the minus strand of CAZLSH010000007.1, from coordinate 38,993 downwards.
GATCCCCGAAACGCCGTAGTCGTCGAAGTTGTCGCCCTGGTCGGCAATGGCGATGGGGTAAGTCAGTTTCCAGCGCTCGACGAAGCCCCGGATCAGGGCGCGCTCCTCTTCGGCTTCAACCTTGCCCTTGTTCTGCATATCATCGCGATAGCTGCCGTAAAGCTTGGTAAAGCCGATCACCACCAGCCCTTTCTCTTTGAGATCACCGTAATCCTTGATCAGGGTGGGGATCACCTGGCGGCAGGGGGGGCACCAGGGGGCCCAGAAATCGATGACCACCACCTTGCCCTTGAGCTGGTCCAGCGCCAGCGGCGCCGAGTTCAGCCACTTCTCGGCGCGGATGGCCGGCGCCGGCTTGCCGATGAACTCGAGCTGCTTCAGGGCCGCCTGCAGCGTTCTGGTCTCCCGCTCGCCGCTGAAATCCTTCAGGCCGTCCTGCAGGATCTTTTTGGCAGCGGCCAGGTTGCGCTTCTTGGTCTCGATCTCGGCCAGGGTGGTCACCAGGTAGACGCGGTATTCGGCAAACTGTTTGGGCAGGTCGGCGGCCGCCAGGAGCTTGCGGCAATATTCGCTGCGAAAGGCGTCGTCGGGAGCCTCATAGGCCAGGGTCATGGCCACCTCGAAGAATTCCGCGCTGCGCCCTACCTTGCCCTCTACCTGGCGAAACAGGGGCATGGCCAGCCCGGCCCTGCCCGTCTCGGTGTAGAGCTTGGCCTGGAGCAGCCGCGCCTCGTCCCGCCGCGCCCAGGGCTTGGCGGTCAGGGCGTTCAGCTTGGCCTCGGCTTCGGGATACCGCTTCAGATCGACCCGGATGCGCGCCCGCAGCAGGTCGGAGGCATCTCCGGCGGGCGCGGCGGCATATTTCGCCAGCAGCGCTTCCAGCGCCGCCGTTCTCTCAGTCATCAGCCGGTCATAATCGGCCCTGCTCTTTACGGCGGCCATCTTCTCTTGTATCGACTGGCCCAGCGCCTGGTATGCGGCGGCGAAATCATCGCCGGCGGCCGTCAGAAAAATCGTCAGCAGGCACAGGAACAGCATGGTCGTGATCGTTCGTTTCATCGTCAGCCTCCTTGGCTTCGCCAGCGCGAAAACACTATTTTTCAGGTCGGACGGGCAGCTCGGCCAGCTTGATCCGTATCTCGATCCTGGGGCCGGACAACTCCGCCCGGCCGAACAGGCCTTGAAAATCCTTGAAGACAAAATAATCCCGGCCGGTTTCCAGGACAAGGTGGTAGGGGTCGAGGTGGCGGCGCAGGTACGAGAACGCCCCGGCCGCCTGCGCCTCGTCCTCGTAGGGCGCGACGATCAGCGTGCAGCTCGCACCCGACGGGACGCGGTAGTCGGCCGAGGCGGCGAAGCGCTTCCCTTCCAGTTGCAGGATGTCGCCGTCGCCCAGGGTATAGACCGCCTGCAGCGAATAGGGGCCGCGCAGCAGCAGCGCCGAACCGGGGACCATGTCCTTTGCCGGCAGGATGCCGAGCTCTTCGACCGCCGCGCCGGGAGGGATGGCGGCGGCGACCGCACGGGCCAGGGCGGTCATGACCGGCAGCAGTTCCTCGCGGCCGCTGAAATTATTGATGAAGACGAAGTAATGGTTCCTGAGCAAAGCGACCTGAAAAAGATCGCCCGAGTTCCTGGCGTCGATCCCGGCCAGCGGGGTCTCGCGGCCGCACTTGAGCAGGTAGATGCCCAGCGCCGCCGCGGCGCCCTCCATGCGGTACGCTTCGACGGCGATCTCGGCGCCGGCGCCCTCGTACTTCTGGATGCGCAGGTCGGTGAAGCCCATCTCCAGGAAGAGCTCGGCACCGCCGTCAATGACATTATAGAGCGCAGTGGGGACATAGGTCTCGACCGGGCCGGAACGCTTCCAGCCGGGAACGAAACCATCGGCGGGAAACTCGATCGCCGCCGGAGCGGCGAGCGGGGCCAACGGCACCGCGAGTGCCAGGACGGCCAGCAGGGAGAGGTGCAGCGCGGCTCGCACTCGACGCCTATGCCTGGGTGAAGGAGATCTTCACCGGGTCGGCAACGCCCAGCCCCAGGCGCTCGGCGTAGCGCAGGTAATCGCTGTACTTCGGGTGCTCGTTCACATGCACCTTCATCTCCTTGCGCTTCCGCACGATCAGGTTGTGGCAGGTCATGTCCAGGGCGAAGGGGTCGGTGGCGAAATACAGGGTGTTCAGGAACCAGGTCGCCTGGGCGAGCGGCCCCGGGCCGCCGTCGTACTGCGCCCGCAGCCCGTCGGTGACGTTGAGCACCAGCTTGTCGCGCATGACCGGGAAGGCCAGCACCTCGGTGCAGACGTCGAAGAACAGCGGGCGGTGCAGGCGGCTGGTGTTGCAGACGGCGCCGTAGCCGAGGTTCTTGGTGGCCATGGAGACGCCGTTGCCGGTGTTCTTGAACACCGGGACGTTGATGATCTTGGTCAGCTTTTTCGTCAGCAGCTTGCCGAAATAGGAGTACTTGCCGTTGAACACGTGCTGGTTGAGGTAGGGCTTGTCCTGCGGCGCCTCGA
>CAZLSH010000007.1:0-36468 GCA_964562095.1 uncultured Clostridia bacterium | reverse complement strand
GTAGGCGTCCAGATCAAAGTTCTTCTCGCTGACATGCCGGCCGTCCTTGCCGAGCCAGCGGCTGTCGTCCTGGCTCTTGCCTTCGGCGGCGGCCTCGTCCATGGTCTGCAGCCCTTCGATGCCGATTCCCGGGTAGCGCGCCGCGGTGAAGCCGGCGTCGGCCAGCATATAGTCGAAACGGTCCCAGATGACGATGTTCTTAGCGGGCAGGCCGCCCCGGCGCAGCCAGGCGACGATGGCGTCGACCACTTCCAGGCGGGTGGAGATCAGGCCGGCCCCCACCGGGTTGACCTTGATGCCGACGATGTCTTCCTTGGCGAAGAACAGTTTGCAGCTCTCGGCCATGGGTTTGCCGGTCAGGCCCTGGATCCCCTTCTCGAACATGGCGGCCACGACCTTGCCGTCGACCCCCTTCTCGTTCATGGCCTGCTCGTCCCTGACCGAGACCACCTTGCCCGGGAACAAACCCGGCAGGGAATATTTGGTGCGCGGAACGGCCAGGGCCTCGTCGATGTTCGTCCTGGGCTTGGCGGGCGGCTCGGGCTTGGCGGCCTCCTGCCCGAACAGCGGCGGCCGGCCCAGCAGCAGCCCGGCTCCCAGCAGCGATCCGCCGCCGATTTTCAAAAAATCGCGGCGCTCCAGCTTCGATTCCATCTCGATCGAACGATAACCTTTATTCTTCATCAGCCACCTCCGCGCGGCAGATCCGCGCACTGATTAGGATAATCCCTTGAATTTTCGCAAGGTACTGTTACGCCGGCGAGCGTTGTTTGGTTCACGCCGCAAGCGGCTACTTCGCATAGCCGACCGGGTGGTTCAGGAAGACGGTCTGCGCCTGGGTCAGCTTGAGCAGCTCCCTGATCCTGGCCTTGTCAACCAGGGCGCGGGGAACGGTCTTCAGGCCGGTGGCGGCGCAGAAGAGGGAGATGTTCTGCGAGACGATGCCGGCGTCGAGCGCCCCCCATTCGAACTTCCGCTCGAAGTCGCCGCGGGTGAAGCGATCGCCGTCGGAAACCAGGACGATCTGCACCGGCGGGTTGGACGGGGCCGGGGGCGGAGGCGGAGGTGCTGCACCGGGCGGCGGCGTGGCACCTGCAGGAGAGGCAGGCCGCGGCGGCCGGGCCATCATCAGCTGCGAACGGAAGTCGCCGGCCAGGACCGGCAGCAGCTCATGCCTGGGGGAATCATAAAGATAAGCGCCGTCCTTGGTGAAGACATAGATGCGGACATCGTGGGAATTCATCGCCGAGGGGGCGGTGCTCTTGTTCACGGCCGGCCGGCTCATGCCGTCGGCGGCCCACAGCAGGTCGGACAGGTCCTGCCGGCTCAGCTCCTTTTCTGAAAATTCGCGCACCGAAGCCCTGACCGCCAGGGTCTCCATGAAGGGCAGCCCGCGCTTCAGGTCCGGAGGGTTCAGCTTGATCGCCTGGAGCTCCCCGGCCGGCAGTAGCCCCGTTGAAAATACGAGAATGAGCACTGCTGCCCCGAGCCGAACACCACTGGTTTGCCATATCTTTCCTGTTCTCATCATTTCACCTCCGGCAATCGAGTCATGTTGATTATACATCTTTCCCTCGATGATTTCTTCCTGCCGCAGCCTGCCGTTCCCTGATATTGCCTTGTTCTTGCTAACGTCTAACGTCTAACGTCTAACGTCTTGCATAGCAATAAAGGCAGCTGTGCCCACAAGCGCCGTAGCTTCCGATATCGACGCTTTGCTGGCACCGGCACAGTGTTCTTTGCCCAGGGTCCTTGCGATAGGCGAGCTTCAAGCCGAAAAGCTCATTGAGCATTCCTTCATCGACGCACTTGCCGGGAGGCACTCCCCTGCTCACCTCGGGCTCGGCGCAGCTCTGGATCTCCAGCCCTTCGGCGGCGGCAACGGCGGCGAAGCGCTCCAGCAGCCCGGCCTGCTGTTCGGGCGTGCCGGCGGCGGCTTCAGCGTCGATCCCCGCTTTGCGCAGGCGGCGCAGGGCCCTGGCGTAAGGGTCGAAGAAGCTGACGATCACGCGGGAAGTGAAGGGAGCCAGGAGCGCGGCCAAGCGGGAAAAATTCTCTTCGTGGAAGCCCGGACCTGTCTGCGGAGTGAAGATCACCGGGTCGTAGCGCCAGACGACGCGGCGCCGGCCGATGCGCGCCGCCAGGTCGCGGAAAAAAACGGCCGCCTCTTCCACTGCCGGCACCGCCGGTTCCAGGAGCCGGGGATAGCCGGTCGCGGTGATCAGGAAATAGAAGGGAATGCCGCCGCGCTCGATCTCGGGCAAATGGCGCAGGAAGGGCCGCGGATCGCGGCTCCAGAAAACAAAGGCGTCGACGTCGCCGCGTTTCAGGCTGACCCGCCGAGCCTGCCCGGGGCGGAACGGGTTGTCGACTTCGATCCCGCCGGCGCGCAGGGCCGTCATGAACCCCTCCCCCTGGAATGCCGGGAGATCACAGCGGCGCGAGGCGCTGACGATCATCTGCGGCCTGCAGCCTCCGGCGCTGCCTCAGCGGCTGCTCGCGGCCAGTTCGAGCAGCTCGGGGCTGCGGGGAAATTTCTGCAGCGCCCGGGCCAGCGTGGCGCGGAGCTTCCCGCGGTCCTTTTCGGCCTGGTGCACCTTGAGCTGCAGCAGGTAATTGTCGAGCGTCTCGGCCAGGAACAGCGCGCTCTGGGCGAAGAGATCGGCCTGGGCGACCTCGCGCTTCTGCAGGGCGAGCAGGGCCAGCAAGTGATGGTTCTCGGCCTGGAAGGGGTTGCCCTCCATGGCCTCCTCGGCTTTTTGCGCCGCCCCGGCAAAGTCATTCTCCAAAAACAGGTTGCGGGCTTCGATGTAGGGGAGATTGGCTGCCGGGTCCTCCGCGGCATCGGGGGCGGCGGGGGCGGCGAAAGGCCCCAGGAACTGGGCCGCCACGGCCGGCGCGTCCTCGCCGGGAAGAGGCAGGGCGGCATAGTCGCCGAAAGCGCGGGCGAGTTCCCCGCCGTTGTCGGCGGCGGCCAGCTCGGCGGCGAACAGCCGCAGCAGCTTTTCGTCTTCCGGGAAGCGCCGCAGCGCCTCGGCCAGCTCCTGCCGCGCCGCCCCGTTCCGGCCCATGGCGCGCAGCAGCAGGACCAGGTTGGTCAGGATGCCGGGGTCGCGGCGCAGGTACGCGGCGTAGCGCAGGCACTTCTCGGCCAGGTCGAAATCACCGCGGGCCAGGTACAGGGCGCCGAGGTTGTTGTGCGTGGGCGCCGCGAAGGCGTTGCGCTGCTGCAGGCGGATGAAGCGGTTCAGCGCCGCATTGCCGTCCCCCGCCTGATGATCGGCCAGGGCCAAGAGAAACTCCTTGCGGTCCCTGAAGAACGGCGAGTCGGCCACCCGCTGCAAATGAACCCGGCTTGCGGCCGGGTCGCGCTTTTCCAGGAAAGCCCTGGCCAGCTCGAGGTGGACGAAGTCGGAGCGGCTCGTTGCCCCGGGCGCCGCCAGCAGCAGCTCGAGCTTCTTGCCGCTGTCACCCAGGAGCAGGCTCTTGATGAAGCGCTCGTACTCGGGCAGGGCCATCTTCAGCTGCGGCATGACGATCTCGCGTTTCACCGGGGCGACGGCCCGGACAAGGTGGCGAAGCAGTTCCTCCTGGAGCTTGAACATCTCGAGAAAGCTTCCCTTGACCAGCGGCAGCGGTTCCTGGCGCGGCTCCCGGACGTCGAACAGGAACAGCTGCACCTGCAGCGGCGCCGATTTTTTATCGCTGTGCAGCACCTTGCCCCAGATCAACTGCTCGGCCTCGATCTTCCTGGCCAGGACCAGGGCCGTGGCCTTGGTGATGGCGAAGGGGAAACGCACCAGGTGGCGGTTGAGCAGGGCCTGGACCTCGGATTCTTCGCATACCGGCAGCGCGTTCTGCTCGAGGCCGGTGATCAGGTAGAAAGAAACGGCCTTGCCCAGCCACTGGTGCGAGGGATGGTTCTGGGTATCGACGGCCAGGGGCAGCACCAGCGTCTTGGCCGACAGGCCGGCGCTCATGAGCAGGGCGATGAGCAAGGCGGATCGTTTTTTCATTTCACTACGGGTAAAGGACCTGGATCAGCCGGCGCAGAAAGGCGGCCCCATGCACATCGGAGCGTCCGGCCCCCTCCAGCCTGAAGGCGAAGGCGTAACGGGGCTCGTCGAGCGGGAGAAAGCCGACGAGCACCGCGTCCAGCCCGCCCGCCGGGTTGGCGGCGGTGCCAGTCTTGATGGCCAGGCGCGGCGCCAGGCCGCGCAGCCGGGCACCGGTGCCTTTCTCGTCCTCCACCACCGCCGCCATGGCCTTGCGCACGTTCAGGAAATTCAGATCGTCGGCCAGCAGCCGCCGGGGCGCGGCGGCATGCCGGTAGAAGCCGAGGTGGAGGATGTTCTTGGCGTCATCGATGAGAAAGGGGGGGAAGTGCTGGCCGTTCTGGGCGAAGGCCGCCGCCAGCACCGCGGCGTGCACCGTGGTCACGCTGACCCCGCCCAGGCCGGAGGCGAGATGGGCCAGTTGCAGATCATCGCCGGATTGGACGGCGAAGTTCCCGGTGGCGAAGGAAAGGAACTGGTCGGCGAAGCCAGGGCCATTGAAAAAGAAGCGCTTCAACAGGTCGGCCAGGTCGTCACGGCCGACCGCCCGGCCCATGAGGGCAAAGGCCACATTGCACGACCGGGCCAGGGCCTGGGAATGGTCGCGCACCATGCCGTGCTTTTCCAGTTCGTAGATGATCTTCCCGCCCACGGCGAGATGGCCCGGGCACTGCAGGGGGAAGAGGTCCGCGTCGCGGCGCAGGTAGGCCAGGAGGGAAACGAGCTTGACGATGGATCCGGGCTCATAGGCCTGGCTGAAGGCGGCATCGGCCGGTTTCCCCGCCCTGGGCTTGGAATAGGCGGCGACGATGGCGTTCTCCGGCAGCTCCAGCAGGACCAGCGTCCCGAACAGGCCCTGGAACAGGCGGTCGATCGATCGCTGCAGGCCGGCGTCCAGGGTCAGGCGGAAGCGGCGGGCCCCCTGCCTGAACTGGGCGGCGAATGGCGAAAAGTCGATGCCCGGAACCAGCGGGCGGCTGGAGCGGCGCCGCAGATCGTAATAGGCCAGCGGCGCGTCGTTGCGGTCGAACACGTAGTCGACGCGTCCCTCGCGCAGCGTGCGGTTGAAACGGGCCAGCAGCTCCAGCGCCTTGGCGTTGGCGGCGCGATAACTGGCGGAAAGGCCGGAGACCGCCTTCTCCGCGCCATCCGCGTCGAGGAACGCGGCGCGGCACAAGGCATGGAACCAGCGGGGTTCATCGCCGCCGCGGGGCAGGAGGTAGCCGGCGTACGCGTCCAGCTTGTCGTATTCGCCGCGGCTGAAGAACAGGGAGAGGAAGCGGCCCGAGCGCAGCGAGGTGGAAACGCCGTCCCGGCGCAGCCGCTCGAAGCGGGAGGCGGCTGCCGGCAAGCGTCCATGGCTCAGATCGAACAGCGCCTGCAACTCGCGGAAATTCCCGCGCTGCAGCAGCGGGGAGGGAGGATGCCGCAGGCGCCGCCCGGCCTCGTCCAGGTTTCCGGCCAGCAGCAGGTCCTCGATGGCGGAGACGGCCGACCCGGCCTTCAGGCAGTGGAAGCCGAAGAACACCATTCCGGCCAGCGCCAGCAACAGCGACAGCAGCAGGCGGCGCCGGCGCTGGCGCCGGCGGCGGTCGCTGAAGGAGAAGGAGACGTCCTTGTAGTCGAGCACCGTCAATTCCCGCCGTTCAGGGGGGCCGCGCCCCGGCCGCCGCTCATGACTTCAGGTACGCTTCCAGCTTGTCCAGCCCCTCGCGGATATCCCGCATGGACGTGGCATAGGAGATGCGCAGGTGGCCGGGGGCGCCGAAAGCCGAGCCGGGGACCAGGATGATGTTCAGCTTCTCGAGGATGTCCATGGCCAGCTGGCTGTCGTCCCGGAACCCTTTTTGGCGGATATAGTATGAGAAATCAGCGAAGAAATAAAAGGCGCCGTCGGGCAGGGCGTAAGGGATGCGGCCGATGGCGTCGACGCGGCCGGCGAAGTAATCCCGGCGCCGGCGGTACTCCTCCACCATGTCGCGCACCGCCGCCTGGTCGCCCGCCAGGGCTTCCACGGCCGCTTTCTGCGAGATCGAGCAGGGATTGGACGTGGAGTGTTCCTGGATCTTGGTCATGGCCGAGGCCAGCGCCTCCGGGGCGATGGTGTAGCCCAGGCGCCAGCCGGTCATGGCGTAGGTTTTGGAGAGCGAGCAGACCACGGCCACGTGCTCGTTGGCCTCGGGTTCGAGATGCAGCGGCGGCGGGTACTTGCCCCCGCCGTACAGGATCTTGCGATAGCAGTCATCCACGACGACCACGACCTTCTTGCGGTGGAAGAAGCGGATCAGTTCGGTCAGCTCCCCGCCGTTCATCACCTTGCCGGTGGGATTGGAGGGGGAATTGACGATAACCGCCCTGGTGCGCGGAGAATAGCGCGACAGGTACGAGCCGGCGGTCAGTTCGAAGGGGCGTTCGCCGCCCAGGTGGTCGGCGAAGACCACGGAGCCGCCGCAGAACTTCACCATCTCCGGGTAGGACACCCAGTAGGGCAGCGGCACGATCACTTCGTCGCCGGGATCGATCAGGGCCTGCAGCAGGATGAACAGCCCGTACTTGCTGCCGGGCGAAACCACGACCTGCGCGTCCCCGGCCTCGTACTCCTGCTCGGCCAGGTAGGTGGCGCGGATGACTTTCTTCAGCTCGGCGATCCCCGACGTGGGCGTATACTTGGTGAAATTGCCGCGAATGGCCGCAATCCCGGCCTCCTTGATGTTATCCGGAGTGGGGAAATCGGGTTCGCCGGCGCCGAAGTCGAGGATGACCTTGCCCTGGGCCTGCAGCTGCTTCTTGATCTGCACCAGTTTCAGGGTCGGGGAACTGGTCATCGTCTTTACCCGGGCGGAAAGTTCAATCATGATCTCCTCCAAAAAGTTTTGCTTCGATCGTCTCGGCCATGGCATGCAGCGCGAAGAGGTGCATTTCCTGGACCGCCGGCGTATCACCGGCGTCGACGGCGATCACCACGTCGACGGGAACCTGCAGCAGCGCCTGCGGGCGGTTGCCGCACAGGGCGACGGTGCCCAGGCCCATCTCCCGCGCCTTGGCCAGCCCCAGCAGGACGTTCGCCGAGGTGCCGCTGGTCGTGATGCCCAGGGCGGCATCGCCCTTGCGGCCGAAGGCTTCCAGCTGCCGCGAAAAGATGAGGCGGAACTCCTCGTCGTTGGCGATGGAGGTCACACTGGCCATGTCGGCGGCCAGCGCCAGCGCCGGCAGCGCGCGGCGGCGGAAATAGAATTTATTCACCAGCTCGGCGGCGAAGTGCGACGACTGGGTCGCCGAACCGCCGTTGCCGAACAGCAGGACCTTGCCACCCCGCTTCAAGGCCAGGGCCAGGCGCTCGATCGCCTCCTCCAGCCGCGCATCCTCGTTGAGGGCGGCCAGCAGCCGCGCGCGCAAGCGGATTCTTTCGGGATCGATGATGCTCATGTGGGTTCGCCCCCGTCGATTTTTCGCTGCACGTTCCGCGCGAAGCCCGCCAGTTCGCTCTCGGAGACGCTAGCGGGATCCAGGAGCGGCAGGAACTCGATCTCCACCGATCCGGCGGCGCAGGTTTTGCGGCCCGGCGGAAGCAGGCGGTCGGTCCCCGATATGCGCACCGGCAGCACCGGCGCGCCGGCGCGGCGGGCGATGACAAAGCTCCCCTTCTTGAAATCACCCCCGGCACCCCCGCGGCGCCGCGTCCCCTCGGGAAAGACGAGGAACGGACAGCGCGTGCGCGTGATCCGGTCGACGGCCTCCTCCAGCGCCTCCTGGCGGCGGGCGGCGGAGGAGCGGTCGACGAAAACGAAGCCGGCGAGCTTCATCACCCAGCCGACCAGGGGGATGCGCCGGGCCTCGGCCTTGATCAGTGCCCGCGGGTTCAGCGGCAGCACATGGACCAGCAACGGCCCGTCGAGGTTGGACAAGTGGTTGCTGACGATCAGCGGCGGACGCGACAGGTCGACGGCATCGAGGCCGCGGACGACCGCGCGCACGCCCAGCACGCCCAGGGCGGCGCCGATGACCAGCCGCGCCGAGGAATAGATGAACCCCTGCTGGCGCCCGAGTCCAGAAACGAGCGCCACCGGCAGGAACAGCAGCAGGATGAGGAAGGATGCCAATAGGAATGCCAGGATATTCCGCGCGAGTCTCATACCCCCCATTAATAGATTTTTTTTTGCGGTTTGTCAAGGCGGGCGATTGACAATCCATTTCGCATCTGCATATACTGGAGCCTTGAAAAAACACTATGCCCGGCAACACCGCTTCTAAAATCTGATCGCCAAGGAGCAATAAACCCATGTCCATGATGAGTGAGTTGATTGAAAAAGTCAAAGTGAAGAACCCCGGCGAACCGGAATTCCACCAGGCCGTCAAGGAAGTCCTGGAGACGCTGGAACCCACGGTCAAGAAGCACCCCGAGTTCGTCAAGGCCAAGATCTACGAGCGCATCGTCGAACCGGACCGGGCCATCCTCTTCCGCGTCCCCTGGGTCGACGACAAGGGCGAGATCCAGGTGAACAAGGGCTTCCGCGTGCAGTTCAACAACGCCATCGGCCCCTACAAGGGCGGCCTGCGCTTCCACCCCTCGGTGAACCTGGGCATCATCAAGTTCCTGGGCTTCGAGCAGATTTTCAAGAACTCGCTGACCACCCTGCCGATGGGCGGCGGCAAGGGCGGCTCCGACTTCGACCCTAAGGGCAAGTCGGACATGGAGGTCATGCGCTTCACCCAGGCCTTCATGCGCGAGCTGTTCCGCCATATCGGCGCCGACGTGGACGTTCCGGCCGGTGACATCGGCGTGGGCGGCCGCGAGATCGGTTACCTGTACGGCTATTACAAGAAAATCCGCAACGAGCACACCGGCGTGCTGACCGGCCGCGCCCTGGAGTGGGGCGGCTCGCTGATCCGTCCCGAGGCCACCGGCTACGGCTCAGTCTATTTCGCCGCCGAGATGCTGGCCACCCGCGGCAAGGACTTCAAGGGGCTCAACTGCGCCGTCAGCGGCTCGGGCAACGTCGCCCAGTACACCAGCGAAAAAATCAACCAGCTCGGCGGCAAGGTGGTCTCGCTGTCCGATTCCAGCGGCACGATCATCGACGAAGCCGGGATCAACGCCGAGAAGCTGGCTTTCGTCATGAACCTGAAGAACGTCACCCGCGGCCGCATCGAGGAGTACGCCACTAAATACAAGGGCAAGTATTTCGCCGGCAAGAGCGTGTGGGACGTGATCAAGGACGGCTTCAAGATCGATGCCGCGTTCCCCTCGGCCACCCAGAACGAGATCAACGAGGAGCATGCCCGCGCCATGGTCAAGAACGGCTGCTTCTGCGTCTCCGAAGGAGCCAATATGCCGTCCAACCTGGCCGCCATCAAGGTATTCCAGGAGAACAACGTGCTCTTCGGGCCGGCCAAGGCGGCCAATGCCGGAGGCGTCGCCACGTCGGGGCTGGAAATGTCGCAGCAGAGCATGCGCCTCTACTGGAGCCGGGAAGAAGTCGACCAGAAGCTGCACGGCATCATGAAGAGCATCCACAAGCAATGCCTGGACGCCGCCGAAAAATACGCCACTCAGGGCGACTACCTGACCGGCGCCAACATCGCCGGCTTCGTCAAGGTGGCCAAGGCCATGCTGGCCTACGGCGTCGTTTGATCTGATCCCGCAGCGCGCTTTGTCCGGGGGCCGGCAACGGCCCCCTTTTTTTCGGTTTTTCCGGGCTTGAAATACGGAAAAAAGTATTATATAAAGCGGGCAAGGAGAAAATCATGAGCGAAAACAATGAATTATTCAAAGATCTTCCGCAGAAGATCCCATTTTACAAGAACAGCAAATTCTGGGCCTCGATCCTGCTGGTCGCGGTCGGCATCGCTCTCATCCTTCTGTTCTACAAAACCGTCATCCAGGACACCATGAGCGACGAGGAGCTGGCCGCATCCGTCCAGATCGTCTGGCACGACTCCATCTGGGTCGACAAAAAGGTCCGCCCCGACGAGGCGACCATCGTGCCGTCCTTCACCTTCAAGATCAAGAACACCGGCCAGCGCCCCCTGCAGTACGTGGGGTTCAACTGTGTCTTCGTTTTCGATGAGAGCGGCGAGAACCTTACCGACGGCTACGTGGAGGCGGTGAAAACGCCGCTGGCGCCGGGAGAGGTGAGCGGCGAGATCTTCGTCAAGGGCTTTTACGGCTACCGGGCGACGTCCAAGCCGGCGTTCATCAAGAACATGCCCAACTGGAAACCCGTCAAGGTAAAAGTCTACGCCAAGAGCAAGAACTCGGGCCAGGTCCTGCTGGGGACCTACCCCATCGAGAAAAAGATCGAAGGCATCAAGGTCGTCTACGGGGGCCAGGAGGAAAAGAACTGAGGCTACAGCGGCTGCGGCCAACCCGATGAAAACGCTCCAGCGCAGATTTTTTCTCGTTCTGGCGATCTTCTTCATCCTGATCGCGGCCGTGCAATACCTGCGGCTGAGCGCACGGGAGGGAAAGGAGCAGCAGCGGGCGCTGGCCCAGGCCGGCCGGCAGATCTTTCATGCCGAGCAGCGCCGGGCGAACAGCTTCTGGCTCGCGCAGAAGCAGGCGCTGTCCGCAACGGCGCGCCTTTTCCGCGGCGCGCTGTTCCCGGCTCCCGAACCGGCCGCTCCGCCCGGCAGTGAGGGGGATGCGGCACCGGCCGTGGCCGCAGCGCCGTTCCGTTCCCGCCTCGGCGCCGGCGAAGGCGTCCTGGGCATCTTCGCTCCGCAATCGGCGGCAGCGCCGCCTGCGGCCCTGGCTGCGGCCGCTGCCTGGCCGCGGCTGCAGGGCTATTTTTCCTCGCTGTCCCCGTTGATCGTCAGCGCTTATTTCATTTCCAAGGAGAATTGGCTCGTCGCGCTGCCGGCGCGCAAGGCCATGGAACTGCAGGCCGGGCATGATTTCTCCAAAGATCCCCTGCTGACAAGGAACACGCCGGAAAACAACCCGGAACGGAGCATGCGCTTCACGCGGCCGCGCCGAGAAGAGAGCCTGGGAAAATGGGTGATCAGCGTGACCATGCCTCTCGATCTTGAAGGCGGCTTCCAGGGGGTCGTCGGCCATGACATCGCGCTGGAACCCATGCTGGCGAGCCTGGACAGCGACCCGGGCCTGCCCGGGATCAGCCGCTTCATCATGGACGAAGATTTCCGCGTCATCCTGCACCGCGACCTGGCCCAACGCTTCCGCCGGCCGGATGCCGCGCCCGGCTCCGGCGGGGAATTCAGCGCCAGCGTCAGCGACCCGCTGGACCAGCAGGTCATCGCCCTCATCGCCCGGGAGAGGGCCTTCCCTGCCGAGCGCCTTTTGCGCCTCAGCGACGGGCCGGCCCTGCTGCTGACCGCCCGGCATCCCGACAGCGGCTGGCATGCCGTTCAGTCCATGCGCCTTTCGGCCGGGTTCGCCGCTGCGGGTCGCAAGAGCGCGGCAGCCCTGCCGCTCCTCGTCCTCCTGCCGCTGCTGGCCGGCCTGATCCTCCTCTTCCTGTTCCTGAAAGCCACCCTGCTGGACCCGCTGGCCCGGCTCGATGAAAACCTGTTGCCCGCCAGCGCCGGCAGCCGCCGGCGGCCGCGGCCGACGCGGGTATTCCCCGAATTGGGCAGACTCCAAGCCGATATGGGGAACGTGATGGCGCGGCTGCAGGAACAGGTCACCGAGGGCCGGGAGACGAAGGCCTCCCTGGAAACGCTCCTGCGCACGTCCCCCTCCATGGTCGTCACCCTGGACGCGCGCCTGCGCCCGACGGCGATCAACGACCATGGCCGGCAACGCTGCCAATTCAGCCCGGAGGCGGTCCCGGCGCTGCGCGCCGGCGATTTCTTCGAGCGAAATTTCAGGCGCGAGGTCGCCGCGGAACTGAAGGCCGGCGACCAGGTCTCCAACAAGGAGACCACGATGACCTTGAAGAGCGGGGAGAAGATCGACGTCAACCTTTCCCTGTCCCGGATGCGCGACGCGCGGGGAAAAGTTAAGGGCTACCTGGCGGTGATCAGCGACATCAGCAAGCGCCGCAAGGCGGAGCTTGACCTGAAGAACCAGATCCTCTTCTCGCGGCAGATCTTCCAGTCGATACCGGAGATGATCATCATCGTCGACCGCAGGCTGCGCGTCACCTTCATCAACAAGCGCTCGCGCGACCTGATCCCCGCCGGCAGCGCCGGGATCATCGGCCAGAACATCAGTTCCATCCTGGCCAAGAATTCGCTGGAGAGCGGTTTCGACGAGCTGGTGCGCAGCGTGCTGGAAGGCGGCGGCAGCGTCCACCGCATCAACACCCTCAACCCCGTCCTCGAGGAGGAGAATTACGTCGACCTGATCGTCGAGCCGCTCAAGAGCGGCAACCTGATCATCGGCGGCATTATCATGCTGCGCGACATCTCGGAGTGGCGCGGCCTGACGGCGCAGCTGCGGTCGCTGCAGGGCTTCATGCAGAAGCTGATCAACGCCAGTCCGTACGCGGTGATCTCCTTCAACGAGCACGGCCTGATCACCACCTGGAACTCGGCCGCCGAGAAGATCCTGGGGGTCTCCTTCGCCGGCGCCTTCGGCAAGAACCTCTACGCGCTGCTGCCGCTGTTCGAAAAATACCGGGATGCCATCAACGAGGTCATGATCCTGAAGAAGACCGTCTATCTCAATGACGAGCAGGTCTTCATCGGCGACGAGGACTTCAAGGTGGCCAACTTCACGTTCTATCCGGTCACCGGCGAGCAGAGCGGCGTGGTCATCCACATGGAGGACGTATCGGCGCTGAAAAAACTCGAGTCCTCGCTGATTCACGCCCAAAAAATGGAATCGCTGGGGCTGCTGACCAGCCATATTATTCACGACTTCAACAACCTGCTGAGCGGCATCATGGGCTACGCCTCGCTGCTGGAGAAAAAGATCGCCGACAATCCCAAGGTGCAGAAATACGTTTCGACCATCATCACCTCCAGCGAGCGCGCCTCGACACTGATCAACCAGCTGCTGAATTTCTCGCGCAAAAAAATGGCCGAGAAGGAGATCCTCAACGTCAACGACCTGATCAAGGAGGCCCTCGACTTCCTGGCCATGAACCTCAAGTCGATCAACCTGGACATCCAGCTCTACCAGAGCCAGATTCTGCTCCAGGCCGACAAGACCAAGATCTCGCAGATCCTGATCAACCTGATCGTCAACGCCCGCGACGCGCTGGAAAGCGTGGAGCGCCCCATCCTCCGTTTGCGCACCGACCGGGTCGAGATCAGCGAACAAGGCGACCTGCTCGACGGGCAGTACGCGCTGATCGAGATCAGCGACAACGGCGGCGGCATCAGTCCCGAAAACCAGAAGAAGATCTTCGAGCCCTTCTTCACCACCAAGGGGCAGGGGCGCGGCACCGGCCTGGGGCTGGCCATCGTGCGCGAGATCATCCAGGATTACAACGGCCGCATCGAGCTGGACTCGCAGGTCGGCCAGGGCACGACGTTCTCCATCCTGCTGCCGGTGTTCGAGCAGACGCTCTATCAGCCTCCGCCCCACGAAGAGCCGGAGGCCAGCGCCCAGCTCGAGGGCCTGGTGCTGCTCATCGACGACGAGGAGGTGGTGCGCGAGATCGGCTCCGACATGCTCAAGACCATGGGGCTGAGATGCCTGACCGCCGCCAGCGGCAGCGAGGGCATCGAGCTGTTCAAAAAGCACGGCGGCGAAATCTCGCTGGTCATACTGGACATCGAGATGCCCGGCATTTCGGGCGAAAAAGTGTTCCATATCCTGCGCGAGCTGCGCCCGGACGTCAAGATCCTGATCGCCAGCGGCTACGGCAAGGATTACCTGGAAAGCGAAGTGTTCAAGTCCAAGATCGGTCATTTCATGCCCAAGCCGTTCAAGACCGAGCAGTTGTCCTACCAGGTCAACAAGCTCCTGCGGGGCGACGATGCTTGAGGATCTTTACATCCGCGTCGCCCTGGAGCGCCTGGAGGCGGAAGCCGGCGTGATCGCCGCCGCCGGCGCCGGGCCCGAGGTCTATATTCCGGCCGAGAGCCTGCGCCGTTTCACGCCGAGATTCCTGGCCGACTGCCGCCGCATCCTGGATGGTTTTCCCTCGCACACGCTGCACGCGCCCTTCATGGACGTGTGGCCCGGCGCCGCCGACGCCGACGTGCGCGGTTTGAGCCTGGCCAAGATGCGGCAGACGCTGGACATCGCCGCCGAGCTGGGCAGCCGGCTGGTGGTCATGCATTACAACTACGACCCCATCTACTACCGCCTGCATTTCGGCGCCTGGCTGGAGCGCGCCGCCGAATTCTACGCGGCGCTGCTGGACAGCGGCAATGGGCCGCTCATCGCCCTGGAGAACATCGCCGACCCCACGCCGTACGTGGCGCTGCAGCTCGTGGAAAGGGCCGCGCGGCCGCGCCTGGTCCACTGCTTTGATTTCGGCCACCATCACGTCTTCGCGACCATCCCCTTCCAGGAATGGCTGTTCTACCTGAAACCGCGCGGCCACATCCATTTCCACCTGCACGACAATCTCGGCGACAGCGACGACCACCTGGCGCTGGGCAACGGCCGCATCGACTGGCAGGCGGCCAAGGCGGCCATCGCCGCCCTCCCCTGCCCCTTCTCCATCGCCCTGGAACCCAAATCAAGCGCATCCCGCGACGCGGCCATCGCCTTCTACCGGGAGAATTTTTTGAAGCGGACGCGGCGCGGGGGGCGCAGCGCCTAGAGAATGCCGGGGTTGGCCGGAAGGATTTGCGGTAGCCGTCTCCGTTGCCGGGAACTAATCCTTTTTGCCGGCCTGGCTCGAGGATGGATCATCGCCTTTTTTCTCCCGCGGTTTCTTGGCCGGTTTCCCTGTCTCGGCCACGCCGGGCGCTTGGCGGTCTTGGGCCCGCTTCTGCTCAAGCAGGGAGCGGAGCCGGCCGCCCAATTCGGCATTGGCCTCCGTGCCGATCCGCCAGGAATCGACATCGCCGGGGGTGATATCGGGCATGCGCAGGATGCGAGGCGTGATGCTCAGCAGGATGTCGGTCCTCTCGTTGACACGCTGGTTGGATGAAAATATTTCCCGCAGCAGGGGGATCTGGTTGAGGATCGGCATCCCGCTGCGGCTGCGCGTCGAGCTGCCGCGCATCAGGCCGGCAATGATGCCGGTTTCGCCGTCACGCAGGCGGAGCTTGGTGGTGACGCGGCGGTTGCCCAGGGTGGGCGGCAGGTAGGTGCCGCCGATATCGATCACGTAGGTGAGGACGAATTCCAGGTCCAGCGTGACCTCCTCGTTGTGGTGGATGGTCGGAGTGATGTTCAGCTGGATGCCGACATCGGTCATGCTGTAGGACGTGATGGGCTGCTGGTTGACGCCGCCCTGGGCGACGGGCACGAACGTGGTGGTGGCGATGGGACGCTTCTCGCCCAACTGGATCTCGATGCGCTGCTTGTCCAGCCCGCGGATCCTGGGCCGGGCCAGGATATTGGAATCGGTGACGGTGGACAGGAATTTCCAGAGCACGGTGGGCAGGGCAAGCCGCAGGTCGGCCGAAACGTCCACTGCCTTCAGGGCATCGGGACTGATTCCGGCATCGCTGTCGGCCAGCGACGCGCCCAGGGCCCAGGAGGACAGTTCACTGCCGAACTCCCTGAGCTTCTTGCTGTCGATCTCCAGGATGTCGGCCTCGATCTCCACCTCCCCGCTGCGTTTGTCGATGAACTGGGCGATCTTTTCCACGATGGCCATGTTTTCCGGGGTATCGACGACGATCAGGGAATTGCCCTGCTTGTTGGTGATCAGCCGGGCGGGCTTGAAGACCGTATCGATGATCTGCTTGGCCTCCTCGGCGTCGGTGTTGGAAAAATACAGGGTCCTCAAGACCCGACCCTGGTATTTTTCCCGGCTGGCCGTCGTATCGTTGGCCACCAGCAGGTTGCTGTCGCCCAGCACGTAGTAGCGACAGCCATGCATCTGGCAGAGCGTCTGCATGGTTTCCAGGAAACTCAGCCGCCGCAGGCTGACCTGTACCGGCATGTCCTTGAAATCCGGATCGAACAGGATATTGACCCGGGCATTGCGCCCGATCATCCGGAACACCTCCATCAGGCTGATCCTGGAACGGAACTCGACGTCGATGGGTGCCGTGTCGGCAAAGGCCGCCAGTGCCGGCGGCGGTTCGCTTTTTTCACGGGGCGGGACGGGCGGCCCGCCCTGCGGCGGCAGCAGCTCGGCCAGGGAACGGCGGATGCGCGAGTCGCCGGGATCGAATTCCAGCGCCTTGCGGTACAGCAGGATGGCCTGGTCGATATGGTTGTTCTCCGCCTCGCCGGCGGCCAGGCCGCAGAAATGAGCGGCTCCCTCCTTGAGCAGCTTGTCGATCTCCAGCTTGAGGAAAAGCCGGTCGGGATGGGCTTTCAGCTCCTTGAGATACTGCTCCAGCGCCTGTTCAAAACGGCCCTCCTGCCGCAGGTTTTCGGCCAGGCGCACCCGCCTGCCGGCGCAGCCATGCAGCAGCAGTCCCGCCAACAGCGGGATGAGCAAGGCGGTGAAGCACCAGCGCCCGGGATTCCCTGCCTGCGACCATTCTTTCATGGGCCGCTATTATAGACCAGTTTCCATCGTCAATGGAAGACCTCCTGCGCTCGATCCATGCGCTGCTGCCGCCGGCAATCGGCGCCGGGCGCTATTTTTGCTCCAGCTCCGCCAGCCGCTTGCCCATCTCGCCGATGGTCCGCCCCATTTCCGCGATGGTCTTCTGCTGTTCCTGCACGACCCTGGTCAGCACGGCCACGATGTCCATCGGGCTCAGCCCGCGGCGGTCGCCGCTGGCCACCAGCTCGGGCACCTCCTCGGCGATGAACCCCAGGTGCTGCTCCTCCGGCGCCGCCTTGTAGCGGAACGACACCGGCTGCAGGTCCTGCAGCGCCCGCTCCGCCGGCGCCAGGTCCAGCGGCCGCACGTCCTGCTTGAAGGCGATGCTCGACGCGTTCGTCCACACCCCGCCCGTGCTGCAGTAGGCGCCGCTGCCCATGTGCAGCGGGTAGTCGGGGATGGTCTGGCCGATTCCCACATAGCCCGAGTTGGCCGCGATCGACAGCCGCTTGACGTTGTTGGTCATGAAATTGACGGCGTGCGCCGTGGTCGTGCCGATCTGGCCCGAAGCGCCCATGGCGCTCAGCTTCATGGTGGCTCCGTCGGTGCGCTGCACCGACAGCACGTTGTTGCTGCCCGTGCTCTCGATCTCCAGGTTGCTGTCGGGCGACCAGGTGCCGATGCCCACCTTGCCGTCCGACTTCAGTGTCAGGGTATTGGTCGGCGTTCCCGGCTGGATGCGGAAAGGGAGCTTGGAACCGCCGGTCGTGTCGCGGATGAAGAAGTTGCTCTCGTTGCCGGCGATGTCCCAGACCTGGGCGGTCCAGCCGGAGGAGGTGTCCTGGTCAAGGCGAATCGTCGGCGTGTCGCCTTGAAGGATGTGCAGGTTGCACACCGGCGCCGCCGTGCCCAGGCCGACCCTGCCGGTTGAGCTGACGAAAATAGAGCTGGTGCGCGCGCCGGCCATGATCTTGAACGGCGTCTTGGCGGCGGTGGAGTCCTCGACGGCGAAATAGCTGGCGCCGCCGCTGACGGAATCGTTGGCGATGATGCGCCAGTCGTTGGCCGCGAAGCCCGCCGTCGTCGACGTGTCGTCGAAGAGGATCTGCAGGTTGTTCTCCTTCATTTTAATGGTGTCGAAGCCGAAATCCTCAGAGCCGTCGGTGAGGCAATCAAAGCCGACGCAGAGGCTGCCGGTGACGATCACGTCGTCGTTGTGGACCACGTCCATGACCCTGCCCGGGTTCTCGCTCAAGGTCATGGAAAGGAAGGCGCCGCCCCGGATGCTGAAACTGCCTGTCTGCGTGACGGCGGGAATATGGACCGGGCTGATAAACAAATCGCCCTCCGGCCGTAGCCGCTGCTGGGCCGGCGGCAGCACCGTCAGTTCGTACATGTATGTCCCGTCAAGGCACTGCCCCTTGATGTCGGCAACGGCAAAACGCGGCCGCGCTCCCTTGGCGAAGGTCTCCCGCCAGTAGAAATCGCCGGGGCCGGCGACGGTGAGCTGGATGCCCTCGACGCTCGCCACCGGCAGCCAGTCGATGCTGTAGGTGCCGACCATGATCGTGGCCACCGGGTTGGCGTCGGCGGCCATGCGCTTGCCGTCGCTGGCTCCCGCCGGGAGCGAAACCAGCAGGCACAGGAAAAGGCAGGTCAGCAGGCTTTCTTTCATTTTCTTCATTTTTTTCCTCCAAATAAAGTCCGGAACATCATTATGGCTCATTCTATCGTCAGGGCAAAATAAAATCAACCGGCCGGTGAAAGCGACGTGTCAGGAGGATCGGCTGCGCCAGGGCACCCCCCCGCGCAGCATCCGCTGTCCCGGCGCGAATCAGTGCCTGGCCCCTATTCCCCGCTTTGTTTCTCCAGGGCCTCCAAGCGCCGGCTGAGCGCCGCGATGGTTTTCTGCTGTTCCTGTACGACCCGGGTCAGCACGGCCACGATGTCCATCGGGCTCATTCCTTGGCGGTCGCCGCTGGCCACCAGCTCGGGCACCTCCTCGGCGATGAACCCCAGGTGCTGCTCCTCCGGCGCCGCCTTGTAGCGGAACGACACCGGCTGCAGGTCCTGCAGCGCCCGCTCCGCCGGCGCCAGGTCCAGCGGCCGCACGTCCTGCTTGAAGGCGATGCTCGACGCGTTCGTCCACACCCCGCCCGTGCTGCAGTAGGCGCCGCTGCCCATGTGCAGCGGGTAGTCGGGGATGGTCTGGCCGATTCCCACATAGCCCGAGTTGGCCGCGATCGACAGCCGCTTGACGTTGTTGGTCATGAAATTGACGGCGTGCGCCGTGGTCGTGCCGATCTGGCCCGAAGCGCCCATGGCGCTCAGCTTCATGGTGGCTCCGTCGGTGCGCTGCACCGACAGCACGTTGTTGCTGCCCGTGCTCTCGATCTCCAGGTTGCTGTCGGGCGACCAGGTGCCGATGCCCACCTTGCCGTCCGACTTCAGTGTCAGGGTATTGGTCGGCGTTCCCGGCTGGATGCGGAAAGGGAGCTTGGAACCGCCGGTCGTGTCGCGGATGAAGAAGTTGCTCTCGTTGCCGGCGATGTCCCAGACCTGGGCGGTCCAGCCGGAGGAGGTGTCCTGGTCAAGGCGAATCGTCGGCGTGTCGCCTTGAAGGATGTGCAGGTTGCACACCGGCGCCGCCGTGCCCAGGCCGACCCTGCCGGTTGAGCTGACGAAAATAGAGCTGGTGCGCGCGCCGGCCATGATCTTGAACGGCGTCTTGGCGGCGGTGGAGTCCTCGACGGCGAAATAGCTGGCGCCGCCGCTGACGGAATCGTTGGCGATGATGCGCCAGTCGTTGGCCGCGAAGCCCGCCGTCGTCGACGTGTCGTCGAAGAGGATCTGCAGGTTGTTCTCCTTCATTTTAATGGTGTCGAAGCCGAAATCCTCAGAGCCGTCGGTGAGGCAATCAAAGCCGACGCAGAGGCTGCCGGTGACGATCACGTCGTCGTTGTGGACCACGTCCATGACCCTGCCCGGGTTCTCGCTCAAGGTCATGGAAAGGAAGGCGCCGCCCCGGATGCTGAAACTGCCTGTCTGCGTGACGGCGGGAATATGGACCGGGCTGATAAACAAATCGCCCTCCGGCCGTAGCCGCTGCTGGGCCGGCGGCAGCACCGTCAGTTCGTACATGTATGTCCCGTCAAGGCACTGCCCCTTGATGTCGGCAACGGCAAAACGCGGCCGCGCTCCCTTGGCGAAGGTCTCCCGCCAGTAGAAATCGCCGGGGCCGGCGACGGTGAGCTGGATGCCCTCGACGCTCGCCACCGGCAGCCAGTCGATGCTGTAGGTGCCGACCATCATGGCCGCGACCGGGTACTGACCGGCAGGCAATCCCTTGTCACCCTGGGCCTGGAGAGGAAGAAGCGAAATCAGGAGCCCGATCACGACGCCGGGAACCAACAGAACTTTTTTGCGCATCTCAATCCTCCTGTACAAAAAACATTCCCAATACAATAAATAATATATCTTCCAGATGGGGAAATCTCATTTTTCGCATAGATAAAAAAATATAAATGAAGCGGCCGATCAGCATCCAGGGAGCATGCGCCCTTGTTCCAGGACGGCCACGCGGTCAGCCAGTTCGCGCAGGTGGCGCGGATGGTGGCCGATGAACAGGACGCCCAGCCCCAGGCGGAGGAACAGCCCTTTCAGCAAGCGAACGATCTTCATGGCGGTCAGGTCATCGAGGGCCGAGAAGGGTTCGTCCAGCACCAGGAACCCGGGCTTCAGGACCAGGGCCCGCGCCAGCACCACGCGCTGCAGCTCGCCGCCCGACAGCTCGCAGGGCCGCCGCTGCAGGCAGGCGCGCGGCAGTTCCAGCTGCTCCAGCACCTCGGCGATCCGCTGCGCGCTCGCGGACGGCGCGGCGGTTTCTTCACCGCCGGCCCCGTCGAAGCGGGGCGGGGCTGCACGCAAGACACGCAGCGGCTCGCCGATGATCCAGCCGGCGGTGAACAGGGGGTTGACCGCCTGCAACGGGTTCTGGAAGACCATCTGGTTGCTGCGGCGGAAGTCCGGCCGCGGCACCGCGGCCAGGGGCCGGCCCTGATAGAGAATGTCGCCGCCGTCGGGCGCAATGAAACCCATGATGATGCGGGCCAGGGTCGACTTGCCGGCTCCCGAGCGGCCCGTCAGGGCGTTGACCTGCCCTTCCAGGATATCGAGGTCCACTCCGTCCAGGGCGGTCACGACCGCTGCCGTAGGCGCGCCGCCCCGTCTTCGGCCGCGGTAGGATTTGGCGAGGCCGCGCAGGCGGAAGCGGACGGCGCTCATTCCGGCCCCAGGTAATCGGCTATCTCCCGGGCATAGGGGTGGCCGGAAGAACCGAGGACGCATGCCGGCGGCCCGGCAGCCACGACCTTTCCGCCGGCCAGGATGCATAGCGCATCGGCGCTCCGGCTGACGAAACCCAGGTGATGCGAGACCAGCAGGATGGTCAGCCGGCGGCGGCGCTGGTGTTCAAGCAGCACCGCGACAAACTCGTCCAGGGCGGCGGCGTCGATCTCGGAGGTGGGCTCGTCCAGGATCAGCACGCCGGCGCCGCAGGCCAGCGCCAGGGCCAGCAGGCAGCGCTGGTTCTCGCCGCCGCTCAATTCGTGGGGATACGCGCCCATGACGCGAGCCGGGTCGGAAAACTGCAGGCGCAGCAGCAGCTCATCGAGCTCCGCGGCGTACCCGGCTTGGGCCCGCCCGGCGGCGCAAGGGCGGCACTCGTTGATCTGGCGGCCGATGGTCAGGACGGGGTTGAAACTGGCCGCGGCGTTCTGCGGCGCATAAAAGACCTCGCGGCCGCGGACGTTGTCCCAGGCACGGCCGTTCATCTCCCGGCCATCGAAGAGGATCCGGCCGCGGCTGACGCGCAAGCGGGCGGGCAGGAGCCCGGCCAGGGCGCGCGCCAACAGGGTCTTGCCGGCGCCGCTCTCCCCGAGCAGCACCGTGACCGTCCCGGCCGGCACCTCCATGTCGACAGCGCTCAGCAGCGTTTCCGCTTCCTGGTTCTCGACCCAGAGGTCCTGCGCCCGCAGCATGCGGCTCAGCCGGGAATGCGCTTCGCGGCGCTCAATCCATCAGCGCGGCGATCGCCTCGATCTCGACCTCGGCCCCCAGGGGCAGATCCCTGACGGCGAAGGCGGCCCGGGCCGGATAAGGCGGCGGCACCAGCTCGGCATAGATCTCGTTGACGGCCTGGAAATGGGCCATGTCCTTCAGGAACACGGTGGTCTTGAGCAGGCGGCGGAGATTGATGCCGGCGGCCAGCAGCACCGCCTCCATATTCCGGAAAACCTGCCGCGCCTCGGCCTCGACGCCGCCTTCGACCAGCTTGCCGCTGGCCGGGTCGACCCCCACCTGGCCGGAAAGAAAGAGCAGATTGCCCCAGCGCACGGCCTGAGAATACGGTCCCAGCGCCGCGGGCGCCGAAGCGGATTGGATGACGCGTTTTTCCATGATGACCTCCATGCCGGCCGGACTTACCGGGCCGGATCGGCCAGCGGCTTTTTCGCGGCCCCGAAGAACCTCACCAGGAGGAATCCCAGGACAAAGCCGCCGACATGGGCCAGCCAGGCGATGCCCGAGCCGCCGCCGGCCGCCAGGAACTGAAAGAGGAACCAGATGACCAGGAACAGCGCGGCCGGCACATCCATGGTCGTGACGAAGACAAAGACAAAAAGCAGGGTGCGGACGCGCGCCGTGGGAAAGAGGGCCAGGTAGGCCCCCATCACCCCCGATACCGCGCCGCTGGCGCCGATGACCGGGACCAGCGAATCCGAGTTGAACAACACGTGGGTCAGGCTGGCGCCAACCCCGCACAGCAGGTAGAACAGGAGGAAACGGATCCGTCCCAGCCGGTCCTCGATGTTGTTGCCGAAGATCCACAGGAACAGCATGTTGCCCAGCAAATGCAGCCAGGAACCGTGCATGAACAAAGAGGCCAGCAGGCTCAGCAACGGCGAGGCGTCGCGGCGATAGACGACCGCCCGCCCGTAGCGGTCCTTGCCGACGGGGATTTCCAGGTTGCCCCCCCGCGTCAGTTCAGCCGGCACCAGGCCGTCCCTGACCAGGTGATACTCCAGGCTGGAGGGCCAGGCCAGCGGCTCCATGTTCGCCGCCCGCAGCGGCTCCGCCAGGTGCTGGCGCGACAGGTAGGCCTGATAGACAAAGACCGAGGCGTTGAGCAGGATGAACAGGATGACGACGACGGCCGTGCGCCGCGTCGGGTTGTAGTCCTTCAACGGAATGAACATTTCTCTTCGTTTCCCCCGGATGTGGAAAAATCATTCTATCAAGCCGGGTGCCTGAAGTAAAGAATGCAGCCATCCGGTTTGACTTCCATACCCGAGCGGACTAGGATAAGTGAGCGGAAGAAGGAGGGAACGATGACGAATAAGACAGCCGCTATCACGGCGATCGTCCTGTGTGTCCTATTGCTGCAGGGCTGCGTCACCCTGGGCGATATCGCCCGCGCGCTGACCAGCCTGAAGAACCTGCAGTTCCGCCTGGACAACATCAGCGATTTCTCGCTGGCCGGCATCGGCCTCGGGCCCAAGTCCCAACTGCGTGACTTTTCCGTCAGCGACGGCATCCAGTTGCTGGCCGCATTCAGGAACCGGCGCCTGCCGGCCCGCTTCCTGCTCAACGTCGAGGCGCGCAACCCCAACGACGGCACGGGCGGCACCACCCGCACCGTATCCACCCTGACCCGCTTCGACTGGCGGCTGCTCATCGACGACCAGCCGACGATCAGCGGCGGCATCGACCGGGCGCTGGAGATCCCGGGCACGGGGCAGACGACCGTCATCCCCCTGCGCCTGGAGCTGGATTTGTATGAATTTTTCGGCGAGCGCGGCTACGAGGACCTGCTCAACCTGGCCCTGGCCCTGGGCGGCCGCGGCAACGACATTTCACGCGTGGCGCTCGATGCCCTGCCCAGCGTCTCCACCCCCCTCGGCGACATCACCTACCCCGAGCGCATCACTATTGTCAGCAAAGAATTCCGTTGAACTTTTCAAGAAGGCTAAGTGGTAGTGGTAGTGATAGTGTAAGCCTAGTCAATTCAATGAATATGGACGCTCTGTAAGCGAAAAGACAGAAACAACAGCCGCATTCGTATAATTCCGTTAAATTGCAGTCACAACCACTATCACTATCACGACCACTTTGTCAGGGCTCTTTTTGCTCGGTGATTTGCTCCCAGGTTCGGCGGCCGATGGTGAACAGCGGCGCAAGCACGGGCAGCAGCAGCAGGAGAAACCAGCCGTTGAGCCCGCTGCCCTGCCAGCCGCCGAAAGACCAGATCGCCCAGGCGATCGCGGTCAGGAACACGGCGTACAGGCGGATCATCAATCGCCAATACAGCGTCTGCGGATATTTCCAGGGAGCACAGGAAAAAGTATAAAAAACGCCCAGCGCGACCAGGGCCAGGCCGATGATGCCCTCCCGGCCCTTGCCCTGGAACAGGAACATGACGGCCAGGATGAGCACCCAGAGGAATCCGCCCAGCCAGCCAGCGATCCAGCCGATCTTCTCGCCCACTCGATTTTTCATGGTGATTTCCTCCCGTTCAATTCTCAGGCGGCCTGTTCTTGACGTATTTTTCCAGCCAGGTCCAGGTCTCCCAGAGCATGTGCAGGATCGACTCGCGGGCATCGTAGCCGTGCGATTCACAGGGCAGCAGGACCATGCGCGCCGTGGCGCCGTTGCCCTTCAGCGCGTGGTAGAACCTCTCGGTCTGGACCGGGAAGGTGCCGCTGTTGTTGTCCGCCTGGCCGTGGATCAGCAGGATGGGGTCCTTGACCTGGTGGGCGTGCATGAAAGGCGACATGCGCATGTACGTTTCCGGCGCCTGCCAGAGGAGCCGCTCCTCGGCCTGGAAGCCGAAGGGGGTCAGCGTGCGGTTGTAGGCGCCGCTGCGGGCGATGCCGGCGGCGAAGAGGCGCGAGTGGGCCAGCAGGTTGGCGGTCATGAAGGCGCCGTAGGAGTGCCCCCCGACCGCTACGCGCCGGCGGTCGCCGACCCCCATCGCCGCCAGCTTGTCGATGGCCGCCTGGGCGCCGGCCACGAGCTGCTCGATGTAGCTGTCGTTGGGCTCCTGATGGCCCTCGCCGACAATGGGCATGGCCGGGTTGTCCAGCACGGCATAGCCTTGCGTGATCCACAGCAGGGTGGAATAGGGTGAAATGCGGATAAAGCGGTAGGGCGAATCCCGCATCTGCCCGGCCGCCGCTCGGCTCTTGAACTCCTGGGGATAGGCCCACATCAACACCGGCAGAGGCCCGTCCGCCTTCTTCCAGCCGATCGGCAGATAGAGGTTGCCGCTCAGGTCGACGCCGTCGGAGCGCGGGTAGCGCAAGACCTGCTTCTCGACATCCCGGAGCGCCGGGAAGGGATGCGGGAAAAAAGTGACTTGCTTCAGCTTGCCGCTCTTCAGGTTGCGCAGGAAATAGTTGGGCTGCGTCATCTTGCCTTCGCGGCTGGACAGGACCAGCCCCTTGTCCACATCGGCAAAAACGGCGGCCGCTTCGTAATACGGCGCAACGGAACGCCACAAGCGGGTGCTCCTGCCGGTTGCCGTGTCGTAGCGGTCGATGAAGGGACGGTCGCCCGCCGCAGAAGCGCCGCGGCCTCCCAGGTACAGGAAGCCTTGCCGGTCGCTGAGCAGCACGCGGCGCCCCTGACCGTTGAACCGGGAATAGAAGCTGCCCGGGTCGTTGTAGCGGTCTTCGGAGGAGTAGGAAAAAACTTCCACCGGGGGCTTGGCGGGAGCGTCGGGCTCGAAGCGCTCGACGCGCACCTGCCGGGTCTTCCACCAGAACTGGTTGATCATGGCCAGCGAGCCCGTCCCCCATTGGATATGGGATAACCGGTATTTCAGGGCCGGGCCCTCCTGCGCTTCGCTGCTGAACGGCGCCGCGAGGCAGAAAACCTTGTCGCGGATCGCGGCGTCCCTGGCCGGATCGCCGCCATCCTGGGCTTCGACCCAAACCAGCGTGGCCGGCGCGTCGCTGCGCCAGGAGAAGTCGCGCGGCCCCCGGCGCACGGCGTCGTATCCCGGCGGCACGTCCTCGGCCAGGGGGATAGCGGCGATCTTCCGGACCACCCGGCCATCCCGGTTCCAGATCTCGAAGGACTGGGGAAAATCACGGCAGGGGACCAGATAGGAAAAGGGGCGTTGGATGAGATTGACCAGGAGGCAATCGCCATCGGGCGAAGGGTCGGCCGCGGCGATGATCCCGGGCTGGCCCAGGTTCTGGATCCGGCCATCCAGGCCGACGATCGCCAGCTGCGACGTCGCATAATGAACGAATAGCTCTTCGTCATGTTGGTCCTTCAGCAGGTCCTGGTAGGTGTGCACCGGCGCCTTCCTGCCCTCATTGCTCTGCACGACCGGTCCTTTGGGAACGATCTCCTTCGCGGGCACGGCGGTACGCCCCTCCGGGACGCCGAGGAAAAGGAGCTGCCGGCTGTCGGCGAGCCACTGAAAGAACGGGTCGCCGATGGCGCCGTTCAGCCGCGGGCCGGTCAGGCGCGCCGCCTTGCCGTCGGCGGCCGTGGCGACCCAGAGCTCGATGCCATCCTCGCGGGTGACGGCAAAGGCCAGCCTGGAGCTGTCGGGCGACCAATGCAGGTCGGAGACGCGCGCGGCGGCGGGGAGGCCGGTCAACGGGCGATCCTTCAGCGTAAGCAGATCCCTGAAGACGACCGATTTGAAAAAAACGGCCTGGCTCAGCGCGGGGCCGCTGGTGCGCGGGTTGATGCGCAGCCCCGCCAGGCGCAATTCGGGCTGCGAGAGGTCGGCGATGGAGATGAGCGCCGGCCGTTCGACGACCAGCAGGGTTTTGCAGTCGGGGCTGGGAATGACGAAAGGGTTTCCCGGCGCGTCAACGATGTCAACGATCTCCTGGGGCGGCAGCTGGTAAGCCAGGTTCTCCTGCGCCGCCAGCGGCAGGCACAGGGCCAGCAACACGGCGGACAACAGCCAACCCTTCATCGTGTTTGAAAAATGTCCCATGAAGCCTTCCTCCTCGACATGATCACCCGGGCATGCCTTCCAGGTGGAAATATTGCGGGAACGGCGCCTGAATGTCAAATCCGCAGCCGGCAGAGGCTACTTGTCCTGCCGGGCCTTCTCGATCTTTGCCCAGGAGTCGCGCAGGGTGACGCTGCGGTTGAACACCGGCAGCGACGGCGTGGAGTCGGGGTCGACGCAGAAATAGCCCTGGCGCAGGAACTGGAAGAACTGGCCCGGCCGGGCCGCGGCCAGGGAAGGCTCGACCTTGCAGCCCTTGACAATTTCCAGCGAATCGGGGTTCAGGTATTCCTTGAAATCCTTCTCTTCCTTTTCAGCGGCGGGATCCGGCACGGAGAGGAGCTTCTCGTAGAGGCGCACTTCGGCGTCGACGGCATGGGCCACCGACACCCAGTGCGAGGTGCCCTGCACCTTGCGGCCATCGCTGGTTCCGCCGCCGCGCGATTCGGGGTCGTAGCTGCAGCGAAGCTCGACGATGCGGCCCTCGGCGTCCTTGACCACCTCGTCGCAGCGGATGTAATAGGCGTGCTTCAGGCGGATCTCCCTGCCGGGCGAGAGGCGGAAGAACTTCTTGGGCGGGTCCTCGCGGAAATCGTCCTGCTCGATGAAGATCTCGCGGGAAAAAGGCAGTTTTCTCGTGCCGGCGCCGGGATCCTCGGGATTGTTCTCGGCGTCCAGCTCCTCCACCCGGCCCTCGGGATAGTTGGTGATGACCACCTTCAGCGGCCGCAGCACGGCCATCACCCGTTGCGCCCGCCGGTTCAGATCCTCGCGCAGGCAATACTCGAGCAGCGCCATGTCGACCATGCTCTCGCGCTTGGCCACGCCGACGGTCTCGGCGAAGGCGCGGATCGCCTCCGGCGTGTAGCCGCGGCGCCTGAGGCCGGCGATGGTCGGCAGGCGCGGGTCGTCCCAGCCGCGCACATAGGCCTTGTCGACCAGTTCCAGCAGTTTGCGCTTGCTCATCACCGTGTAGTTGAGGTTCAGGCGGGCGAACTCGATCTGCTGCGGGTGGCAGGGGACGGGCAGGTTGTCCAGCACCCAGTCGTAGAACGGCCGGTGGTCCTCGAACTCCAGGGTGCAGACGGAATGGGTGATCCCCTCCAGGGCGTCGGAGATGGGGTGGGTGTAGTCGTACATCGGGTAGATCAGCCAGCGGTCGCCGGTGCGGTGGTGGCTCTCGCGGCGGATGCGGTAGAGGACCGGGTCGCGCATGTTCAGGTTGGGCGACGCCATGTCGATCCTGGCGCGCAGCACGTAGGCGCCGTCGGGGAACTCGCCGGCGCGCATGCGCTGGAAGAGGTCGAGGTTCTCTTCCATGGGCCGCTCGCGGCAGGGGCTGTCCTGGCCCGGCTCGGTGAGCGTGCCGCGGTAGGCGCGGATTTCGTCGGCGCTCAGGGCGCAGACGTAGGCCTTGCCGGCGCGGATGAGGTGCAGGGCGTATTCATAGAGCTTCTCGAAATAGTCGGAGGCGTAAAAGAGGCGGTCGCCCCAGTCGAAACCCAGCCAGCGGATGTCGGCCATGATGGAGTCGACGTATTCCACGTCCTCCTTGCCCGGGTTGGTGTCGTCGAAGCGCAGGTTGCACAGGCCGTTGTAGTCGCGCGCCAGCCCGAAATTGAGGCAGATCGACTTGGCGTGGCCGATATGCAGGTAGCCGTTGGGCTCGGGCGGGAAGCGCGTGTGGACGCGGCCGCCGTTCTTGCCGGCCCGGATATCGGCCTCGACGATGGCGCGGATGAAATTCAGTCCCGGGGTGATCTCTTCAGTGGCCATCTTGACCTCGCGCGGCGATATGACCCCGTGCCCTGCGCAGGCGGCGCAGCACCGTCTCCGGGCCCAGTGCTTCCAGCATCTCGAAGAGGCCGGGGCCGAAGCCGACGCCGCTGACCGCCAGCCGCGTCGGATGGATCAGCTTGCCGGCCGAAACGCCCAGTTCTTCGGCGAGCTTGCGGTACACTCCTTCCAGGGCGTCGTGGGCAAAGGGCTGCAGGTCCGCCAGGGCGGCGAGCAGGGCATCGATTCGGGGAAGAATGTCAGGCTGGAAATGTTTTTTGGCGACCTGGGCATCGTATTCCTGCGGGTCGCGGAAAAAGTACAGCGAGTTCTCGGCGATCTCGCCGATCCTCCGGCTGCGCTCCTTGAACAGGCCGATCACTTTCTTCAGGAAGGCCTCGTCGGCCAGGGCGTCCGGGGGGAGATCCATTTTTTCCCAGAGCGCGCGCACAGCGGGGAGCAGCGACTCCGCGGAACGCCCCTGCAGGTAGACGCCGTTCATCCATTCCAGCTTGGTCTCGTCGAAAACCGCCGCCTTGGCCTGGACGCGCTCCAGGGTGAAGGCGGCGATCAGCTCTTCGAGGGTCATGACCTCGCGGTCGCCTCCCGGCGCCCAGCCCAGCAGGGCCAGGAAATTGCGCAGCGCTTCGGGCAGGAAGCCGGCGCGCTGGTAGTCGAGGACCGAGGCGGCGCCGCGGCGCTTGGAGAGCTTGCCGCCGTCAGGGGCCAGGATCACCGGCATGTGGGCGAAGACGGGCGGCGCCCAGTTGAACGCTTCATAGATCAGGATATGCTTGGGCGTGGAGGCGATCCATTCGTCGCCGCGCAGCACATGGCTGATGCCCATCAGGTGGTCGTCGACCACGTTGGCCAGGTGGTAGGTGGGGAAGCCGTCCGACTTGAGCAGCACCAGGTCGTCCAGCTGGGCGCTGTCATAGGCGATGTCGCCGCGGATCAGGTCGTGGAAGGCCACCGCGCGGTCGTCGGGGACCTTGAGGCGCACGACATGCGGAGTCGCGGCCGCCAGCAGCGCCCGGACTTCGGCTGCCTCCAGCCCGCGGCAATGGCGGTCGTAACCCGAGCCGTGGGCCATCCTGGCCTTCTCCTGCTCCAGCCGCAGCTGCGCCAGCCGCTCTTCCGTGCAGAAGCAGCGGTAGGCGCGCCCGGCCGCCAGCAGCCGGTCGGCGTGCTCGCGGTACAGGGCCGTGCGCTGCGACTGGAAATACGGCCCCGCGCCGCCGCCGGCCTCCGGCCCCTCGTCCCACTGCAGCCCCAGCCATTTCAGGCTGGCGAAGATCTCGGCCAGGGCTTCGGGCTGGTAGCGCTTCTGGTCGGTGTCCTCGATGCGCAGGATGAAGCGGCCCCCGTGGTGGCGGGCGAAGAGATAATTGAACAGGGCGGTGCGGGCGCCGCCGACGTGCAGGTAGCCGGTCGGCGACGGGGCGAAGCGGACAACGGGGGGCATTCCTTCTTTCCAGTCGGCCATTTCGCCTATTTTGCCCGAAATCCGGGGGGTTGTCAATCGGCCGCGGCAGCGGGACGCCGGGCCGTTTCCTTATTGCTATTTGCCGCCGCTTGTATTAAAATCAGCTCATGGAGAACCTGATCGAGGTCCAATGCCCCGCCTGCCACGCCAGTTTGTGGGTGGACATCGACGCCCAGCAGGTCGTGCAGCACAAGCGCAGCGCAAAAAAGGCCCACTCCTCGTTCGAGGACCTGCTGAGCAAGGAAAAACAGAAAAAAGAGGCGGTCGAAGAGCGCTTCACCCAGGCCAAATCGCTGGAGCAGGCCAAGAAGCAGAAAGCGGCCGAATTCTTCGAGCAGACGATCAAGAAAAAATAGACGGCAACCAGGAGAACAACATGGATTTCAGCGAGTTGAAAAAGGCGGTACGGAAGCAAGTGGATATCCAGGAGCCCGACTTCATCAAGGAGAGCGACGAGGCGTTGAACGTGGGTTTCCTGGAGATGAATGCCACGCAGAAGCTCATCTTCTCCATTTCGACCTTCAAGAACAAGAAGTATTTCAGCGTGCGCACCTGGTTCCAGGCCGAGTCGGGCGAATGGGCCCCGACCAAGAAAGGGATCAACCTCTCCTTTGAAAAGTTCGCCGACTTTGAAAAGATGGTCAAGGTGTTCGCCCAGGCCATCGAGCTGGACAAATAGCCGCATTTCACGCCGGCCGCGACCGTTCCCGGAGGAAGCCCCATGCCCAAGGCGATCGGTTTTGACAACGAGAAATACCTGAACGAACAGTCGGCCGCCATCCGGGACCGGGTGCGCGCCTTCGGCAACAAGCTCTACCTCGAGTTCGGCGGCAAGCTGCTTTACGACTACCACGCCGCCCGCGTCCTGCCCGGTTTCGACCCCAACGTCAAGATGCGGCTGCTGCAGCAGTTGAAGGAACAGACCGACGTCCTGCTCTGCATCTATGCCGGGGACATCGAGCGCAAGAAAGTGCGCGCCGACTTCGGCATCACCTACGACGTCGACGCGCTGAAGCTCATCGACGACCTGGCCGCCTGGGGCATCACCCTGCGCGCCGTGATCATCACCCGCTTCGCCGGCCAGACCGCCGCCAAGGCCTTCCAGAACAAGCTGGAGCGCCGCAACGTGTGCGTCTACACCCACAGCTTCACCAAGGGCTACCCCACCGAGATCGACACCATCGTCAGCGACGAGGGCTATGGCGCCAACGAGTACATCGAGACGGCCAAGCCCATCGTGGTGGTCACCGGCCCCGGCCCCGGCAGCGGCAAGCTGGCCACCTGCCTGTCGCAGCTCTACCACGAGCACCGGCGCGGCGTGAGCTCGGGCTACGCCAAGTTCGAGACCTTTCCCATCTGGAACCTGCCGCTGAACCACCCGGTGAACATCGCCTACGAGGCCGCCACCGCCGACTTGAAGGACATCAATCTCATCGACCACTTCCATCTCGAGGCCCACGAGGTCAAGGCGGTCAACTATAATCGCGACATCGAGGCCTTCCCCCTGCTGCGGCGCATCCTGGAAAAGATCACCGAGAACCCCCTGGTCTACCATTCGCCGACCGACATGGGGGTCAACCGCGCCGGTTTCGGCATTTTCGACGACGCGGTGGTGCGCGAGGCGGCCATCCAGGAGATCATCCGCCGCTTCTTCCGCTACCAGTGCGAGTACGCCATGGGGGTGGTGGAGAAGGACACGGTGGAACGGCTGCGCCTGTTCATGGAGAACCTGGGGGTGAGCGAAGAGAACCGCCCGGTGGTGCGCCCGGCGCGGGAAGCCGCCCGGGAGGGGCAGCGCAAAGGCAAAGGCCACGCCGGCATCTTCGTCGGCGCCGCGATCGAGCTGCCCGACGGCGCCATCGTCAGCGGCAAGAACTCGCCGCTGCTGCACGCCGCCTCCAGCCTGATCCTCAACGCCGCCAAGCACCTGGCCGGAATCCCCGACAGCATGCACCTGCTGCCGCCCAGCATCACCGAATCGCTGGGCCACCTGAAAAAAGAAGTGCTGAAAGGGCGGGACGTGAGCCTGAACCTGGACGAGACCCTGATCGCCCTGGGCATCAGCGCCAGCGGCAACCCCGCCGCCCAGGCGGCGGTGGAAAAGCTTTCCGAGCTGCGCAATTGCGAGGTGCACATCACCCACATGCCCACGCCGGGCGACGAAGCCGGCCTGCGCAAGCTGGGGGTAAACCTGACGTCAGACCCCGGCTATTCCACCCACACGCTGTTTTCAGGATAACTTGACCCAGCGTCACGCGTGACGCGTAACGAGTTACAGCGCATTAGTGAATTCAAATTCCAAGCACCAAAATCCAAATCACAAATAAATTCCAAGTTCCAAATTCCAATGACCGAAACGAAAACCATCTCACGAAATGATATCAATGAATCGCCTTTGCTGGAGTCATTCGGACATCCGTGCTTGAAATTTGTCTGGAACTTGCTGTTGGGATTTGGAAGTTGCAGGCGTGGGGTTTATGCTTTTTCGTGTCACGCGTTACGCGTCACGAAATCCGCAGTATTTCGCCTATTCTTTTATTACCTTGGCGTTTCGGATCTTGCCCTTGACAATGGAATCCTTGCCGATATATACCCGGACCCTGCGGTCAGGATCGCGGACATCGATGCCGCCGTCGACCACCGAGCCGTCCTCGATGCGGATCTCCAGGTGCTTGCCGCCGGAAAAGATACCCCTGCGGCCCTTGATGACGATGCTGCCGCGGATGACGCTCCGGTCCCTGAGCCGGACATCGCCGTTGACCGTGGAGACGTCCCGATCCACCACGGCGTTGGTCAATTCGATGCGGCCGTTGACCGTGGTCACCTGACCAAGGACCACGCTGCCGGCGGCGGCCTTGAAGGAGCCATTGACCATTTGGGCATCGCCCTGCACCTCGACGCCGGCGCCGATGACGATACGGCCGTTGACCGTCTCCAGGTCCTCCACCCGCGAGTGGTTCCCGACCTCGATGCCGCCGTTGACGGTATGGCAGCCGCCGTTCACGTTGCAGTCGGCGCCGATGCGGATGCTGCCGTTGACCGAGCTCATGCCGGCGCTGCGCTCGCCGTCGCCGAGGTTCCTGCTGCTGTTGACGCTGGCATCGCAGGCGGAAAACGAGAGGAACGACAGGGCAATGACAGAAATCAATGCGTTTTTCATCCTTTGCTCCTTTCTCAGGAACAATAACGAAGCTGGAAAGAAAAAGGTTCCGCCAGAGTTTCAGGCCCGATCTGATTGACAAGTGACCAGTGACATGTAAGAAACGGCATTCGGCCGAGAAATCGCTGTTTCTCGTCACGCATCACGATGGCTTCCATCAGAATATCTTGCCGGGATTCAGCAGATTTTCGGGATCGAATACCTTTTTTATGCTGCGGAACAGTTCCAGTTCGACCGGGCTGAACTGGAGGTGCATGAAGGGCTTCTTGCTCAGGCCGATGCCGTGCTCGCCGGAAATGGTGCCGCCGGCCTCGATTACGCGGCGGAAGATCCTGCCCAGCGCCTGGTCGGCTCTTTTCATTTCCTCCGCATCAGCGGGGTCGACCATGAGGTTGGTATGGATGTTGCCGTCGCCGAAATGGCCGAAAAGGACGATGCACAGGCCAAGCTCCACGCCCATCGCGGCGATGGCTTCCACCATTTCCGGGATGCGGCCGGAGGGGACGACGATGTCCTCGTTGATCTTTTTCGGCTTCAATTTGGCGATGGCCGGGGAAATGGCGCGCCGCGTCTCCCAGAGGGCTTCCTGCTCGGCGGGCGTTTCCGCCCGTTCCCGGCCCAGCGGGCCGGCCTCGGCCACCATTTTTTCGAATTGCGCCTCGCGCTCGGCCACCTCGGCCGCACTGCCGTCGACCTCGACCAGCACCGCCGCCTGCAGCCGCCCGTCGAGCGCCAGCCCCCGGTAGGCATAGACGGCCTGCAGCGAGCTGCGGTCCATGAACTCAAGCACCGACGGCTGGACGTGGGCCTGGATGACGCGCTGCACGAAGCGGGCGCCCGCCGCCAGCGAGGAAAAATCGACGCGGAAGAGCCGCCGTTGCGGGGGCAGGGGCAGCAGGCGCAGGGTGGCCCGGGTCACCACGGCCAGGGTGCCTTCCGAGCCGATCAGCAGCGACTTCAGGTCGTAGCCGGCGACGTTCTTGATGGTCTCGGCGCCCAGGCGCACCTTTTCGCCGCTCATCAGGTACGCCTCGATCCCCAGCACGTAGTTCCCGGTCACCCCGTACTTGAAGCAGCGCGGGCCGCCGGCGTTCTCGGCGATGTTGCCGCCGATGGTCGAGGTCTTCAGGCTGGCCGGGTCGGGGGGGTAGAACAGACCCGCCTTTTCCGCCGCCGCCTGCAGGTCGGAGGTGATCACCCCCGGCTCGGCCACGGCCAGGGAGTTCTCGCGGTCGAGGCGCAGGATGCGGTTCATGCGCGTGAAGACCAGCACCACGCCGCCCTGGACGGCCAGCGCCCCGCCCGTGTAGCCCACGCCGGCGCCGCGCGGCACCAGAGGAACGGCGTGCTGGCGGCAAACGGCGATCGCGGCAGCGACGTCCTCGTCGCTCTCGGCGAAAACGACGGCGTCGGGCAGGTACTCCAGCCCGGTGGCGTCGTAGGAATAGCTCAGCAGGTACTCGCGGTCGCAGAACACCTTATCCCTGCCGACCCTAGCGATCAGCTCTTTTATCGCCTTTTTTTCGATCATTTCGATCCTGCGGCGATTATAGAGGAAGCCGCCCGGGCCGTCAAATCCGCAGCTCGCTTCATGCAGCCCCAGGGGATTGGTTTCAGAATGGTGAGCACCGCGGGACCATCGCGGTGAAAATGCCAGGTTTGCTGGAACTCACCACAGATAGCCGTATTGATTTTTTTAGCGTGCCATTGTAATATATCTTTTATGAAAGACTACTACGAGATACTGGGTGTCAGCAAGAACGCCAGCATCGCCGATATAAAAAAGGCCTACCGCAAACTGGCCCGCAAGTATCATCCCGACCTGAACCCCGGCGACAAAACGGCCGAGCAGCGCTTCAAGGAGATCAACGAGGCGCACGAGACGCTGAAAGACCCTGATAAAAAGAAGCAGTACGACCTGTACGGCTCGCTGGGCGCCCGCGGCGCTCCCGGTCCCGGCGGCGGCGGCCGCGGCGGCAACTTCGAGGGCTTCGACTTCAACAGCAGCGGCGACAGCACCTTCGGCGACATCTTCCAGACCATCTTCGGCAACATGGGCGAGCCGCGCCAGCGCTCCGGCCGGCGCGGGCGCAGCCCCGAACCCGGCGAGGACCTGCACTATTCCATGAACCTGAACTTCATGGACGCGGCCAACGGCATCGAGACCGCCATCCAGGTCAGCCACCGGCAGCCCTGCGCCGCCTGCAAGGGCAAGGGCATCGACGCCGGCTCCAAGCAGAGCGCCTGCCCGACCTGCGGCGGCAGCGGCCGCGTGCAGAAGCAGTCCGGCTTCATGAAATTCGGCTCCATCTGCCCGACCTGCGGCGGCAGCGGCGTGCTGCCCGGCGCCCCCTGTCGCGCCTGCGGCGGCGACGGCCGCGTCGAGACCACGTCGCGCCTGCGCGTGCGCATCCCCGCCGGCGTGGACAACGAATCCAAGGTGCGCATTGCCGGCAAGGGCAACGCCGGCCGCAACGGCGGCCCGCCGGGCGACCTGATCATCACCATCCGCGTCGCCCCGCACAAGGTCTTCCGCCGCAGCGGCCACGACCTGGAGATGACGCTGCCGCTGACCTACGCCGAGGCGGCGCTGGGGGCCAAGATCGAGATTCCCACCCTGGACGGCTCCTCGCTGTTCAAGGTGCCGCCGGGGACGGCGTCGGGACAGAAGCTGCGCCTGAAGGGCAAGGGCATCGTCAATCCCAAGACGCGCGAGAACGGCGACCTGTACGTGGAGATCCGCATCGTGCCGCCCTCGACCAAGGACCTGAAGGTGCGCGAGCTGCTCAAGGAGATCGAGAAGGTGGCCCCCTATGATCCGCGCGAGGAGCTGCGGCGATGAAGGAGAAAACCTACTTCATCTCGGCGGTGGCCAGCAAGTACGACATCCATCCGCAGACCCTGCGCCTTTACGAGCGCGAGGGGCTGCTCATCCCCTCGCGCAGCAAGGGCAACACGCGCATGTACTGCGATGAAGACCTGAAAAAGCTGGAATTCATCCTCAACCTGACGCGCGAGATGGGCGTCAACCTGGCCGGCATCGAGATCATCATCAACATGAAGGACAAGATGGAGAAGATGCAGGCGGATTTCTCCCTGTTCCTGGAAGAATTGAAAAAAGAGTTTTTCGTCGGCCGCGAGGATCTTTTCGAGCAGAAAAAACAGAACGCCCTGGTCAAGTTCCAGTCGCCGACAGTGGCTCCCTTCCAGGATGAAAAGAAATAAAAGCAGCGAATCGCTGGATTCCCTGAACCTCTATTTCCAGGGCATCAAGAAGATCAAGATCCTCTCCCCCGCGGAGGAGCGCGAACTGATCATCCGCGCCAAGAGCGGCGACGAGGAGGCCTTTCGCGCCATCATCGTGGCCAACCAGCGCCTGGTGGTGCGCGAGGCGCTGAAATACTACTTCAAGGGTG
>CAZLSH010000006.1:54331-56673 GCA_964562095.1 uncultured Clostridia bacterium | reverse complement strand
TCGAACGTCGAACATCGAACTTCTGCTTATTCTCCTTCATGCCTGGCATACGCCTTTTCCAGCATGTGCCGGACCAGCGGCCAAAGGACCGCTGGCAGGCCGAGGCCCACGAGCAGCGGGTGGAGTGTGGGCAGGTCGAATGCGAAGAGGCGTCGGGTGCCGATAACAAAGGGGTAAAACTGCCAGAATTCGAGCCAGAACACAGCCTGCACGACGAGGCAGAGGGCGCAGCCCTTGCCCACTTTGAAAACCTGGTAGGCCACCGAGAAGATCGTATAGGGCAGCGTCAGCAGGTTGAGCAGGCCCAGGTAGAGCGCCTGGTAGTAAAAGCCGGGGCTGAAGGCGGAGATGAGCAGGACCAGCAGCGTGCCGGCGAAGTAGAGCACACCCAGGTCGGCCGTGTGGACAAGGCCGAGCACCGTTCCCGCCGGCGAGTCGATGACCCGCTTGCAGTCGAAAATGGGATTCCGCGGGCAGAAGCGCTTGAACACCGGGGCGTCCAGGGTGCCCAGCACCAGCACGAACGAGGCCAGCAGTCCGGTGACCTTCAGCAGCAGGATCAGGACGCAGAGCTGCTCGTTGCCGCCGTCCAGGTAGAGGCGGATAAAAAAATTGCCGACGAACAGGGCCAGGCCGGCGGAAGAAACGATGAGCGCGACGGAGAATTTTCGCTGAGAAGGCATGTTTCATTATAACACAGAGCATGGGGTTCGACGTTCGCCGTTCGCCGTTCGATGTTGAAGAAATCGGTTATGTTCAAGAGAGAATGAGTGGAGGGGTTCTTGAGTTCGATACGGCTCAATGGTTCATCCGGGCTGTCGTTGACATTTACACTCCCTCCCCCTAAAATGAAATTTCTGGAGGCCATTCATGAAAAAAATGACATTCATTGCCATGACCATCCTTTTCCTGACGATATCCCTGTCCGCCGGACCCGGCGCGGTGGTCAAAAAGCTTCCGGCTCCTTCGCCCTGCGGCACCGGGCTGGCCTTCGACGGTACGTTCTTCTGGACGGCGGACCGCGACAGCGACAAGCTGTACCGCCTCGACCCGGCCGACGGCAAGGTCCTGACGACCTTTGACGCTCCGGGCTACTTCTGCACCGCCCTGGCCTGGGACGGCGAGGCGCTCTGGGTCGCCGACATGGACTTCACCAACACCTCCGCCGAGGACTATTGCGGCAAGATCTACCAGATCGACCCTGCCAGCGGCCGCACCCTGAAGGTGATCATGGCGCCGGGATCGGACCCGCAGGGGCTGGCCTGGGACGGAAACGCGCTGTGGGTCTCCGACAACGGAACCAAAGAGATCTTTCAGATCAGCCCCGACGACGGCACGACCATCCGCACCCTGAAGGCCCCCGCCGGCGACCCGCGCGGCCTGGCCTGGGACGGGAGCTACCTGTGGCTGGCCGACCGCTCGCGGGACGAGCTCTACCGCATCGACCCGGTCAAGGGGCGCGTCATCATGGTCCTGCCCGCCCCCGGCCCCTATCCCTGGGGCATGACCTGGGCAGGGAACGGACTGTGGGTCGCCGACTACCAGAACGACGAGATCGCCCAGGTCGCCGTCTTCGTCGACGGCGCGTACACGCGCGCCAAGGAGCGCAACGCCCTGGTCACCTTCACCCACGACATCATCAACTTCGGCCCCGGCGCCTTGACCGATCTGGACGTCTACCTGGCCCTGCCCAAGCAACGCTCCACCCAGGATGTCCTGGCTGTCGATTTCCCCGAGGTCCCGGATGCCAGGCTGACCGACCGCTGGGGCCAGGAGGTGGCCCGCTTCCGGAAAACCTCCCTTAAACCCGGCGAACGCGCCACGACCCGCATGCGCGTCAAGGCCAGAATTTACGACGTGATGTATCATCTCTTCCCCGAAAAAGCGGGTACGCTGAGGGACATCCCCGCCGACGTGCGCAACCGCTATCTGGCCGATGACGACAAGTACCGGCTCAAGGACCCGGTCATCCAGGCAGCGGTCAAGGAGGCTGTCACCCGTCCGGACAACCCCTACTGGATCGCCCGCGACCTCTACGACTGGCTGCACGACAAGATGGTCTACCTGCGCATCGGCGGCTGGGACGTGG
Organism: uncultured Clostridia bacterium; assembly: GCA_964562095.1. Lineage (GTDB taxonomy): Bacteria > Acidobacteriota > Aminicenantia > UBA2199 > UBA2199 > UBA2199. The sequence goes on along the minus strand of CAZLSH010000006.1, from coordinate 54,584 downwards.
CGCCCACGGTGCTGCAGCGCGGCTCGGGCTCCTGCTCGGAGTACGCCTTCGTCTACATCGCCATGTGCCGCGCCGCCGGGCTGCCGGCGCGCTACGCGGGCTCGGTGGTCGTGCGCGGCGAGGACGCCAGCTTCGACTTCGTCTACCACCGCTGGGTGGAGGTGTACCTGCCCAATTACGGCTGGGTGCCGGTCGATCCCAGCGGCGGCGACCAGGAGTCGACGCGCGACCAGGCCATGTACTTCGGCCACCT
>CAZLSH010000006.1:14417-54321 GCA_964562095.1 uncultured Clostridia bacterium | reverse complement strand
GGCGGCTCCGAGTACCTGAAATGGGACTACAACTCCTCGGAGAGCTGGCAGGCCGACGGCCGCGTGCAACTGCGGCTGGAAATGATCGCCGACTGGGAACTCGGGGAAAAGTAGTCAGTAGACAGTAGTCAGTAGACAGTAGTTAGAAGAAATACCTTTGAAGAAAAATATTCAGCGAAAGCTTTCGAAAATTGCCTTTCTATTGACTACTGCCTCCCTCTCCCCCCGGCCAGGGCTTCAGGCGGAACCAGCCGCTCAGCAGCGACACGAACCAGAAGCAGGCCATGATCCCGGCGGCCAGGGCCAGCGCCCGCCAGGAGCCGAAACGGATGATCAGGAAGGGGGCGGTGGCGGTGACCAGCCCGCCGCCCAGCAGCGGCTCGTAGACCATCTGCTTGAAGCCGAATGCCTCGGCCGTGCCGGTGTCGTACAGCGGGTCGACCAGCCGCAGCAGCAGCAGGCCGATGGCCGTCACGCCGCTCTGCATGCCGAACTCGGTGACGCCGCGCTCGAGCCAGTAGCGCGGGAACATGCGCGGCGCCAGCACGGCCAGGGTGAAGAACAGCCAGGCGATGCCCGCGGCCATCAGCAGCAGGAACGGCCAGAAATTCGCCACGAAGAGGTCGAGGCGCATGGTGGCGATGGCCGCCACCACCAGCAGGTCGATGGAAAAACCGAGGATGCGCTCGAAGGTGTCGCGGTCGAAGTAGCGGTCGACGCGCAGCGGCCGCGCCAGCGCCTGGATGAGCAGGCCGCCGATCATGGCCAGGGGGAAGAGCGGGAAACCGCGCAACAGCGGGTGCAGGCCGCGCACGCCGCCCAGCATGACCCAGCCCAGGAGCACGGCCAGCGCCACCAGGGCGAAGTGGAAGGCGAAGGGCTCCAGCGAATCGGGCGCGACCGTGGCGCGGGCGATCGGGAAGCGCTGCTCCCGGCTCAGCAGGCCGGTCGAGGGTCGGCGCAGCACCGTTTTATGGCCCGGGCCCAGGGTGCGGTAGCCCCGGCGCAGGGCGATGTTGATGAACAGGATGCCGCCGACCACGGCGGTGATGATGCCCACGGTGGCGGACATCTGCCCCAGGGCCGCTCCGGCAGGGAAACCGATCTCCTGAAAGACGCCGGCCATGCCCGCGGCCGTGCCGTGGCCTCCGGAAAAGCCGATCTCCAGGATGCAGGCGAAAACCGGCGGCACGCCGAAAGCCGGCGAAAGCACCAATAGGGTGAGCAGCAGGGCGACGACGTACTGTCCCAGCCCGACCACCATGCCGAAGCAGAGCTGCGCCCCGCCCTGGTTCCATAGGGCGCGCGCTCCCGGCAGGGCGACTCCCAGGAACAGGCTGGCGAAGACGATGTTGATCAGCAGACCGGGAAGCTGCGCCCATTCGCGCCCCACCCAGGCCGGCAGCAGGTCGAGCAGGTAGGGACCGCAGGCCAGGGCGATGAAGCCGCCCAGGATCGAGGAGGGCAGGTAGAGGGCCTGGAACAGGCGCACGGCCACGCGCGACGCCTTGCCGAGCAGGAGGAAGAGACCCAGCAGGCAGAAGCTGAAGAACAGGGCGCCGGCTCCTTCCATGGCGATGATGCTCCGGGGCGGCCGGCACAACCGTCGCCGCCGCAGCTAACCTTAGCCGACCCGGCCGGAGAAGTCAAGGGAAGGGAATCCCTCTTCAGTCAATGAGCCCCAGGGCAATGGCCACGAAGGCCGGCCCGTTGAACAGCCCGTGGATGAAGATGCCCGCCAGCGTGTTGCGCGTTTTATGGAAAACATAGGGGATGACCAGGATGGCCGGGAGCCCCATCAGCATCACGCCGGGGCCGAAGGGGAGATGGAAGACGAGCCACAGGCCCGAGCACAGCAGCCAGGCGCCCCGGGCCCGCAGCCGGCCCTGGACATAGCCCCGCCACAGCAGCTCCTCGCCCACGATGTTGAGAAGGAACATCGGCAGCCAGGCCAGCAGCAGCAGCCGCCCGGCTCCAACCAGCGGGCGCATCTCCATGAACCAGGGCGTGGTCGAAGGCATCGCCCAACCAAAATGACGGCACACCAGCCAGGCGGCGCCGAAGCCCCCCCCGGTCAGCAGCAGCACGGCGAGAAGCCCAATCAGAGAGCAGCGCCAGTCGCTGCCGCTGAACGGTTTGAGATGCAATGCCGCCAGGATCTCCCTCATGCCCCGGTTCCCCTCGGCAACGGCGCGCCACAGGGCGAACATGAGCAGCGGCGCGAACAGGAAGCCGCCGGTGACGAACCAGTACAGGGCGGGGTGCCAGGCATAATTCGCCTTCAGCAGCGGCCGCAGGGTAAAGAGCAGCAGATAGAACCAGGCAGTGAAAAAAAAGAAGATCGCCGCCGCCGCAGCGGGGGACAGCCGGGGAACGCCGGTTGACGGGGCCCCGTCAGACGGCGGCACCGCTCGCTCCCGCGGCTTCGTCGATCATTTCCGCGGTCTGCGCCTCGACTTCGCGGGCCACGCTCTCCAGGGCCGGGTCGCTGGAGAGGGCCGCCAGCATCACCGTGGGCAGCACCATGCCGATGCGCGTGCCGCCCTTTTCGGTGTACACCGAGATGCGGCAGGGCAGCGCCATGTTCAGCCGCATGTCGGCCGTCATCACTTCCGCGGCATGGGTTGGATGGCAGATTTCGAGGATCCGGCACTGCTCGGGAAAATCGATGCCCTTGCCGCGCAGGGTGGCCGCTACATCGTGAGTATAGAGGACACCGAAACCGTGGCGCTTGACCGCCGCTTCCAGATCGGTCACCGCCCGATCAAACCCCTTCTCGCTTACGACGATATAGAACATTTGCCATGCCTCCTGCTCGAGATCATCGGGACTCGAGCCTTGTTTGCCTGTCCTTGCCACCTGATGATAGCAAAAAAGAAACACCCGGTCGAGAAGCCGGCACCCACGCCGATACCGGGTTCCAATCCAAGATACCGGTGCGCAGGCGGATTGCGCGCAAGCCCCGCTTCCAGTCCCTGGGTAACGGCATCTAACGCATCCCGCTATTTCCCCGATTTTTCCTCCATTTTTTGTTGCAATTTCATTATGCATAACGGTATCATTCAATCATCGTTTCAAGGGAGGAAAGGATGAAATTCAAGACATTGATGAGCATCAAGGCGGTCGTCTGCCTGGGCTTCGGGCCCGTGCTGCTGTTTTTCCCGGCCTGGATCCTGGGCCTGCTGGGAGCCGCCTATTGCTCCGGCGCGGCGCTGACCGCCCGCGAGTACGGGGCGGCGCTGGTCGGCAACCTGCTGCTGACCTGGCTGGCCCGCAACGTGGACCAGGGCGTGGCGCGGCGGGCCATCATCTGGAACCTGTTTGTCTACGACCTCATCGCCCTCGTCGCCACGGTGGTTCTGATCCTGCAGGGAGCATTGAACCCGCTCGGCTGGGGCATCGTCGCCGTCTACCTCTTCTTCACCATCGGCTTCGGGGCCTTCGCGCTGCGCAAGGAGAAGGCCGCCTCATAGAGAACCCGCGCGCCCGAACTTTCGCGATCGCTCCAACTCATGGCGCGATCAGACGGGCAAATCGCCGGGATTTTTGCTGGCACGGTCGCGGACACCGACTCCCAAAGATCGCTCTCTATCTACTTGATCGACAGGGAAATGGTGCGGATGCTGAGCGCGATGATCAGCACTCCCACCATGCCCATGAGGACGCGATGGGGCAGCTTGCGGGCGGCGACCGCCGCCAGGGGCGCGGCCAGGACGCCGCCGACCAGAAGACCAAGAATGATCTTCCAGGTATCGAGCATGCCCAGGGTGAGCAGGAAGGTCACCGACTGGGCAAACGTGACGAAGAATTCGGAGAAGTTGACCGAGCCGATGGCGAAACGCGGCTGGTTGCCGCGGGCGACCAGGGTGGTGGTGACGATCGGGCCCCAGCCGCCGCCGCCGACGGCGTCGAAGAAGCCGCCGGCCAGCCCCAGGGGCACCAGATGGCTCTTGACATCGTTATGAACGTGATTTTTCCTGAGCGCCTTGACCAGGATGATGACTCCCATGAGCAGCAGGTAGCCCGAAACATAGGGCTTGATGACATTGCCGTCGATGGATGTCAGGATGTAGGCGCCGGCGATGCCGCCCAGCACGCCGGGGATGACCAGGCGCCTGATCAGGTACCAGTTGAGGTTGCCCTGCTTCCAGTGGGCGGCGCCCGACACCGCCGTGGTCACGCACTCGGCCAGGTGAACGCTGGCGCTGGCCGCCGCCGGCGGGATGCCGATGCTGAGCAGGAAGGTGTTGGAACTGACGCCGTAGGCCATGCCCAGGGCGCCGTCGATCAATTGGGCCAGGAAACCGACCAGAACGAAGAACAGGATATGCATGTCCATCGGCACTCCTTGGGTCAAGGAGCCACTTTACTGGAGACGGAGGACCATGTCAAGGGAAGCTCAAGGACTTTACGCGTTCGGGTGTGTGGCCGTGTCAGCCGGAGCCAGGGGAATCGCTTCCAACTGTTTTATTTCTTGAATGTGCAGGACCTGTCCTCGATGGCTTTCGCCGCCGCCTCGCGGCCGCCGCGCTTCACGTCCAGGTACCTGCAGATGCGGCCGTCGACCAGCTCGTAGATATGGTCGGCGCGCAGGGCCACTTCCCGGTCGTGGGTGACCATCACCAGGGTGACGTCGCCCTCGCGGTTCAGCTCGGCCATGAGATCGAGCACGGCATGGCCGCTCTCGCGGTCCAGGTTGCCGGTGGGCTCGTCGGCGAAGATGACCTGCGGCCGGTTGACCAGCGCCCGGGCGATGGCCACTCGCTGCTGCTGCCCGCCCGACAGTTCATAGACGGCCTTGTCGCGGAACTCCCCCACGCCGATGCGCTCCATAATGCGCAGCGCCTCCCGGCGCACTTCTGCGCCGGGGCGGCCGGAGCCGATCCAGCAGGGCAGCAGCACGTTCTCCAGGGCGCTGAACTCGGGCAGCAGGTAGTGGAACTGGAAAATGAAGCCGATGTTTTCGTTGCGGAAGCCGGCCAGTTCGTTGACGTTGCGCTCGACGATGACACGGCCGGCGAACTCGATCTCGCCCGAGGTCGGCGGGTCGAGCAGGCCCAGGCAGTTGAGCAGGGTGCTCTTGCCCGATCCCGACGGCCCGATCAGGGCGGTGAAGCCGCCGCGGGCGATCTCGATGTCGACGTCGAACAGCACCGGCGTGTCCACCCTGCCGAAGTAGGTCTTGTTCAGCCTGCGGGCGCGCAGGACCGCGTCAGCCATTGCGGATCACCTCGATGGGCGACAGCCCGGCCGCCCGGCGCGCGGGCACGGTGGAGGCGACGACGGCGGCCAGCAGCGCCAGGACGATCGGCGTGGCCAGCGTGCGCAGGCTCAGCTCCAGTCCGAAGTCGGCGCCGGAGCCTTTCACGAATCCGTACCCCAGCAGCAGCCCCAGACCCAGCCCCAGCAGCGCGCCGATGACGCCCAGCACCAGGCCTTGAACGACGAAGATGCGCGAGGCGCTGCGGTCGGTAGTGCCCATGGCCTTGAGGATCCCCAGTTGCCGCTGCTTCTGCATGGCGGCGATGCCCAGGACACTGGCGATGGCCAGCGAGATGCTGACGATGACGAAGAACTGGATGGTGCCGGAGGAGATGCTCTGCGAGCGCAGGCCGGCCAGCAGCTCGCGGTTGTTCTCCTGCCACGACTCCAGCTTCACCCGCGTATACCGGCGGCCGAAATCGCGGGCCACCGCCTCGGCGCTGAACACGTCACGCACCTGGGCCTCCACGGCCGACACCCCCTGGATGGAGAAAAAGCCGCGCACGCGGTCCATGGCCGCCACCAGCAGGTCATTGCCGGCCGCCGCCCCCAGGTCGAAGACGGCGCCGACGCGGAGGAACACCCGGTTGCCGCGGTCGTTGCGCAGGAAGAACTTGTCGCCCACCTCCAGGCTGAGCCGCTCGGCGAGGCCGCGGCCGAGCAGCGCCGAATCGGACGCCAGGTCGGCAGACCCGGCCACGGTCTTCTCGCGGATCTTGTAGATATCGAGGCCGTCGGGGGCGGTGAGCCCCTTGACGGCGACGGCGACCACCGCCGAACCGCGCTCGATGAAGCCCTGGCCGTTGGCCGCCGGCGCCGCCCGCAGCACGCGCGGGTCGAGCCGCAGGTCGTGAACGTACTGCTGCCAGGAGTGGATCTCCCGCCATTCGTCGTACAGGACCCGGCCGCCGTCGCGCGGCGACTCGATGCGGCGGGCGGCCACGGGTTGGGCGCGGCGCTCGGCGGGGAGGATCTGCAGGTGGGGGGCCGAGCCGACGGTCTTTTCGATCAGGCTGACCTGCAGGCCGCTGATCAGCGCCGAGAGGAAGAACTGCACCGCCACGCCCACGGCGATGCCCAGGATGATGAGCAGGGTCTGCCCCCTGCCCCGCAGCAGGAAGCGCAGGGCGATCATCCACTCGTAGCGGTTGCGGCGGCCTTTCATTCGGGCAGGGCGATGCGTGCGCCCTCGGGCAGGTTGCGGACGCTCACCCACTTTTCGCCGATGGGGGTGAACTCCACCGGGGTCCTGGCCAGCCCCTTCTTGCCGCGCAGCAGGACTTGGGCCTCGCCCCGGCCGCGGAGAAGGTAGCGGGCGGGCAGGGCCAGGACGCCGGCGTTGACGCCCGCGATCTTCCTGCCCGCGATCTCGACGCTGCCGGTCATGCCGTGCTTGATGAACGGACGCTCCTCCGCCACCTGGATCTTCAATCCGCAGGTGCCCTTGTCCATGTCGATGACCGCGCAGACCAGGCTGACGCGGGCGCGCACCGTCTCGGCGGGGAAGGCGTCGAAGCGGACCGCGGCCGGCAGGCCGCTCTCCAGGAAGCCCAGGTCCTTCTGGTCGACGTTGGCCTCCAGCACCCAGGGCCGGCGCTCGAGCACGGTGACGGCCTTCTGCCCCGCGGCCACCGTCTCGAGGCGCCGCACGTCCAGCTTGACGACGGTACAATCGTAGGGCGCGGCAAGGCGCTTGTCGGCAACGGCGCGCCGGGCCAGCTGCACCTGGGCGTCCAGGGCGTTCAGCTGGCTGGCCAGCTCGGCCGCCGCGCCGCTCTGCGCATAGGCGTCCACCTGGAGCTTGATGCCGTTGAATCGCGCCCGGGCCGCGTCCAGGGCTGTGCCCGCCCGCTCCCACTCCACCTTGGCGACGGCTCCGGCCTGGTACAGGGAATCGAGGCGCTCGGCATGGTTGCGCGCCTCCTCCAATTTGGCGCCGGCGTCGTTGAGCTGCTCGCGCAGCCGCGGGTAGACCTCATCCCGGGAATTGGCCATTTTCAGCTTCAGGCCCTGGTACTGGCTCACGGCAATGGCCAGGTTCTGCCGCTCGCGAAAGTCGTCGACCTGGACCAGCAGGTCGCCACGGCTGACCGACCGCCCCTCGACGGCTGGCAGTTCGACCACGTCGCCGGCCGCCTTGGCCTTCATGACGTAAGGCTCGGGGAAGCTCACCGTGCAGCTGGCCAGGATCGAATAGCCGACGTCGGTCCGCTTCAGGATGAAATCCTGACGGGCCGGCTTTTTCCGCAACAGCAAGGCCAGCACGGCGAGCAGAACGATCCCCAGGGCGATCAGGGCTGTTTTCTTCTTCATGTTGACCCCGAGTATACCTAATCCAGGTAAGTTTGTAAAAGCAACTCCCGAGCCATTGATGGTAAACGGCCTGCCGGGTTCTTCCTGTTCCACTCCTTGACTTCCCGAAAACAGCCGCCTACAATCCGCAGCGGGGATTTGCCAGCGCCCCGGGGCGTGAGGTGACACGATGACCACGTTCCAGGTCATGCTCAGCTTCATCAGCGCCATTTTCCTCACCCTCAGCCTGTTCTACTTCCTGCGCTTCCTGCTGGTCACGCGCACGGTCGACAGGTACTTCTACTTCGCCCTTTCCAGTTTCGGCTGCGCCCTCTTTGCCCTATTCGAGCTCCTCCTCTCCCGTGACATCGCGCCCGGGCAGGTCCTGCTGTTCCACCGCCTCAAGCTGACGGCCATGATCCTGCTGATGATCTTCTGGTTCTACTGCATCTACGAGATTTTTTTCCGCAGCCTGCGCGTGCCGCGCATTTTCCTGGTCCTGGGCCTCCTGGTGGCCCTGACCATCCCCTTCCCCTTCTTTCTCGATTTGCCGGTGCGCCACCTGCGGGTGCTGTTCCTCGGTGTCCGTTTCGACTACCACTTCGCCAGCTACGGCCCCGCCTACCGGCTGTTGTCGCTGTTCGTCGTCGGCACCTACGGCTTTTCGCTGCTGAAGGCGCTGCGGACCCCCATGAGATCGAGCAGCAAGTGGCTGGCCGTCTTGGCGTTCATCCCGGGCCTTGTCGCCGGCGTCAACGACTTCACCGTGGGCCAGGGATATTACGACGGCATCCTCGTGGCCGAGTACGTGGTGCTCGTCTACCTGTCCGTCATCTTCATCACGTTTTTCTTCGAGGAACAGCGCAAGCACCGCAGCCTGCAACTGGTCAACGCCGAGCTCGAGCGGCAGGTCAACGAGAGGACCGTGCAGCTGCGGCAGGCGAACGCCGGGCTGGGCGCCGCCATCGAGGAACTGCGCCTGGCCAACCGCCACCGCAGCGAGCTGGTGGAACTCGCCGCCGAAGGCCTGAAGGACCCGCTGCAGTCCATCCTGGGCTACGCGGAGCTCATCCTGCGCCGGCCCGGCGACGAGGAGCGCGTCCGCCGGCAGGCCGAGGTGATCCGCGGCTCCTCGGAGCGCACGCTGGAGCTGATCGACGAATTGCTCGAGTCCTCGGCGCTCGACAGCGGCGAGGTCCGCATGCAATCCCGGAGCATCGACCTGGCGGCACTGGCCGGGCAGGTGGCGGAACGGTTTCAGGGCCAGGCACACGTCAGGGAGCGGCGCATCGAACTGAGCAGCGAGGGGAGCTGCCTGGTGCAGGCTGATGAAACGCGGTTGCAGGAGATCGTGGAGAACCTGATCAGCCATGCCGCCAGCTATTCGCCGGCGGACCGGCCGGTCCGCGTGCGCGTCGGCGTCAACGGCCCCTGGGTGCGCCTGGAGGTCCGCGACGAGGGCCCGGGCCTGAGCCCCGAGGAACAGGAGAGGATTTTCGCCAAGTTCAAGCGCCGCAGCGTCCGGCCGGCAGGCGCCGAGACTGCTACCGGACTGGGTCTGTACATCGTCAAGAAGCTCGTGGAGATGCAGGGGGGCGGCATCGGAGTGCAGAGCGAGCCGGGGCAAGGCACTACGTTCACGGTGATATTTCCCCGGGCGTCATCAGCAAGTAACTTGCACTGACCCCGCATTCGTTGCATGTTTCCACCAGCACCGGCAAGGGAAAAATCAATAAATTATGAGGATTTTATTGCCATTGAACATCAACCCGATTATAATCCGGAACGGTTGCCCCATCTGGAAATGCTCTGATCGGGCCGGGCCGCGAGCGACCCTTTCAATACAGGTGAAACAATGAAGAAAGGCCTGCTGATTGCGGCTGCCGTTTTGCTGGCGGCAGCGGGATGGCTGGAGGGCCAGGCGCTGCACGCGCGCATCGACGGCTACATCCAGGACGAGGAGGGGCACTCTCTGTCCGGCGTCACGGTGACGGCGACCAATGTGGTCAGCAACGCCGAGACCAAAGTGTTCAGTGACAAGGGGAACGGAGGATTCCGCTTCCTCGGACTGGCGCCGGGCACCTACCAGGTCAGCTGCGACCTGGAGGGCTACCAGTCCTACGTGGCCAGCGGCATCCGCCTCTCCGCCGGCCAGTCGACCACCCTGCGCGTCAAGCTCAAACCACTGCCCGGCACCGAGGCTCCTGCGGCCGAGGACGAGTCGCTGGCCGATGCCCTGGGCCCTTGGAAGAGGTGGCAGGCCGAGCTGGCCATCGGCGGGCTGGCCAACAATCCCGACGATCTGAACCTGTTCATCGGGCGTGACCAATGGCTCGCCAAGGAGCCGTATTGGCTCTACCAGCGCGACCCCCGCTTCATTGCCCGCTCAATTTATGGCATGGGCCTGGGCATGGGAATCCTGCACTCGGTGACCAACCGCTGGCCGCTGACCCTGCGCCTGCGCCTGCGCCTGGACCGCACGTTCTCGCTGGCCGCCGGCCTGGATTGGACCGACCAGCAGCGGAACTCCCACTATGTTTTCGGCACCAGCTTCTACTCCCCCGCAGTCGGCACGAGCTTCGATGTCAAAACCGATATCAACGGCTACCGCCTCGGCTTGAGAACGTTCTTTCCCCACCTGGGGGCGCAGGCCACCCTGACGCTCAACCCTTTCGTGAGCCTCTCGGGCTTCGCCCATGCCGGCTGGGCGTTCGTCGAATGCCGCCATGCCTCGACGCGCCGCTTCCAGGACGGTTTCACCGGCGAGGATCGCCTCTACGAAGTTGAAATGAGCGGCAATGGCGACGGCCCGGCGGCTGAAGCCGGGGCCAAGTTCGAGTTCATCCTGTGGCGCGGCTTCGGCCTGTTTACCGAGGGCATCTACCAGTTTTTCAAGGTGAACGACGTGAGCGGCGAACAGTTCACCTCCGAGACTATCCTGGACGGGGAATCATCATCGTATGGAACCGTCATCAGCGAATCCAGGCGGGGGCGCTGGAAGGTCTCCAACGACCCCATTCCCTGGCCCTTGATCCCGCAAGCCTGGGAAGACGAATATTATCGGCCGTTCGCCCTCGATCTTGGCGGCTTCGGCTTTCGCCTGGGGGCGTTCTTCCGGTTTTGAAACGGGAACCCTCGCGGAGCAATGATTGACTTCGGGCTCCCGCTCCGCTATAAGTGGGGGCATGTCCGCTGGAGGAAAGCAACATGAATGAATTCAACCTGACGGGGCTGCTGGTCGTATTGGTCATCTTTATCGTCATCCTGTTCTTGTCGGGGATACGGATCGTCCGCCCCACCCATCGCGGGCTGGTCGAACGGCTGGGCAGGTACAAACGCTTCGCCCGTCCCGGCTTCAACTGGATCATCCCGGTCATCGACCGCCTCTTCCAGGTCAACACCACCGAGCAGATGGTCGACGCCCTGCCGCAGGAGATCATCACCAACGACAACCTGAACGCCCGCGTCGACGCCCAGGTCTATTTCCGGGTCAAGCCCGACGAAGAAAACGTGAAGAACTCGCAGTACAACGTCAACAACTACCAGTACCAGATCGTCAACCTGGCGCGCACCACGCTGCGCAACATCATCGGCACCATGACCCTGAAGTCGGCCAACTCCGAGCGCAGCCGGATCAATTCCGAGCTGCTCAAGACCCTGTGCTCGGAAACGGCCAGCTGGGGCATCGACGTGGTGCGCACCGAGCTCAAGGAGATCGACCCGCCCAAGGACGTGCAGGAGACGATGAACAAGGTGGTCAAGGCCGAGAACGAGAAGATCGCCGCCGTCGACTTCGCCACGGCCACCGAGACGGCGGCCGACGGCCAGAAAAGGGCCGAGATCAAGAAAGCGGAGGGCATCCGCCAGGCGGCGATCCTGGCCGCCGAAGGCGAGGCCCAGGCGATCCAGCTGGTCAACGAGGCGGCCAACCAGTTCTTCGTCGGCAACGCCCAGCTGCTGAAGAAACTGCAGGCGCTGGAGGCCTCGCTGAAGGACAACGCCAAGATCGTCGTGCCCCTGGGTTCCGACCTGGTCAACGTCATCGGCGAGATGGCCGGGATGGTGCCGGTCAAGAAGTAAGCGAAAGCGGACCGACTTATCTCAAAACAAAAACCGCCCGCACCGGGTTGTGGTCGCTGTGGGCGAAATGCAGGTCGCGGACAACCGCCTGCCGCACCTCGACGTTGTCCGACACCAGGAAGCCGTCGATGACCGCGACGAAGTTCTCGCCCGGCCGGTAGCGGGCGGAACTGGCCCGCACCGTCGGCCGGTCCAAGCCGATGGCCCAGGCGAACCCCGGCGGCGTGAAGTCGGGCGGCAGCGCCATGTACCAGGCGGGGACGGCCCGGCTCATTAGGAACCGCTGCGGATCGCTGCCCGGCAGCCCATGGTTCCAGTCGCCGCCGGCGATGACATGGCGGCCGTTGCGGTATTCCGCCAGCAGCCGCTGCCGCAGCCAATTCAGCTGGCGGCGGCGGATCCGGCCACCGCGGTCGAACACCGACAGGTGCAGGTTGAACAGCACCAGCTCGCCGCCGCCCTTGAGCGGCAGCCGGCATTCGCTCACGCAGCGGTCGAGTTCAGCCAGCTGCCGCGGCCAGGCTTCTTTTCCGGGCAGTCGATGGCGCCGCGCCGAACTCGCCCGGAAGCGGGATAACGTGAGCAGGCCGCTCTCCACCGCGCCCATGGGCCGGGTCAAGGGGACAGGCACCCAGGTCACCTTGTAATTCAGGGCGAAGACGGCGCCGTAACCGGCCAGGCGTTGCTGCAGTTCTTCCAGCTGGTCGACCCGCTGGCTGCGCGAAGCCCGGCGGTCCACCTCCTGCAGCAGCAGCAGGTCGGCCGGCTCCCCGGCCAGGAAAGCGGCTATTCGGCTCAGGTTGGTTTGCGTCTGCTCCAAACTGGCGGAGCGCGAGTTCCGGCCGCCGTCCATGAAGAAATCGGCGCCGGCGTCCATGCCGCAATAGCCGATGTTGAAGCTGAGGACGGAGAATGGCCTCCCCTTCTCCAGGATGGCCGCCGCATTGTTCCCGATCTCCAGCTCCAGCAGCGCCGGCGGCCGGTAGTCGACCGCGGTCATGAACGCCAGGTAGAGAAAGACGATCAGGACCGGCAGGCCGGCGGCCCACGCCAGGAAGGTCAGCGGCTTGCGCATCGGCGGGGAATCGGCGGGCGACTCACGGCAGATGGAGATGATGACCATTATGGATCAAGGGAAGAGAGAGGGAAGTCAGAGGGAAGAATGGAGGGAAGACAAAGTGGAAAAAACATTCTGAAAGGGCTTTTCGCACTCTCTCTTCCCTTTCTCTTCCCTCTGTTTTCCCTTTGCCTTTCCCTGAGCCCGGCGAACTTGCTCTTGCCGACGTCAGAACGGCACGACCGCCTGCAGGCTCGGCCCCAGCCGGGCGGACAGCTTTTCCAGCAGCTCGAGGTCGCCCGGAGTGAAATCGGGCCCCGGCTCGCTGAAGGCGCTGCGCTTGCGCGAGATCTGCACCACGCCCAGGCGCCGGCCGTCGACGGCGATGGCGGCCCCCATCATTTTCCAGATTCGGCGCGACTCGCCGTCCGCCTCCTTGACGTACTCGTACTCGACCATGTGCTCCCGCTGCTGCAGGCGGTTGTCGAGGAACGATTGGCCGCTGCGGAAAATCTGGGCGGCGATGGGCAGTTTTGACTTGACCGAGAGTTCCTTGGCCTCGGCCAGGAAATCGGGCCAGAGAAACGACAGGGTGTTGCCCCGGTTCCACAGAATGGCCACCTCGGCCTGCTCGACGCCGAAGGCGCCGGCCAGGAAACCGGCCAGGCGCTGCACGGCCACCTGGAAACGTTCCTCGGCGGAAAACTCCGACGATGTGATCAGCGTGCGCAATTCCTCGATCAAGGCATTGACGTCGTTCATGGTTCGGGTCTCCTCAACCATATCTTACCGCAGGCGCTTCAGCCGTTCAAGTTTTCTTCAGGCTGCAGGCGATGATGAGCACTTCGGTCATTGGCTAATTATGGCCACGAAAAAGTTCAATTTAAGCCAGACCGGGTGAACGAGATCGTAGCGGGGACATGCAAATGATCCCCCGGGAGCAAGTGACATGGCTGCCCCAGCAGACATCTTCATGGCCTTGCTGGCACTGGCACTGCCCCTCTCTCGGTCAAAGCCCTGATCTATTTGAAAATACCGAAATGGCTCAGGAGCCACCACAGGAAAATAAAGACAATGATGGTCGAGATGCATCCGCCGCCCAGTTTCTTCGCTCCCCAGCCGGCCGCGATGGCCCGCAGGATCTTGCTCATTCATCCCCCCGCTTCGCCATCCGCCAGCTGATCACCCCCTGGAGCAGGTTGACCCCGCAGGCCATGCCGCTGGTGAAGAACAGCAGGAACCGGCCCAGCGTCGCGCCGCCCTGCGTGTAAAAGACGACGGCCACGCACAGGAAGACGATACTGAGCGCGAAAAAGCGAATCGCATTTCGTTTCATGTCAGGGACCCTCCCGGTCTTGGCGTGAGCAATAAGACCCTGTCATTTTTACCGCTTTGCCCCGGTCATGTCAAGCCACTTCCCCTTTCCTCCTGGCCGCCATCCCGCGCCGGGAACGGATTTCTGTGCTACAATAAGGCGATGTCTTCACGCCCCAAGCTCCTGCCCCCGGTGGCAGCCATCGTCGCCGGCGGCACCCTGGCCATGGCCGGATACGAGATGGTGCGCTCGTCCTCCGCTTCGGTCTTTCTGGCCCACCACTCGGCCGCGCGCCTGCCCGAGGCACTGATGCTGGTGCCGCTGGCCATGTTCGCCTTCACCTGGCTGTTCAGCATGTCGCTGAAGCACATGGGCGCGGCCCGCACCTTCATCGCCACCCTGCTGCTTTCCGCCCTGGTGCTGGCGGCATCCGCGACGGCGGTGCTCCGCGGCGTCCCCGGCTCCGCCTTCATGCTCTACATTTTCGGCCAGGCCTATATCGTCTTCATCGTCGAGGAAGTATGGGCCTTCATCAACAGCCTCTTCGTCCCCGCCCAAGGCAAGCGCTGGAACGGCGTGATCATCGCCGTCAGCACCGCCGGCTCAATCAGCGGCGGTCTGCTCACCGGCCGGCTATCCACATCCATCGGCTCGGAGCGCATCGTCTGGATCGCCGCCGGGCTCACCGCCGCCGCCTCCCTGCTGGGCTGGCTGGCCTTCCGCCTGGCCGGGACGCAGCCGGCCCCTCCCGACCGGCCGCCGGCCAGGCTGGCCGATCACTTCGCCTGGGACCTGCTGCGCACCGGCCCCACCATCCGCCGCCTGGCCCTGATCGTGGTCGCCGCCCAGTCGGTGGCGGTGCTGCTGGACATCGCCTTCCACCGGGCGCTGCAGGCCGCCATGCCGCTGCAGGACCCGCGCACCGCCTTCCTGGGCTACTTCTGGTCGGCAGTCAACCTGTTCGCGCTGGCGCTGCAGCTCGGGCTCACTCCGCTCGTGCTTTCGCGCGTACCGCTGCGCCGCGTCCACGCGGCCATCCCGCTGCTCTTCGGCCTGGCCGCCCTGGGCGCCGTGGCTTTTCCAATTCTCCCCGTCCTGGGCGCCGCCTTCTTCATCGCCAAAACGGTCGACTACTCGCTATTCCGCGCCGCCAAGGAGGTCCTCTACATCCCCCTCTCCTTCACCGCCCGCTACCGCGCCAAGATGACCGTGGACGCCCTGATCTACCGCTCCTCCAAGGGAGTGGTCTCGGCCCTGCTCACCCTCTCCGGCCGCGCCTTCGGCTTCCTGCCCCTGCGCCTCTTCCCGCTGCTGGTGGTGTTCGTCTGCGGCGCCTGGAACCGCTTCACCCGGGGGCTGCCGGAGCCTGGTTCGAAGAGCTGAAGCCGGAGAAAAAGTTCGATGTTCGACGTTCGCTGTACGGCATACGGCAGACGGCACATGGCAAAAAAAAGCCAGAAGTCAGAGACGAATTCTCCGCACCGAGATATTTGCCGCAAACTTTCATTTAACCATCTGAAGGAAGGATTCATGAAAAAAACGACAGGTTTCTTTCTGACTTTGCTGATATTTCTGCTGCCACTGAGCATTTTGGCCGCTGACGTCACGCCCCCGACCGTGACCTGGAACGCCCCCGGCGAGGGCACCTGCTGGCAGATCGACGCCGCCCATCCCGAGCTGGGGCTGGTGATCTCGGCCGAAGATCCCAGCGGCGTCAAGCAGGGGCAGATCTGGAGAAAGAAGGGCCGCTACGGCCTGACCGCCGACTTCCGCTCCTGGCCCAGCCTCTGGGGCCACACGTATGCCCGCGACGGCGCCGCCCCGACCTCGGTGCGCGAAACCCTCCTTTTCGGCATGCTGGGCTTCGAGGAGGGCGAGTATACCTATATCGCCGAGTTCGCCGACATGGCGGCCCACAACAGCCGCCGGGTGCTGCTCCACGTCTCCATCGACCATGCGCCGCCGGCGGTTTCCATCACCGCGCCCACTGCCGGCAAGGCCGTCTGCCGCGACCGGAACCTGGCTATTGACGTCTCGGCCAGCGACAGCGGCTGCGGCGTCGCCCAGGTCCAGCTCTACCTGAACGCGGTGACCTCGGCCACCCCGGTCTCCGTCGACACCAGCCGCCCCTACCAGCTGACCGTCCCCAAGGAGCTTCTGCGCGGCGACCCGCTGCGCATCATCGTCAGGGCCATCGACCGCTCGGGGCGCTTCGCCGACGCCGAGGTTTCGGTGCGGCCGATCCTCTACTGCCTCATGCGCGGCACGGTGCGCAGGTAGGCGCGATCCAGGGGCTGACCCTGAAAAATAATTTTCGCTGCTTCAGCGCATAAAAAGACCGCTGCATTCATCAGCCGGCACGGATGCTTGCTATTTGAGATGAAATTGGTTATAATTTTTGCGCGGCAAGGCAGTCACTGCCACGACTATTCAAAACAAGGAGAAATCAACCCATGTTTTGCAACCAATGCCAGGAAACAGCAAAAAATACGGGCTGCACGATCAAGGGCGTCTGCGGCAAGGCGGAGGAAACGTCCAACATCCAGGACCTGCTGATCTATGCCTGCCGGGGGCTTTCCCTTGTCACCATGGCCGCCCGCCGACAGGGGATCGACACCCGGCGGGAAGGGCGGCACATCGCCGACTGCCTGTTCATGACCATCACCAACGCCAATTATGACGACGAAGCGATCCTGCGCGCCGTCGGGGAGTGCCTGGCCTTCCGAGACGAGCTCAAGGGCCGGATCTCCGCAGGCGATTGGCCCGAAGCGGCGTGCTGGAGCGCCGCCGGCCGGGAGGAGTTTTTTAAGAAAGCGGAACAGGTAGGGGTTCTGACCTATGACCAGGACGAGGACGTGCGCGCACTGAAACAATACGTGCTGTACGGCCTGAAGGGGATCGCCGCCTATGCCGAGCACGCCTCCAACCTGGGGCACGTGGATCCAGAAATCTTCGCTTTCATGGAGGAATCCCTGGCCATGATCGGCCAGGCGATGGACCGCGCCGCCATGCTGGCCTGGCTGCTGCGCACCGGTGAGTTCGGCGTCCGCGTGATGGCCCTGCTCGACCAGGCCAATACCACGGCCTTTGGCAAGCCCGAGATCACCCAGGTCAACATCGGCGCGGGCAAGAACCCCGGCATACTGGTCAGCGGCCACGACCTGCAGGACCTGAAGCAGCTGCTGATCCAGAGCGCCGGCCAGGGGATCGACATCTACACCCATTCAGAAATGCTGCCGGCCCACGCCTACCCGCACTTGAAAAAATACCCTCATCTGGTCGGGAACTACGGGAACGCCTGGCACCGGCAGCTGGAGGAGTTCGAGTCGTTCAACGGCCCGATCCTTTTCACCACCAACTGCCTGGTTCCACCGCGAAAAAGCGCGACTTACGGCGGGCGCGTCTTCACCACCGGGGCGGCGGGCATGCCCGGCTGGAAGCATTTGTGCAGGAAGCTCGCCAACGGCCAGAAGGATTTTTCGGAAATCATCGCCCTGGCCAAAACCTGCCCGCCGCCGCGCGAGATCGAGCACGGAACGATTCCCATCGGTTTCGCCCACGACCAGGTGCTGGCGCTGGCGGACAAGATCCTCGAGGCGGTGCGCAGTGGCGCCATCCGCAAGTTCGTCGTCATGTCGGGCTGCGACGCCCGGCAGCGCAGCCGCGAATACTACAGCGAATTCGCCAGGAGCCTCCCCGCCGACACGGTGATCCTCACCTCGGGCTGCGCCAAGTACCGCTACAACAAGCTGGACCTGGGCACCATCAACGGCATCCCCAGGGTGCTGGACGCCGGCCAGTGCAACGACTCCTACTCCTGGGCCCTGGTCGCCCTGGCGCTGAAGGACGCGCTCCAGCTGGAGGACATCAACCAGCTGCCCATCGTGTTCAACATCGCCTGGTACGAGCAGAAGGCGATCATCGTCCACCTGGCCCTGCTGTACCTGGGCATCCGCGACACGCACATCGGGCCGACGCTGCCGGGATTCCTGACCCCGGGCGTGCTGAAGATCGTCGGCGAGAAGTTCGGCGTGCGGACGATCACGACCGTCGACCAGGACATGAAGCTTTTCGGGCTCGGCGGCGCGGGCTGACCGTCAGAAACGGCAAAACAACCCGGCCCGGAAGCCGCCGCCGCCGAGGTCGAGCCGGAAGGGGTTGGCCAACGACTCGCCGCCCGGATTCGCGATGAACGGCGCGGCATAGGCATCGGGAGCCTGGAGCCAGCGGCCCTCCAGGTGCTCCTCGCTGCTGGTCAGGAACTCCTGGGTGTTGGCGTCGCGCACGGTCACGGCGCCGGAGCTCTCCCCGTTCCAGCGCTTCACCCGGCCCAGCATGTAGCCCCCTTCGAGAAAAACGCCCAATCCTCTCCAGGCATCGATCTCCAGCCTGGCCCCCGTTTCAAAGGCCGCGCTGTTTCCCCTGCCCGTCATGGCCAATTCGTGGGTTTGAACCTGCCCTAGCGCGCCGTCCCGAAAGATCAACCTGGCGGCATAACGGCATTCGGCAAACATCCAGCCGGCATGGGCGAAAGCGCCCAGGCGGACACTGGGGTTCAGCGCCAGGCTGGCCTGCGCCCCCAGGTGGGGAAAGACCATGGTCACCCCCAGCCGGTAATCGGGAACCTCGCCGACGACGGAGATGAACTCGGGATAAGAATTGGTCTGCCAGCCGCGATTGATGAAGTCATAGCGGATGGAGCTCTCCGAAACTCTTCGTTGATCGGAGAAGCTGACGCCCGCCGCCAGGGAAAGCATGGGGCTGACGAAACGGCGCAGCCGGGCGACCAGCGGCTTGACGCCGCCCAGCGGCAGCAGGACTCCGGTTCCGAGGCCGACTCGAGTGGTGACCTGAAAAGGATACTGGTCGGACATGTATTCGTAGGCCAGCGAGCGCAGGAACTGCCGGTCGCGGTCGATCGCGCGGTTCAATTCCCGGGGCTCGGCAAAGAAGGCGCCGGCTCCGAGTTCGATCTGCCACTTTTTCCACGGCTCCGCGTCGGGGGGCGGCGCTTCGGCAGCAGAACCGGAAACGGCCCCCTCGCCGTCGGGCAGTCGCTGCAGCTTGATGCGCAGGGTCGCCGATTGGTCGGCGCTGAGCTGGATGCCGCTGGCCACGTGCGCCTGGTATCCCGCCATGTCGAAACTGACCTGGTAAATGCCCGGGGCCAGGCCCAGGAAGCTGAACGCGCCCTTGGCGCCGCCGGTGAATACCTTCGTCTCGGCGTTGTTGGCCACGTTGACCGCCGTCACCTCGACGTTGGCCAGGAATTCCCCCTCCTCGTTCTGGACATTGCCGTAGATGCGGGCGCTGGTCGCCTGCCCGGGGAGTGGGCCGCCGGCGCTGACCGTCAGGGCGCACAACAGAATGAGTATATCAATGGTTCGTTGCATCGTTGCTCCTTACCGGGCACATTGAACCCATGTCCTTGTTCTACGGATTTGCCCAGGTCATCGTTTATTCGATCCGCGAGCTGTCGATCCGGGGAAAGTGCTTGCGGATATGCCCGGATAAGGAACTTGGGACGGACCATGAAAATGTGTAAATGATGGATCCACTCAGAGCCTGAATTTATTTGACATTCATTCTTCAGGAGACTCTAATGGAGACATCTTGCTAGGGAGGAGGGGAAAATGACGATAAAAAAACTAGGGGTATTGGTGTTCATTTTGTTCCTGGCCTGCTTCATGCTGGGCGGCCAGCAGGCGATCGAAAAGGGAGCCTGCGAGAAGAAGGCCCAGGTGCTGCTGGACAAGGTGCTGGAGATGTGGAACAAGCCGAACCTGGCCCTGATCCCGGAGCTCTACGCCGCCGATGCCGTGGCCACGACCAGCTCCATGCCCACGCCCTACGTTGGCCACGAGGGGATCCGGAAGTGGATCGAGATCACTCGCGCTATGATGCCGGACATGGCCATGGCTTTCCCCGAGGTCATCGCCGTTCCCGGCAAGATCGTCACCATCTGGACCATGACCGGGACGAATACCGGCCCCATGGTCATGCCCGGCGGCACCCTGCCGCCCAGCGGCAGGAAGGTCAGCATCACCGGCTTGTCCATCGACTACCTCAAGGACGGCAAGTTCGTCAAGGAGATCGTCATCTTCAACACCCTGGAGATGCTGATGCCGATGGGCTTTGGCCTCGTCCCGCCCGCAGCGGGGAATTAATCCGGCGAACGGCCATAATCAACTTGCCTCAGGGAAGACAGAGGGAGGACAAAGGGAAAGGCAGAGAGAAGAAAAGTGGGAAAGATGTCGTTTCAGGCTTTTCTCACTCTGCTTTCTCTGCTTCTTCCCTCTCTCTTCCCTTCTCTTACCTGAGCTCGCAAAATTCTACTTCACCTTCAGCTTGATCTCCAGCAGTTCCTCGACCGCGTTCAGGTCGGATTTCTTGCGCACTTCGACGCGGATGGAACGGAACTTGTTGGTTTCGACGGGGTGAAGAAAGCCCTGCTTGAGGTCGTTGCCCAGCGAGCTGTTGCGGACGAGCTCCTCGGCGCGGGTGTTCAGGTAGAAGGCGACGGTGAAGTATTTGTCCCACACCGCCACCCAGCAGGCTGCCGTCGTCTGGCGCGTGACCTTGAACAGCCAGCTCCTGCCGTCGTTGTAAAAGCGCCACTCGCCGCGCAGCTGGGGGTAATCCTTCTTGAGCATGGCCTGGAAAGCGCTCCAGGCGGGGAAGGCTTTGCCCAGAAGGCGGGCCAGCAGCTTGTCGTCGGGAAATTGTTTGGGGTCGTTCAGGGAGGGATGTTCCATGGGATCATTATATAGGCAAAATGATAGGGGGTAAAGGATTGAGGCAAAAACAATGAACCCGCTTTACGATTGACGGTGGTTGCCGTCGATTGAAATCGGCTTACGGTAGAAGGTTCAAGTGTTTTCTTGCTTACGCCTAACGCCCTGCACCTTTCGCCGAGTATCCAGGTCTTGCCCGCTTTGCTATAATGGGCCCATGCAGGCATCCTCCCAGCTGCTGATCGTCATGGCCGTGTACATGCTGGTGGTCGTCGCCATCGGCATCCATTTCGCCCGGCGCGCCAACGCCAGCTCGGGGAACTACTTCCTCGGCGGCCGCACGCTGGGCCCGTGGGTGACGGCGATGAGCGCCGAGGCCTCGGACATGAGCGGCTGGCTGCTGATGGGCCTGCCCGGCGTCGCCTACTGGAGCGGCGCCGCGGAAGCCTTCTGGACGGCGCTGGGCCTGTGGCTGGGCACCTGGGTCAACTGGCGCCTGGTCAGCTCGCGGCTGCGCGCCTATTCCCAGGTCAGCGGCGACGCCATCACCATCCCCGACTTCTTCTCCAACCGCTTCCACGAGAAGAAAAAGGCG
Organism: uncultured Clostridia bacterium; assembly: GCA_964562095.1. Taxonomy (GTDB): domain Bacteria; phylum Acidobacteriota; class Aminicenantia; order UBA2199; family UBA2199; genus UBA2199. The sequence continues at coordinate 32,986 of CAZLSH010000006.1, read as the reverse complement.
CTGATGGCCGTCTCGGCCCTGTTCATCCTGGTTTTCTTCACCGTCTACGCCTCCAGCTGCTTCGTCGCCGTCGGCAAGCTGTTCTCCTCCGTTTTCGCCGTCGATTACCGCCTGTGCATGCTCGTCGGCGCCGTCTTCGTCGTCCTGTACACCCTGGTCGGCGGCTTCCTGGCCGAGAGCGCCTCCGACTTCATGCAGGCGCTGGTCATGATCACGGCACTGGCGGCGGTGCTGGGCGTCGGCACCCTCGCCGCCGGCGGTCCGGCGCAGGTCATCGCCAACCTGGGAAACATCCCGGGGTTCCTGGAGCTTTTCGGGGCGGCGACGCCGCGGTTAACCGAAGGCGCGCAGGCCGTCGCCGCGGGCCGGCCGCTTTTCGCCGCCGCTTCCGGCTACTCCTTCCTGGCCATCCTGTCGATCCTGTCCTGGGGGCTGGGCTATTTCGGCATGCCCCAGGTGCTGCTGCGCTTCATGGCCATCCGCGACCCGAAGCGGCTGGCTGCCTCGCGGCGCATCGCCGTTTCCTGGTGCTTCCTCTCACTGGCGGCGGCTGTGGCCATCGGGTTGATCGGCCGGGCGCTCTTTCCCGCCGAGCTGCTCGCACCGGCGGCTGCGGAGAGCATCTTCATCCTCATCGCCACCCGCCTGCTGCCGCCGCTGCTGGCCGGCATCGCCATGGCCGGCATCCTGGCCGCCACCATCAGTTCCTCCGACTCCTACCTGCTGATCGCCTCATCGGCCGTGGCCAAGAACATCTATCAGCGGCTGTTCCGCCGCGAAGTCTCCGACCGCCGGGTGATGCGCGTCTCGCGCCTGACGCTGGTGGCCATCGCCGCCGTCGGCGCCGCCATCGCCCTGGACAGCCAATCGGTCATATTCCAGGTCGTCTCCTTCGCCTGGGCCGGGTTCGGCGCCACGTTCGGCCCGCTCATGCTCTTCTCGCTGTTCTGGAAACGGACGTCCCATGCCGGCGCCCTGGCCGGCATGGTCGCCGGCGGTGCCATGGTCTTCGCCTGGAAACTCCTGGTGCGACCGCTGGGCGGTGCGTTCGATCTTTACGAGCTGCTGCCTGCCTTTGTGGTTTCCTGCCTCGTGATCGTCATGGTTTCAAAGCTGACCCCCGGGCCTGCACCGGCGGTCTTGGAGGAGTTCGAGCTGGCCAGGAGTACGAGCAGGAAGTAACGAATCTCGGCGCAAGGCTCAGGGCGTAAGGCGTATGGCAGAAGAACGGGAATAGTAAGAATTAAGTTCCAAAAAACAAATTCCAAATAACAAATAAATTCCAAATTCCAATTAATAAATGACCAAAACGAAGAAAAAAGCATTGCCAGGGACTTTTGTTTTGGAAATTGGAATTTGGAATTTGGTGCTTGGGATTTGGAATTTGAGTCTTCCGATTCCCTCTTCTCCTTACGTCAACAGTAAAACCGATTTCAGCCGTTCTCTTCACCTTAAACCAATTTCAATGAATGACAGCCACCGTAAACCGATTCCTTTCATTCCCGGCTGACACTGTCACTGTCACCGGCCGCGTATTGCTTCAGTGCCTCGACATCATGGGCGTCGGAGCCGCGGGTTGCCTTCAGGCGGAAGTTCCCGGCCAGGGAGCGCAGTTTTTCGACCATGGATATTTCGGCGGCCTTGTCGGGGAAGGCCGGCGCCGGCTCTTTCTCCTGGAAATATGGGTAGTCGACCTCGATGCCGGCCAGCCCCACCGGCGCCAATTCGGCGAGCATTTCCTCCAGCTTGATCTCGGTCTCGGCGACGATGTAGCCGGGGTGGGCCAGGACCGCTTCGCCGCCGGCCTGGACGATCATGCGGATGGCGTCGGCCATGGGCAGCTTGGGGACATGAATGGGGACCTGGGCATTGACCGAGAGCCAGCGGGCGGCCTCGCGGTAGTCGGGAAAGAGCCCCTCGGCGAGCATGGCGTGGACCAGGTGCGGTTTCATCAGCGAGTCGCGCTGCGGCAGGATGACTTTTTTGCGGTCGACGACCTTGCGGCCGAAGAAGCGATTGATGTCCTCGAGCTGGCGCAGCACCCGTTGCCGCCTCAGGCCCTGGACCAGGCGCAGGCGCTCGTTCAACGCCTGGTCGGCCAGGTCGAAGCCGTATCCCAGCAGGTGCAATTCCTCGTCGCGGTAATTCGTGTCCAGCTCGATGCCGGAAACGAGCTCGATGCCCGCGTCGCCGGCTTTGGCGAAAAGGTCGCCCCAATGGCGGTAGGCGCCCAGGGCGTCGTGGTCCGTGAAGGAAATCTTCTTGAGCCCCGTCTCGCCGGCGGCGGCGATCATTTCCAGGGGGGTGGCGTTGCCGTCGGAGACCAGGGTGTGCAGGTGGAGATCGATCTTGTTTTCCATAGGGTATTGTATCATAAGTCAGGCCTGCTGAGCCAAGTGATTCGTGATTCGTGATTAGTGATTAGAAAGAATCAAGAAAAGATATTCTTTGAACGGCGATCCCATATCCAAATTGTTTCCGAAAAATGCCGCCGCTAATCACTGCTCACGAATCACCAATCACTTTCTGGAAGTTCTCCGGATCGGTATCCCCCTCGGTGTTGATCAGCAGCACCCGCGCATCGGGCCCCAGCGGCAATTTCACGCGGGCGGCGGCGAGCCGTGGGGATGTTGTCAGTGCCAGCAGGGCGGCAAGGCCGGAGGAACCCGATTCGCCGGAGACGATCCGCGGGTCGCCCTTCAGCGGCTGATGGTAGCGGCGCATGGCCTGCTCGGCCCAGCCGTCGCCGACGGCCAGGAAAAAGGGGAAGGCATCGCGCAGGAAGGGCCAGGCCAGCGGCGAGGGAACGCCGCAGTTGAGGCCGGCCATGATCGAGGTCTGCCTGCCCTTGGTGGGCAGCGGCGCTCCCTTGCCGAAGCGCACCGACTCCAGGAAGCAGTCGGAGGAGACGGGCTCGATGCAGACGAGCGCCGGGCGCTTGGCGCCGTAGCGCCTGCTGTAGAAGACGGCGCCGGCGGCGGCCAGCCCGCCCACGCCGGCGGGCAGGATGACCGTATCGACGCCGGTCTTCATCGGCCCGTGCAGCAGCCCTTCCAGTTCGGCGAAGATCGTGGTGTAGCCCAGCAGGATCCAGCCGGGGATGTCCCGATAGCCGGGATAGGCGGTGTCGGATATCGCCTGCCAGCCGTTCCTGGCGGCGTCGGCGGCGCAGCGCTCGACACAGAGGTCGAAAGTACCCTGAACGAGCACCACCTCGGCCCCCTCGCCGCGGATGTTCTCCACCCGCGCCGCGACCGAGTCGGCGGGCATGTAGATCACCGCCTTCTGGCCCAGCATCCTGGCTGTCCAGGCCACGGCGCGGCCGTGGTTGCCGTCGGTGGCGGCGCAGAAAGTGAAGGCGCCCAGTTTTTTCAGGGCCGCCCTGTCCTGGAAGCACCCGGGAGTGAACGGTTCCGGAAAGCGTTCCTGCCAGCGCTGCTTGAGAAAACGGTACATGGCATACGAGGCGCCCAGCGCCTTGAAGGCCTTGATGCCGAAGCGCCGCCCCTCGTCCTTGACGAAGATCGCGGCCAGGCCCAGCCTGGCCGCCAGCGCGGGCAACTCCAGCAGCGGCGTCGGCGCGTAGCCGGGAAGCGACTGGTGAAATTCGAGCATGTCGCGCTCTTGCAGGAAGGCGTATTCTTCGCCCGCCCACTCGGGCTTGGCCCGGCACAGTTCGTTGAAAGCGTATTCACACATCGGGATCGTCTCCGTGAAGGAAGTGCGGCAGGAATTCCACCAGCACGGCCATCTGGGCCAGCAAGCGGCCGTCAAAGGCGGGATCGGCCTCCCGGCGCCATTCGGCGGCCAGGTAGGAAAAATCTTCGCTGCGCAGGCGCAGCAGACAGTTGCGGTTCTCGAAGTCCAGCCGGTCGGGATAGAGGCGCAGGTGCTGCAGCTCGCCGGCGGCCCGGGCCAGCAGCACCCTGGGTCCGCCCGGGACCGGGGCCTTTAGGAAAAACCCGTCCGTCGCCTTTTCAAAGTCTCTGAAGCGCAGGAATACATGGGGCTTGTCCCGGTGGGGAGCGCCGGCGGTGGGGCAGAAAGTGGCGCAATTGCCGCAGTCGTTGCAGAAGTCGACGACGTGCACCAGCTGGTATTTCTGGCGCAGCTCCAGGACGCCGGCGGCCGAGAGCTCGGCCCCGCCCTTGCGGCTGGCGGCGCTCAGCACCGGCCGGCGCCCGGGACGGATCTCGAAGGCGACCAGGGCGCGGTTGGGGCAGACGCCGACGCACAGCAGGCAGTGGTCGTCGCAATGGAAGCAGCGCCGGGCCTCCTGCCGTGCCGTCCTGGCGTCCAGGCCGGGAGCAACGGCAAAAAGACCATTCTCCATAAAGGAATTGCTCATCCCGGGCCCGGGGGACCGGGGCTCGGCTCTCTCGCGGCGCGAGCGCTGCAGCGCGTGCTCCAGCCAGGTTGTCACGGAAACCGGGCCATGCTCCGGGGCGCGCAGGGTGCGGCCGCTTTCCTCCAGGATGCGGTCCACTGCGCGGCTGCCGTCGGCAATGGCCCGGACCAGGGTCGAGGGACCGCTGCGGGCGTCGCCGACGACGAACAGGCGGGGATGGCTGGTGCCGCCGTCGTCGCCGACGACCCGCCACTCCGTGCCGGCCAGCAATGCCGCGTTCCTGTCCTGGCCGATGGCCACGATCACCGCGTCGCAGGTCAGCTCGAACTCGGAGCCGAAAAGCGGGACCGGGCGCGGGCGGCCGCTGTCGTCCGCCTGGCGCAGTTCCATGCGCGAGCAGAGCAGCGCCCATTCCCTGCCCTCGGAGGTCTCGATGCGCAGCGGGGCGGTCAGCTCCATGATGACCACCCCTTCGGCGATGGCTGCGCGGACCTCCTCGGCGGCCGCGGGCATTTCCGCCATCGTGCGCCGGTAGATCACCGTGACCCGCCCGAGAGGGCCGCACAGGCGCCGGGCCGTGCGCGCAGCGTCCATGGCGCTGTTGCCGCCGCCGATGACCACGACCTGGAGGCCGATGTCGGGCGGTTCCCCGCGCTTGGCGGCGGCGAGGAACTCCAGGGCATCGTGGACCCCGGCGGAGTCTTCCTCGGGAATCATCAGCCGGCGCCCCTGCCCGGCGCCGGCGGCCAGGAACACCAGCTGGAAAGCATCGAGCAGCTCGGCCAGCCGCCGGCCGTCAACAGCCTGACCGCAATGGAAGATCACCCCCATTTCCCTCAACCGCGCCTCATCGTCCTCCAGGGCGGCGGCGCCGAGGCGGAAGCCGGGGATGACCGTGGCGCCCAGCCCGCCGGCGCGGTCGTGCGCCTCAAAGACCTCGACCCAGAAGCCGCCGCGGACCAGCTCGCGGGCGGCGGCCAGCCCGGCCGGCCCGGCGCCCACCACGGCCACTCGTGTGGCGTCGCCGAGCGAGGCCCGATCGGCGGCCGGGATGCGGCCGTTCTCGACGGCGAAGCGCTTGACGCCGCGGATATCCAGCGGCCGGTCGAAGAGGCCGCGCGTGCAGCGCCACCGGCACTCCTGGTCGCAGGCCATGCCCAGGATCGCGGGCAGCGGGTTGGTCTCCCAGATCACGGCTTTGGCCCGGTCGGCATCGCCCTTCCCCACCCAGTGCATGTAGCGCGGGACATCCTGGGAGATGGCGCAGCCTTCGCGGCAGGGGGCGGCGGCGCAGTCGAACCAGGAGAGGCTGCGCTTGCCCTTGAAAGCGGGCGCCGGCAGCAGCGGGGCGCGGGCGACATCCCCGTTCGCCAATTCCGCCTCATATTTTTTCAGGTTTTCCCGCAGCGCCAGGGCCGGGTCCTTCATCCGGGCGCGCTTCAGCACCAGCTCGTCCAGCGAGGCCGCCCGGCAGGATTTCATGGCGCGGCGGATCTCTTCCAGGTACTGGCCGATCCTGACGTATCCGCCCGGGCGCAGCAGGTCGCTGCAGACGGTCAGCGGCCGCAGTCCGCAGGCCAGCAGGTCGGAGGCATTGAAGCAGTCAGCGCCGCCGGAGTAAGTGATGTCCAGCCCGCCCTGGAAATCGTCCTGCAGACGGCGGGCCAGCGCCACGGCCAGCGGCAGGAGCGGGCGGCCGCTCAGGTAGACCGTTTTCTCACTGGCGGGCAGCGCGCCGTCGTTAAGGCACTCCAGGGTATTGGTCAGCTTGACGGAGAAGCGCAGGCCGTTCCTTTCGGCGCAGCCTTTCAGGGAGCGGATCAGGTCCAGGGCGGCGTCGTACTTGAGGTCGTGCTCGAAGGCCTGCTCGGGCACGTTCACCTTCCAGCCCAGCTCCCCGTTCAGCAGCCGGCGCAGGCGCTCGGAGCCCAGCAGCGTCGGGTTCAGCTTGATGGTGGTGTGCAGCTTCCTCTCTTCCAGCAGGTAGAGGCCGATCTTCTCGATCTCTTCCGGCGGGCAGCCGTGCATGGTCGACAGGGTGACGTTGTCAGCGATGCAGTTGGGAATATCCAGGTCGTGGATGCCCGGGAACAGCGGCTGCAGTTCCCTGAGCAGCATCTCCTTTTCGTCGTAGCAGCAGGTCATCCTGTCCAGGAAGCCCTGCATGTTCGGCTGGCGGATGCCGGCCAGGTCGTAGCCGACGCTGAAGTTGAAGAGAAAGCCGGGATCAACGGGCAGGGCCCCTCGGCGCCGGCGGCGGCGCAGGACGTGCAGCAGCACCCAGGCGGCCAGGTACTGCTGAAACGATTCGTCCAGGCTCAGCTCCTGGGACCACTCGCAGTTGGTGCCGGCGTCGCCGGCGGCGATGCAGGGCTTGCGCACCTCCAGGCGGTCGAGGGTCTGCACGGTCTTGAGCTCGATGAAGCGGGCGCCGCAGAGCCATGCGGTCACGATGTTCTGCGCCAGCTGCGTGTGCGGGCCGGCCGCCACGCCCAGCGGCGTCTCCAGCAGCCGGCCGCAGCGCTCCAGGCGCCAGGGATCGGCGGCGTCGGGCTGAAAAAAAAGCTCGCGCTGGATGCCGAAGACCTGGCCGCGCTCTTCCTCAGCCAGGATCCAGGACAGGAGGCGCCGGGCCGTCGCGGGCGCGAAGCGATCTCCGGCCACCGGCGCTGCGGCCTAGCCGCGGCCGCCCATGGTCAGGGCCATGACGGCCTTGGCCGTGTGCAGGCGATTCTCGGCCTCGTCATAGACAATGGAGATGTTCTCGTCGTCGATCACCTCGTCGGTCACCTCGCGGTTGCGGTCGGCGGGCAGGGCGTGCATCAGCTTGACGCGGCGATCGGCCAGGCCGGCGCGGCGGCGGTCGAAGATCCAGTCCGGGTGCCGGGCCAGCCGCGCGGCCATCTCCTTTTTGCACTCGCTTTCATTCCCGAGGTACTCCTCCACGCTCCAGGCGCCGAAGCCTCCCCAGTTCTTGGGGATCACCACCTGCGCCCCTTTGACCGCCTCGTCCATGTCATGGGTGAACGTCAGGCGGCCGTTCCCGGCCTTGGCATTCTGCCGGGCCTTCTCGACGATGCCGGCGCTCAGCGGGAAGTCGGGCGGGTGGGCGACGGTAACGTCGATGCCGTAGCGCGGGAAGAGGAGGATTTGCGTCTGCGGCACCGAGAGCGGCTTGGCGTGCGACTCGGCATAGGCCCAGGAGATGGTCACCTTGAGGCCGCGCAGGTCGCGGCCGAAGTGCTCGAAGAGGGTCATCATGTCGGCCAGCCCCTGGAAGGGGTGATAGATGTCGTCCTGCAGGCTCATGACCGGGCACTTGGCGTGCCGGGCCATCTCGTTGAGGTAGGCGTTGCCCGTGCCGTAGAAGCAGTTGCGCGCGGCGATGCCGTGGCCCATGCGCGAGAGGATGATCGCCGTGTCCTTGGCCGACTCGCCGTGCGCGATCTGCATCTTGTCGGCGGTCAGGTCGTGGGCGTGGCCGCCCAGCTGGGTCATGCCCGCCTCCATGGAATTGCGCGTGCGCGTCGATTGCTCGAAGAAGATCATAAACAGCGTCCTGTCCGCCAGCAGGCGGTGCGGCTCGCCCAGGGCGAATTTTTTTTTCAGGTCGAACGCCGTCTCGAAGACGGTGTCCAGGTCGTTCCTGGACCAGTCGTCCTCGCTGATGAAATGACGGTTGTGAAAGATCGAATTCATGTTTCGCTCCTTGCCCTATGACTCAAAAAATATAGCATTTCGGCGGTTTCAAGTCAAAAGACCGGAAAACAACCGGCAACAAGTTTTCTAACTGCCCGAGCCTCGACATTCACGCTCGCAGAACAAGGCCTTTGCCGGCAGTCTTTTTTCTTCTGTCACCTTTTTCATTCTCTCATCACTCATCACGCATCACTCATCACTCCGCCCCCGCCCGGCCCCTGCCCAATCGTTGACATCTTAATTTATTTTTGCTAGACTCCTATCCTGACTCCGAGCCGCCCGGGCTAAAATCCCCAGGGATCATGCCCAGCGGCCGTTAGGGTAAGAGCGGAAACGCTCTTGCCTTCCGTCTTTGAAAAGGAGGTCTTTTATGGGTTCTCGCATCTTCGCGCCGCACCCCTGCCGGCCTCCATGGAAGCGTAAATAAAATGGAGGCCTGAATAAAATGAAAAAAACATTCCTGCTGTTCCTGAGCCTGGTCCTGCTCGGTTCCTTCCTCGCCGCCGGGGATGTGGACGAGAAGAAAAAGGATAAGGAAAAGGATGTCGCCCTGCCCATGGTCACCGAGTCGATCACGGTCGAGGCCACGGTGCCGCGTGAGCTTCCCTACGCCGCCACCGCGGAGCTCAAGCTCCCCAGGATCGAGCCCCTCAAGGCCAAGGACCTGGCCGAGATCCTGCCCGGCGCGCCGGGAGCCTACGTCTCCACCGGCTCCAAGAACGAATGGGGCGTCAAGCTGCGCGGCCTGGGCAGCAACCGCGTCACGCTGCTCTACGACGGCATTCCCGTCTATGAGCCCTATTACAATTCCTTCGACATCAAGTCCATCGCCGCCGATCAGATCGAGTCGGTCAAGGTGGTCAAGGGCGCCTCGTCGGTCCTCTACGGGCCCAACACCATGGGCGGCATCGTCGACGTGCTCAGCAAGCGCCCGGCGGGCGACCAGTTCAGCCTGCGCCTGGACTACGGCACGCGCCAGACCTACGGCGCCTACGCCGGCGGCGCCCTGCGCGGCCGCAACCTGCTGTTCACCGGCTCGGCCGGCCTGGAGGGGTCCGACGGCTATAACTGGGTCAGCGGCGGCGAGACCGTGGCGCGCCTCAACAGCGACTACGAGCGCCTCAGCCTGGGCGGCAAGCTGTATTACTACCCGGGCAACGGCGGCGAGATCATGGCCGAAGTCGCCTATTACCAGTCGGAGTACGGCATCCCCACGGCTAGCGATTTTTACAAGAAGCAGTACTGGCGCTTCAAGGACTGGCAGCGGCTGCTGACCAATATCGGCGGCAGCTTCCCGGCCTTCGCCGGCGGCTACGTCAAGGCGCGCCTGTACTACGTCAAGCATTACAATGTGCTGGACGCCTACCGGAACGACCAGTTCTCGCAGCTGACCTGGGAGTCGACCTACGACAACTTCGCGCTGGGCGCCTTCGTCCTGGGCATGGCGCCCCTGGGCGAAAAGAACCAGCTGCACGCCAGCCTCTCCTTTCGCGACGACGACGTCAGCCAGCAGGGCGACGCGGGCGATCCCTGGGAGCACTATGAGCACAAGACCCTCTCCTTCGGCGTGGAAGACCGCTTCCGCGTCAGCGACCGGGTCGAGCTCATGGCCGGGGCCAGCCTCGACCACCTGAACAAGCAGAGCGGCGAGAACAAGACCACGCTCAACCCCATCCTGGGCGTGAAGTACAACCCCAACCGCTGGACCGACCTGCGCCTGACGTTCTCGCAGAAGTCGCACTTCCCCTCGATGCGCAACCTCTACAGCCTGCCGGAGAACGGCGGCAACCCCGACCTGAGCGACGAGATCGGCACCAACCTCGAGCTGGGCTTCACCTACGACCGCGGCTGGTTCCTGAGCGGCGCCGCGTTCCACAACAAGATCCGCGACCTGATCGAAAGCCGCATCAACATCGACTTCATCAAGCAGTACATCAACGTGGCCAAGGCGCGGATCACCGGTTTCGAGCTGGAGGCGCGCAAGCAAATCGGGGCGTTCTCCCTCGCCGCCAGCTATGCCTTCCTGGACACCGAGAACGAGGAGACCGGGGAGGAACTGGACCTCATCCCCTCCTCGCAGCTGAACGCGTCGCTCCGCTTCCACCGCGCCAACCTGTTCTCGCTGACCGTGTGGGGCATCTACGCCTCCGACGCCATCTACCACTCCAACGCCGGCGTCGTCCGAGTCGACCCCTACGCCGTGGTCAACGCCGTCCTGGAGCGCTCCTTCGGGAAATTCAGCGTCTACCTGAAGGCGGAGAACCTGCTGAACAACGAGTACTGGTCCGAGCCCGGCTGGCCGATGAAGGCGCGCACCCTCACCTTCGGCACCCGTTTCTTGCTGGAAGGAAACAAAAGCAAATAACCGCACAAGGAGATGACCATGATGAAAAGAACGTTCCTGGCCGCGACCGTCCTCCTGGCGCTGGCGCTGTCGTGCCCGGCCCAGGAGAACAACGATTTCTACGACAACACGCCGCTGAAGAACCTGGCCGGCACGCTGAGCGTCGAGGTGCTCGGCGAGGTGGCCGAGCCCGGCCCGGTCGACCTCTCCTCCCTGCCCCGGCGCTCGCTCATCGTCCGCGAGGCGCGCACGGAAAAGGAGGGGCTGGCCTTCGTCGGCTCCTACCGCTACGACGGCTACTCGCTGTTCGACATCCTGAAGGAGAAGGCGGTCGCCAAGAAGAACCAGGCCGAGTTGAGCTCGGTCATCGACCTGCTGGTGGCGGTGGAGAACGCCCGGGGCGACAAGGTCATCTTGAGCTGGGGCGAGATCTACTACCCGACCGCGCTGCACCGCGTCCTGATCGCCGACCGCGTAACGCCGATCATCCCCACCAAGACCCTGGAGAACTGGCCGCTGCCCGGCGCCATGCGCCTGGTCTGCGGCAACGACCTGATCAGCGAGCGCGTCCTGGAATCCCCGACGCGCATCACCGTGTTCTCGGCGCCGGTCGCCGTCCCGGGTGAAAAGGGCCAGAAGCCCCTGTATGCTCCCGCAATCCAGGTGATCGGTCCCGACGGCAAGGCTGGAAAGTTCGCGGCGGCCGCGACGGAGCTCCGCGTCTTCCCCGCGGTCTTCTACGGCCGCGGCAAGGGGTTCCACGGCATCCAGCGCTTCAAAGGCCAGCTGCTCTCCGAGGCGCTGAAGAAGCAGGTGGCGCTGAATCCGGATACGCTGCGCCGCGGCTACCTGGTCGCCGCCTCGATCGACGGCTACCGCGTCGCCCTGAGCTTCAGCGAGCTGTTCAACCGCAACGACCAGTGCGAGTTCCTGCTGGTTGACCGAGGCAAAGGGGCCGACGGCGGCCGCTGGTCCATATTCCCCGCCCCTGATTTCTTTTCCGACCGCGCCGTCAAGGCGGTCAGCGCCATCCACATCCTGACCTATTGAAACCCTGGAAAAAAAAGAAGCCCGCCGCAGCTCATGCCGCGGCGGGCTTCCTCCCGCCTTTCCCGCAAGAGGAGCCTTTGCCCAGAGCGATTCATAAAGGTTTTCTAGCTTCCATCATTCTTCTCCCAAATTAAGATCTAATCTTCCGAATCACGAATCACGAATCACGATATCTGATTGTGCTATAATTTCCCTGCAAGTCCACCCACGGGAGGTAAAGACCCATGTTCAAGGTCAACAAATATTTCGACGGCAAGGTCAAGTCGCTGGCATTCGAGAGCCCGGCGGGGCCCGCCACCATCGGCGTCATGGCGCCCGGCGAGTACGAGTTCGCCACCGCCACCCTGGAGATCATGCAGGTGGTCAGCGGCAAGCTGACCGTCAAGCTGCCCGGGAAAAAGACCAAGAGATCGTTCGGCCCGGGCAAGACGTTCGCCGTGCCGGCCAGGAAAAAATTCCAGCTCAAGGTCGCCGAGGAGAGCGCCTACCTCTGCCTGTACAAGTAAGCGGCAAACAGGCCCTCCGGGAATTGAAAACAGCCCCACCTTCCGTTACAATATCACTTCGCACTCCAAGTCGCTCCTGACTTCCAGGAGGAAGCATGGCGGGATATACGCAGATGCTGCTGGTCGTGGCCGGGTACTTCGCTCTGCTGATCCTCTGGGGGATCTACCAGGGGCGGAAGGTCAGGAACAGCTGCGACTATTCCATCGCCGGCCGCAGCCTGCCCGGCTGGGCGGCGGCGCTCTCGGAGCGGGCCACCGGCGAGTCGTCGTGGGCCCTTTTGGGACTGCCGGGCATGGCCTACGCCACCGGGCTGGTCGAAGTGTGGACCGCGCTCGGCTGCGTCGCCGGCATCGTCACTGCCTGGGCCGGGCTGGCCTGGCGGCTGCGCGACGAGGCCGAGCGCTTCCAGGTGAACACTTTCAGCGAATATATCGCCAAAAAACACGGCGAAATGGAGAAGCCGATCCGCGCCGTCGCCAGCCTGACCATCGTCTTCTTCTTTTTCTTCTACGTCGGCGCCCAGTTCCTCGGCGGCGGCAAGACGCTCTTCACCCTCTTCGGCCTGCCGGAAAAATGGGGCATGCTGCTCACGGCGCTGATCATCGTCCCCTACACTATTTACGGCGGCTTCCGCAGCGTCGTCTACACCGACTGCGTGCAGGCTATGCTGATGATCGTCACCCTGGTCGTCACCCCCGTCATCGGCATTCTCTACATCGCCCGCACCCCGGGCCTGTTCGCCGCCTCCATCCCGAGGGCGCTGGCGGCGGCCGGACCGAACTATGGATCGCTGACCGGGGCGGCGTCGGGATTCGCCGCCGGGGTGATGATCCTGGCCGGCTTCTCCTGGTTCTTCGGCTACCTGGGCGGCCAGCCGCAGCTGAGCATGCGCTTCATGGCCATCAAGGATCCCGCCCAGGCCAGGAAAGCCAGGAACATCGGCATCGCCTGGACCCTGGCCGCCTACGGCGGCGCCCTGGCCATCGGCTGGATCGGCATCGCCATCTTCGGCCCGGCCGGCCTGGCCGACCAGGAGCAGGTGCTGCCGGCCGTGCTGCTGAAGCTGTTCCCGCCGGCCGTCGCCGCCGTGCTGGTCTCCGGCGCCATCGCCGCCATGGTCTCCACCGCCGATTCGCTGCTGGTGCTGTCGGCATCGGAGCTGGCGGAGAACCTGGCGCCGCCGCGGGCGGGGGGGAGCGACCCGGCCGCCTGCCTGGCGCGGTCGCGGCGCATCACCGCCATGCTGGCGGCCGTCGCCCTGGTCCTGGCCTATCTCATGCCGACTCGGCTCATTTTCACCGTGGTCGGCTACGTCTGGGCCGGCATCGGCGGCACCTTCTCCGTCGTCATCCTGCTCACCCTGTTCTGGAAGCGCTACCACGGCCGGGCGGTGATCGCCACCATCGTCAGCGGGCTGCTGTTCACCGTGCTGTGGAGCGTCAGCGGCATGAACGCCCGGCTCACGTCGCGCCTGCTGACTTTCTTCGTCGCCGGCGCGGTCGCCGTGGCGGCCTCGTACCTGCTGCCGCGGAAGGGATCAGCCGGGAACTGACGCCAAAAAAAAGCCCGGCCCACCTTCCGGGGCGGGCCGGGCCGGAAAAATCCCCGCTATTTGCCGTCGTCCTTGTGGGCGCGCTCCCCGGAATTGCCCTGGGAAGAACTTTGCGCCCGCGCCGCCGAGTCGGAAGCGGAGCTCGAATTTTCCCTTGAGCCCGTTGCCGGGGCTCTGAAGAGTTCGCGGCGCGACGATTCCCGCAGCCGGACGCGGTCGACGCCATGCACTTTGTCCGAGGACAGGCCGAGCTCGGGAAGCAGCACGACATTGCCCGCATAGCGGATGGTCATGGCTCGCCGGGCCGCCCAGCGGCTGTCGGGATTCCAGTCGCGATTCAGCAGCATGCCGGCCGGCAGGCTCCCGCCGCCGCCCTTCGGCGCCGGCCGGGTGTCGGCTTTGACCTCGGCGCCGGGGCTCGGAGCTTTCAGGCTGGGCTTGGGAGCGACCGGCAGCTTCACGCCCTCGATGGGCGTCCCGGCCTTGCCGGTGGCCAGGCGCTTGCTCTCAACGCCATCGGGCGCCTTGATGACCTTTTTGACCAGAGTGATCACCGCTTGGGGCAGTTCGGGCTTCCTGGGCGGGCGGTTCGGCCAGTCGGGCTCGCCGGCAGGCCGATGGTTCCACCCCGACTGCCAGAAGCGGTACTTGTGCCAGTAGTAATCGAAGGTGGGGAATCCGTAGTAATGGGCATCGATCGGGTATGAATACAGGCCGGAGTAATCGACGATGCCCGGATGGAACCACTCGCCGGGGACCCAGGTCCAGCCGCGGCTCATCCACACCCAGGTGCCCATGTGCGCCGGCACCCAGCCCCAGGGCTGCTGCGGAACCAGGAACAGCTCGCCGCCGACGCGGGTGAAATCGGCATGGAAGAAAGGGCGGGCGGCGAATGCAAAACGCTCGTCGGCCGGCCGCCAGACATAACCGAACAGCTCGTCGTAGATCCACTCGCCGAAACGGGATGACCATTTTTCCGCCCAATACCTCAGCGCGGTGTTTCCGAACTTGAGCTTGGGCGGCAGCTTGCTGATGCCGGTGTGCAGCGCCCTGAAATGCTTGTCAACGTACTCGTTCCAGGCCATGAACTCGATGCCGCGCTTCTGCACCTGCTCGGCCAGCGCATGGCCGGCAGTGACCGCCACGGGGCGGTTCGCTTTGACCGTGGCCTTTTTCAGGGAACGTCCGTCGGGGCCGTACAGCAGCTGGAACTTGCCGCCGTCGGAAAAGAACGACGTGCCGCCGTCGTCTTCCAGGCGGATATACGCCCGCACCCGGGTCTTCAGGCTGGCGGCGGCGGTGGGAGTGACCACCTGGAACATCTCCCCGGCGTAGGACTGGGGCAGGGCATACAGCTGCCCTCGCTCCAGTTCCAGCGTGGTGATCTTCCAGTTCGAGGTCAGGCTGGGGGCCAGCACCGTGGCCAGGCGCAGGCGTGATCCCCTGTCCAGGCGCACGACGGTGCCGTTGTCGAACTGCATCTCGCAGCGGCCGCCGGCGGAAGTGACGATCGTGTCGCCCACGGCGAGCGGCAGGTTGACCGCGGCCGTCTCCCGGATGCCGTCCTCACGCTCCACCCTGGCGCCGTTGTCGACGAACGAAATATGGCCGTAAACCGGCTCAGTGGCCGCGACCAGCGGCGCGGCAAACAATACCAGGCCGGAAAACAAAAGCAGGAGCGAATTTTTCTTCATTTTCATGTTACCTCCATTCTGCCAGCTGACGGAGCATGATCCGCAATCCCATTATTCGGCATGCATTTCGTATGCCAAGAAATTAAAAAACCTTGTCTTGAAAACAGGACACTTTTGCCTGGCTGCCGCTGCAACATGTCATATCAACCCCTGAATTTCCGCCCGACCGGCAGATTTCCCAATGCATTCAGCCTGGCGGTCGAAACTTGAATTGAAATCATTTTTGATATATAACAAGTCCCGGGAGAGCATTGCATGCTGAAAGGTCCGATTTTGCGGATTGCTGTGTCGTTTTTTCTGCTCTGTGCCGCCGGCTGGGCTCCGTTGCCCGCCCTCGATCCCGATCTCCAGATTGCAGACTACACAGTGGAGACTTATTCGGCCGAGAACGGCCTGCCGCAAAGCTCGGTGCTGGCCCTGGTCCAGACCCGCGATGGCTATCTGTGGCTGGGAACCTATGAAGGACTGGCCCGTTTCGACGGCCACGAATTCACCGTGTTCGACAAGGGCAATACGCCGCAGATGGAGAGCAACGGCATCAAGGCGCTGCTGGAGGACAGGGACGGGCGCCTGTGGGTGGGGACGACCGCCGGCCTGCTGCGCCTGGGCCCCAAGGGTTTTGAGCGCTTCGATCAACGGCACGGGCTGGTCAACATCTCCATCCTCTGCATCTATCAGGACCATGCCGGCGCCCTGTGGGTCGGCACCACCGGCGGGCTGCACCGCTGGCAGGGCAGCCGTTTCCGTTCGGTCCAGGCCAACCGGAGCTTCTCCTCCGAATACATCGCCGCCCTGGCCGAGGATGGGGCGGGCGGCCTGTGGGTCGGCACCGGCCGCGGGTTGAACCACCTGCGCGCCGACGGCAAGGTCGAGGTTTTCCATGCCGGCAAGGACCTGCCCCATGACGATATCCGCGCCCTCTTTCTCGACCCGCAGGGCACGCTGTGGGTCGGCACCAGCGGCGGCGGGGTCGTCACCCGGCAAGACGGGCGCTTCGCCCCCCTGGGAGCGCCGTTGTCATCGGGGGACATTCGCGCCATCTTTCGCGACCGCCGCGGCGTGATGTGGATCGGCACCAACCAGGAGCCGGTCAACCGCCTCCACCGCGGCGCGGTCTCGGTCCTGGACCAGCAGCTGGGCGGGCTGACATCGGGGCGCGCCATCCTGGAGGACCGTGAGGGCAGCCTGTGGGTCGGCACCCGCGACGGGCTCATCCAGTTGAAGGAGGACAAGTTCATCCGCTACGGGGCGCGCAACGGCCTGCCGGTCGATCCCGTGCGCGCGGTATTCGAGGACCGCCTGGGCGCCATTTGGGGCGGCACGGTCGGCGGCGGGCTGGCCCGTTTCCACCAAGGGCGCTGGCAAACCTTCGACCGCAGACACGGGCTGGCCAGCGAGCACGTCTGGTCGATCGCCCAGGGACGCGACGGCGACCTCTGGGTGGGGACATACGGCGGCGGTCTTTTCCGCCTCCCCGATGCGGCACGCCCCTCGCGCTTCAGCCGCGTTCCCGGGCTGGCCAACAACATCATCCGTTCGCTGCTGGTGGACAGCCGCAACCGCGTCTGGGCCGGCAGCAACGGCGGCGGGCTCTACTGCATTGAGAACGGCCGGGTCACTACCTACACCACTGCCGACGGCCTTCCCGACAACTACGTTTACGCGCTGGCCGAGGACCGACGGGGGCGCATATGGGCCGGCGTCTTCCACGGCGGCCTGGCCGTGCTGGAAGCAGGCCGCTTTCGCGCTTTCGGCGGCAAAGACATCTCCGACCAGCCCGTCTGGGCCATCCACGCCGACGCCGAGGGCGACATCTGGGCAGGCACCGACCATGCCGGGCTGATCTGGATCCGCGGTGACCGGCTGCAGCGTTTCACCAGCCGGGACGGCATGTACAGCGACCAGGCCTTTCAGGTGCTGGAGGACGCCCGCGGCCGCCTGTGGCTGAACGGCAACAAGGGCATCTACAACGTGGCCAAGGGCGACCTGATCGCCTTCTCCCTCGGCCACCTGCAGCGGATCCCCTGCGTCTCCTACGGCAAGTCGGAGGGGATCAAGGTCACCGAAAGCAGCGGCCCCGCCTCTCCCGCCGGCTGCATCGACCGCCAGGGCCGCATGTGGTTCCCCACCATCCGCGGCCTGGCCATGTTTGATCCCAGCCGCCAGCGCCTCAACCAGATCGAACCTCCGGTAACGATCGAGGGGGTGCGCATCAACGGCAGATCCCGCGCCGCGGGACAGGATGCCCCGCTGATCGTGCCGCCGGGCCAGGGCGACATCGAGGTCGACTTCACGGCCATCAGCTTCCTGCTGGTGGACAAGATGCGCTTCGCCTACCGCCTGGACGGCTACGACGCCGACTGGGTCCAGGCGGGAAACCGCCGCTCCGCCTTCTACACCAACCTGCCGCCGGGAAATTATTCATTCCGCGTCATCGCCGGCAACGGCGACGGCGTATGGAACCGCAGGGGTGCCGCCTTTGCCTTCACCCTGAAGCCTTTTTTCACGCAAACGGCCCTGTTCAAGGGGCTACTGGTTTTCGGCTCGCTGCTGCTGGTGGCCGGCTTCTTCCTGTTCCTGCTGCGCCGGGCCAAGGCGCGCGAACACAAGCTGGAACGCATCGTGAATGAGCGCACCCTGCAGTTGCAGCACCTGGCGCGCTACGACGGCCTGACCGACCTGGCCAATCACCGCACATTCTACGAGATTTTCCACAAGGAGTGGGCGGTGGCCGGCCGCGAGAAGAAGCCGCTGGCCCTGATCGCCGCCGATATCGACCACTTCAAGCAGTTCAACGACAACCTGGGCCACCAGCAGGGCGACGAGTGCCTGCGTAAGATCGCCGCCGCCATCCGTTCCCAGGCCAAGCGCCCGGCCGACCTGGCCGCGCGCACCGGAGGCGACGAGTTCTTCCTGCTGCTGCCGGGGACGGCGAACGAGGGGGCGCTGGCCATCGCCGAGGCCATCCGCGCCGCCGTCGCCGACCTGGCCATTCACCATCCCGCCTCGCCGGTCTCTCCCGTCGTCACGCTCAGCCTGGGGGTGGTGTCCATCGTCCCGCCGCCCACCACCGAGGCCAGCCAGTTCATCGCCAGCGCCGACCAGGCCCTGTACCGCACCAAGCAGAAGGGGCGCAACCGCGTCCACGGCGGCAACGTCAGCTGACGCGAAGCGGCGGATCAGCGAATCGCCGGCGCCGCGCCGGGCGGGTCAGAAGTAGATGCCGGCGCAGAGAAATGTCTTGAACAGGTGATAGCGCGCCTTGGGATCGTCGTTGCGCTCGTGGTTGCTGAAGGGCATGAAGAAGTGGAGCCCCAGGCTGGCGTCGACGGCGCGCAAATGCTTCTTGAATTCCTGCAGCCGCAGGCGGGCGGT
>CAZLSH010000006.1:0-14407 GCA_964562095.1 uncultured Clostridia bacterium | reverse complement strand
AGGATGCTGGCCTTCGCGACCTCCCTGTTGTTCACTCCCGAGACATGAGTGTAGCGGTTGCTCAGGAACAGATAGAAGAAGGGGCCGGCGGAGAAATCGAGGGCAAAGGCCAGCGACTGCCTGGGCAGCGACAGGGGAATCGTCAGCACCTTGCCGAAGCCCATGCCCAGCGTGGTCTTCTTCGTGTCCCACATGCCGTTCTCGATCGCCAGCCCCTTCCCCGAGATGATGTTGCCGAAAACGAGGAACTCGTGGCGGTTGGGATGGAACGAGGATAGGACCAGCAGCGTGTCGCTGAAAGAGGGCTGCGGCTCCTTGTTCCAGATATCGCCGCTGGTAAAGACCGTGAGGCGCTCGCTGGAAAGGAACGAGAGGGAAAGGCCCAGGTCGGCGAACAGCGAGGCGGCCAGGCCCAGTCCCAGGAACAGAAAGACGGTTTTCTTGCTCATCGTTCCCTCCTATGCCTCAAAGCTCCCGCACGGCCAGCTTGACGCCGATCCGGGAGCGGGCCAGGGCCAGATCGCGCTCCAGCGCCTGGTTGGCTTCCCGCGCCCCGGGCAGGTCGCGGGTGGTTTCCTCGATCTTTCTTTCGCGCTTGAAGATCCTGGGCAGCTTGCTCAGAGCCGACAGGCTGAAGCCGATGCCGGCCAGGTTGAACACCCGCCGCGTGCCGTAGAGCGAGGATTTGGCGAACAGCGAGGTGTCGGCGCTGTCGATGGTCGAGCGGATCAGGGTGGCGTTGACCACAAAGAAAGCGGCTCCGATCAGCAGGTCCTTGAACACCGTCTTCTTGAAGAGTCCCTTGTCGAAACGCGTGTGCTGCGAGATGACCTTCGTTTCCGTTTCCTGCTCTTGCTGCGGTGCGCGGCCCTTGAGCATCAGCCCGCCGGACACGGGGTCGAACTCAGCCTCGGCCGGGACGTCGTACTCGAGCTCAACGGCGAAATACTTCTCGATCGTCCGCTCCGGGGCGCTGCGCGGGGTCAGCAGCAGGCGGTAAGGGTGGCTGGCGCTGCGAAAGAAATCACCGCCCGCCGGCAGCCGCACCGTTTCCATGCCGGCAGCCAGCACCCCTTTGGCCAGCGACGCGCCATCCCGGGCCAGGATCTGAAAATCACAGGGCAGCGAGGCCTGCAGGCGCAGTTTCAGCTCGGCAGGGGGATCGAAATAGGCGGCCGCTGCATGTTCCGGCGCCAGCGAGAGCTCCCAGAGGACGGGAAAATCCTTCTGCCATGACAGCCGGAATTCGTTGATTTTCCTGCGGACAGCGGCGGGCAGGAACGCCAGATTGACCGTGGCGGCGCGGAAATCGCCGAGGTACTTGTTCATCCAGAACAGCTCGGCCTGGGCATTGCCGGTCCGGGACTGGCAGTAGCCGATGATCAGGCTGGCCGCCGCTTTGTCCTTGTCGCTCAGCAGCGGGAATTGCCGCTGCAGGGATTCGATCAGCTGCGGGTAGTCGCTCTCGCTGGCGATGAGCCGCCGGGCCTCCGCCCTCCATTCCGCAGCGGGCGCCGCGGCCCAGGATGCCTGGAAAAGAAGAAGGGCCGAAAAGAACAGGATCGATCGTTTCAAGGCCATCGGGTCCTCCTTGCGGGATCGGGGAAAATCATAGCATAGCAGGAAAGCAAAGCAAACCGTGGCCATGACTGCCCCTGCCAACACCCGGGGCGGGAAGCTCGCCCGTTCAAACTGCCGCGGATTGCGGCTGTTTCCGCGCCGCTGTCCAGCGTCTAGTGCCGGCCGGCGAGATGGATGAAGCGCGGATCCTGGGCGTAGAACTCCTCCAGCAGCGCGAACAACCGCGGGCAGGAGGCGCCGAGACGGGGCGCCGCTTCGAAGAACATCTCGCTGGCGCAGGCGAAGAATTCGGCTTCGTTCTGGGCGGCATAGCCGGGCAGCGGCGAGGCGGCGAAATCGTGGAGCATGTAGGCCTTTTCAATGGCCGCGCCCCAGGGGACGGGATGCGCCTGGTCGGCGACGACGCGCAGACCGCCCTTCCTCGCCTCCCGATCGAAGCAATGCGCCAGTTCGTGGATCATGACGTTGATGCCGTCGCCTTCGCCGGCGAACCCCTCCAGCAGGCTTTTTTCCGCCACCAGCAACGGCCCGCCCGCCGGGGCCTGCCCGGCGATGCGGCCCCGGCCGGGGCGATAGTTGCGGTCAAAAGCGAAACCGGGGTAGACCGTCACCCCGTCGTGAATGGGCGCTTCCCAATCCGGGCGCCCGTGCAGCATGGTCGCGGCGCCGGCGGCGACCAGCAGTCCCGTCGACCATGAGACCGTGGCACCGCCGCTGCCGGCAACGCGCGTCTCGGCCAGGAACAGGCGCACGTCGCGCTCAAAGCGCTTCCGGCCGCCTTCGTCCAGGCCGCGATAGAACGGCGAGCGGGACAGCAGGAATTCGCGCCACTCGCCGGGGAATGGGGATTCGGCCGCCCGGAACCGGCGCAGGGGGCGGCGCAGTGCCAGGAACAGATAGGCGGCCAGCAGCGCCAGCGCCAGGACGAACAGCAGCGGGAGACCGGTAACGAGCCAGGCGGCGAGGCCGACCAGGGGAATGAGCAGGGCCTGAACAGCGATGAAAAACAGGTCAATGCCGGGGACGATGCGCATCAAAAAGCTCCGCCCTCAGCGCACCCGCCCGCGCGCCAGCGACAAAAACACGCCGGCGAAGCAGGTCAGGGAGAAGACGATGAACGACACGCGCATGCTCTTGAGGAAGAGCGCATGGTTGGCCGGGACGATGCTGGCCCTGCCGATGAACAGGGAGAAGACCAGGGTGGCCACGCCCATGCTCAGCATCTGGCCCAGCATGCGCATGGTGCCCAGGGTGGCCGAGGCCACTCCGTAATGCCGGCGCTCGATGGCGCCCATGACGGCGTTGGTATTGGGCGAGGAAAACAGGGCGAAGCCGAAGCCGACCAGCATCAGGTTGGCCACGATGGACGTCAGGCCGCTGGCCGGACCCAGGCCGGTGAAGAAAAACAGGCCCAGGGAGCACAGGCCCATGCCCAGGGAGGCGACCATCCTCGGTTCCAGGCGGTCGGAAAGGCGGCCGGCGGCAGGTGAAAAAAGGGCCATGACCAGCGGCTGGGCGATCAGCACCAACCCGGCGTCGCGCGGGCTGAAGCCCTTGATGTACTGCAGGTAGAGGCTGAGCAGGAACGAGATGGCGAAGGTGGCGCTGTAGTTGACCAGCGCCGCCAGGTTGGAGAAGGCGAACACGGTATTGCCGCGCACGAGCCGCGCCTGAAAAATGGGATGGGCGTTGCCTGACTCCCAGATGATGAAGACCGGGAGCGCCGCGGCCGCGGCCAGCAGCATGGCCGCGCCGCGCCAGCCCGGCAGCCAGGTGAAACCGAGCATGAAGACGGTGAGCATGGCGCTGTAGATCAGCGAGCCGATCCAGTCGAACGGCTCGCCGCGGGAATCGGCCCACTCCGGCTTGAGCTTGCAGGTGACGACAGCCAGCACCAGCAGGCCGACGGGGACATTGAGCAGGAACACCCAGCGCCAGCCCAGGTAGTGGGTCAGCAGGCCGCCGACGAACGGGCCGAGCGAAAGGCCGGTATAGGTCGCCCCGACGTTGATGCCCAGCACCCAGCCGCGCCGCCGCGGCGGGAATACCGAGGTGAGGATGGCCACGCCGGTGCCGAAGATCATGGCCCCGCCCGTTCCCTGCAGCAGGCGGGCCAGGAGGAATGGGACCGTGCCGGGGGCCAGGGCGGCCAGCAGCGAGGCGGCGCTGAACAGCGCCGTGCCCGCGGCGAACACCTTCTTGCGGCCATGAATGTCGGCCAGGCGGCCGAAAGGCAGGAGGAAGACGGCCGCCGCCAGCAGGTAGGCGCTGGCCACCCAGCCCAGGGTGACGGCGCTCATGGCGAACTCGGCGCCGATGGCCGGCAAAGCGACGCTGATCGCCGAGCCCATCAAGGGCGTCAGCAGCGAGCTCAGGGTCGTGACCAGGAGCGTGGTGCGCTGCAGGGAACGGTCTTTATCGGGAGCGGGTTCCATCGGCGGCAATCGCTCCGTGGCCGACCGTCGCGGTCAATCCTCGGCGGCGGGGGGGATGGAAACGCGCATCACCTTGTTCTTTTCCGCGCGCTTGGCTTCGTACAGCGCCTGGTCGGCCAGATCCAGCAGCTCCTTGACGTCCTTCATGCCCCGCTGGTACTGGCAGACGCCGGCGCTGATGGTGGTGCGGACCTCCTTGCCCTGCAGGATCAGGACGAACTCCTCGACGTTCTTGCGGATGCGCACCGCCAGCTGCATCGCCCCCTCGATGGCGGTTTCGGGCAGGACGATCAGGAATTCTTCGCCGCCGATGCGGCCGGCGATATCCTGGTCGCGCAGCGTCTGGCGAATCAGCCCGGCCAGGCGCTTCAGGTACTCATCGCCCGACAGGTGGCCGTAACGGTCGTTGATCTGCTTGAAATCGTCGATGTCGAGCATGATGACGCTGAAGGCGCGCTGGCTGCGCCGGGCGATGCGGCAGTAATTCTCCAGCTCGTTGACGACGAAGCGCTTGTTGTACATGCCGGTCAGGGCGTCGCGGGCGGCGAAATCGAAGAGCTTGGCGTGGTACTCTCTCTCGATCTCGTCGCTGTAACTCAGCTGCAGGACGGTGCCGCCGGCCTGGATCTTGTCGCCGGCCTTGAGCGTCGCCTGCACCACCGGCTCGCCGTTGACGTAGGTGCCGTTGGTCGAGTCCAGATCGAGGATGCCGATCTGCTCGATCCCCCGGGGGCTGCGGATCACCGAGATCTCGCAGTGCGCCTTGCTGACCTTGCCGTCGCTGAGGGCGATGTCGTTGATCTTTTCCCGGCCGATCCCCGTGCGCTTGCGCTCCAGCACGAAGTGTTTGCCGAAGTCGATCTCGCTGCCGGCGATGACGGTCAGCACGATCGACTGCTGGCCCTTGGCGCCCCCTTCGGCGACAGGGATCAGCTGGCGGTCAAAGATCGTTTCTTCGTAGGGATCGCCCATTGTCTGCCGGCTCCTTTTTCCTAAACTAGCATAATTGCCGGCTGATTTCAATCGCGCCCGCCGCCACGGCCAGCGCAACGCATGACGAATACTATTTTTTTTCTTGACTATTTTTTTTCTTTGTTCCATCATGGCGGCAATTAATCGCAAGGAGGGTTTCATGCTTCAACTCATCATTCAACTGGTCAGCGGCGCGCTGGGCGGCAACGGCGCCGGCGCCCTGATGAAAAAGCTGTCCCTGGGCACCATCGGCAACTCCATCGTCGGCATCCTGGGCGGCGGCCTGGGCGGCCAGCTGCTCGGCCTGCTGGGCATGGCCCCGGCTGCCGGCGGCGGCGACCTGAGCGGCATCATCTCCAGCGTGCTCAGCGGCGGCGTGGGCGGCGGCGTGTTGATGGCCATCATCGGCGCCATCAAGAAGGCTTTCAGCAAATAAGGATCCAGGGCATCGGGTTCAGCGAGGAAAGTGGGCAGTTACGGAGTGCTTTTTCAGTTCGTTTCCTGCCCTGCTTCGAATTGATCCAGCTTATTTCTTCGCGCGTCACGCGGTACGCGTCACGATGTAAGCGGCCCGCGTTATTCCCCTCGTTGAAGATCTTTGGGGGCGCCGCGCAAAGCGTCGATCTCACAGAGAGGCAAGCATGTCGATAAAAAACTCGGTTCTGTTGTATTTGATTACCTTGGCCGTCTTTTTCCTCATCGATATGCTTTGGCTGGGGCTGGTGGCCAGGGGGTTCTACCGCCGCCAATTGGGCGGGCTGCTGAGCCCGACGGTCAACTGGCCGGCGGCCATCCTGTTCTACCTGCTGTTCATCGCCGGCCTGCAGATCTTCGTCGTCGCGCCGGCGCTGGGCGGCGGCGGAGCGCTGCCGGCGCTGTGGCGCGGGGCGCTGTTCGGCCTGATCGCCTACGCGACGTACGACCTGACCAACCTGGCCACGCTGAAGGATTGGCCGCTGACGGTGACTATCGTCGACCTCGGCTGGGGAGCGGTGCTGGGAGGGACGGTCTCCGCCGTTTCTGCGCTGATCGGCCGCTGGCTGCTCAAAATTTGACCGGCGGCCCCTTCCCGCCCGCCCGTGTTGACACGGGGCGGGAAATATTTCATGATAAACGATGAAAACATGCAAGGAGAAATGCCATGCGCTGGAAAGGAAGGAGAGTCAGTGATAACCTCGAGGACCGCCGCGGCCTGACCGGGCGGCAAGTGGCCGTCGGCGGCGGCCTGGGGGCCATCGCCCTGGCCGTCATCGTCATGCTGCTGGGAGGCGATCCCCAGGAGGTCATGCAGAACCTGCCGACCGCGCCACCCGCCGGCGGGGAGCAGGCGCAGGCGCTGAGCCAGGAGGAGAGGGAGCTCGGCGAGTTCGTTGGGGTCATCCTGGCCGACACCGAGGATGTCTGGAACCAGATCTTCCAGCAGGCCGGCGAGCGCTACCGCGAACCCAAGCTGGTCATGTTCAGCCAGGCCACCCAATCGGCCTGCGGCTACGCTCAGTCAGCCACCGGCCCCTTTTACTGCTCCGGCGACGAAACCGTGTACATCGATCTCGACTTTTTCGAGGAAATGCAGCAACGCCTGGGCGCGCGCGGCGACTTCGCCTGGGCCTACGTCATCGCCCACGAGGTCGGCCACCACGTGCAGACCCAGCTGGGCGTCATGGACCAGTACCAGCAAAAAGTGCAGGGCCTGAGCCAGGTCCAGGCCAACCAGATGCTGGTTCGCCTGGAGCTGCAGGCCGATTTCCTCGCCGGCGTCTGGGCCCACCACGCCCAGAGGATGAAGAACCTGCTGGAGGAGGGCGACGTGGAGGAGGGGATGAACGCCGCCTCCGCGGTGGGCGACGACCGCATCATGAAGCAGCAGCAGGGCTATGTCGTCCCCGATGCCTTCACCCACGGCACATCGGCGCAGCGCGTGCGCTGGTTCACCAAGGGGATGAAGACCGGAGACATTACCCTGGGCGATACGTTCGCGGTTTCCTACGACCAGTTGTGATCGGCCGCCGCTAGAAACGCTTTTTTTTCGTACCGGGAGGCTTTTCAGTCGATTTCCGCCGGCGCAGGTCGACCAAGGCCCGGCTGGCGCCGGTGTGCTCGTAGGCGATCTCCTTCACTCGCTGGAAGCAGCGTTCGGCCAGATTCATCCGGCCCTGGTGGCGGTACAGCACGCCCAGGGCATAGACCGGGTCGGCGCTCCAAGACTTCAGCTCGATGGCCTTCTTCAGGTTGATCTCGGCTTCGTTCTTGGTCAGTTCGGCTTCGCTCTGGCACAACCCCAGCAGATAGTAGAAATCGCCCTGGCGCGGCTCCAGCTTGATGGCCTTCTTGAGCAGCGGCACCGCGGCGGCATACTCATGCTTCTCGTAAAGCTCCTTGCTCTTCAGCAGCAGGTCCCATGCCTTTTCGTGGTCGGGGTTGGCCATGCGCAGCGGCAGCGGTTCCACCGCCGGGAGCGGTGGCGGCTCCGGTTCCGCGTCTGAGGCGCCGGCGATGGCGGGTTCGACGACCCATTCCACTTCACTCGTCACCGGAGCCGCCGGAGCTTCCTGAGCCTCCTCGGCCTCGTAGATGATCTCCGCCGCTGGAAGAGGCTCGTCCATGACGATGCGCGGCACGGGAACCGGGGTGTCGGCGAATGCCTCCGGCTCATCGCCGAGGGTTTCCAGCTCGTTCCCCTGGCCTGAGAGCGGAATATCCAGAATGATCCCCGTTTCCGGGGCCGGCTCCGCATCGATGGCGAACTCAGGGGTCAACTCGAACTCGGCGTCGGATTCTTCCTCCTCGACCGCGGACCGGCGCCATTCCGCCTCGCCCGGGAGTTCGGGCCCGGCCTCTGGCCAGGCCGCCAGGGTTCGCAGGCGCCGGCAGACCTCGCCGGCGATCTGCCTGATCTCCGGGGCGGCGGCCGGGCCGAAGCGCTCGGGAGCGAAACGGACCAGGAGCTCCGCCGTGACCCGCTGGACGGTCGCCGCCGTCAGCGGCGCCGGCAGCCCCAGCGGACCGGCGTCGCCGGGCTCGGCTTGCTGCAGCTTCTGGTACAGGTCCAGCATGGAGGCGATCTCGGCGGATACGTCCGGCTCTTTTTCCTCTTCCTCTCTCTCTCCTTCCTCCTCCCCGCCTTGCTCGAAATCGATGATGCCCAGCAGGTGGAAGGCCAGCATGCCGCGCCAGAATTCGAGCGGGGCCATGTCCAGCCGGGCGATGAGCTCGCGGCATTTCATCCGCTCCAAGCCTTGCAGCGCCGCGAAGAACTCCCGCTCGTCGTCGGTGAAATAGATCTCGCTGGCCATGGGGATCTCGTTGAACAACAGCGGTACGGCCGAGCGCCAGAGATTCCCATAGACGGAGACGTGGTCCACCGCCCGCGCCCCCTCGGTCAGGATGGCTTCCAAAGGGATCTCGAACACTTCGCGCAGGGGCGGATCCGGTTCGCCGGCGGTGAAGATCCAAACGCCGCGCTGCAGGGCGAAGGTGGAGATGGCGATACGCCGCAGCTGGAAAATGCGGGCGTAGTAGATGTCTTTTTTCTTGGCGAACTTGCGGTCGAGGAGGAATCCCGCCACCTGGTCGTCCGAGAGCTGCTGCATGCCGTTGAGCAAATTGTACTGCTCCTCGCTGATATTGCCCATCTCGCGCAGGATGACGATGAGCCGCTCACCGAAGCGCGTGCTCATGCCGTTGGCCAGTTTGCCGTCGAGGAAGTTCAGGGTGATCTGGTAATCCCTGGCATTGACGAACAAGTGGCCGGAAAGCTTCTTTTGGCAGGCTTCGCGCAAAAAGAAGGACACCGGCTCCCTTTCGATGTCATGGTACATGTCTTTATACTAGCACCGCCGCCAGGGGAAATCAAGAAAAGCCGGAGTGGGCGGCGGCAAGAGCTCAAGGGAAGAACGAGGGAAGACAA
Organism: uncultured Clostridia bacterium; assembly: GCA_964562095.1. Lineage (GTDB taxonomy): Bacteria > Acidobacteriota > Aminicenantia > UBA2199 > UBA2199 > UBA2199. The sequence goes on along the minus strand of CAZLSH010000006.1, from coordinate 5,512 downwards.
AGGGAAAGGCAGAGGGAAGACAGAGTGAGAAAGAGATCAAGAACAGGCTTTTCTCACACTCTCTCTTCCCTTTCTCCTCCCTCACTCTTCCCTCTTTCTTCCCTTGAGCCTCCGGCTTCTTTGCCTTGGCGCCGACTTCTGCTATGATAGCGCCTCGGACACCATCTCATGGGAATGATCATCAGCGCCCGCCGCCTGAGCAAGAGATACGGCGCCTTCGTCGCCGTCGACGGCATTTCCTTCGACATCGAGGAAGGCGAATGCTTCGGCTTCCTGGGCCCCAATGGCGCCGGCAAGACCTCGACCGTGCGCATGATCCACTGCGTTTCGCCGCTGACCTCGGGAACGCTGACCGTCGACGGCCAAACCGCCCACGTCGACAACCGGGCGGTCAAGCAACGGACCGGCGTCATCCCCCAGGAGATCACCCTGGACAACGACCTGACCGTGCGCGAGAACCTGCAGGTCCATGCCCACTTCTTCGCCATTCCGCGCCGCGAGGCGCAGCGGCGCATCGACGGGCTGCTGAAGTTCGTCGAACTTGAAAAGCGGCGCGACAGCAAGATCGATCAGCTCTCCACCGGCATGAAGCGCCGGCTGCTCATCGCCCGCGCCCTGCTCAACCAGCCGCGCATCCTCATCGCCGACGAGCCGACCACCGGCCTGGACCCGCAGGCGCGGCACCTGATCTGGCAGCGGCTGCGGCAGCTGAAGGGCCAGGGCGCCACCCTGATCCTGACCACGCAGTACATGGAGGAGGCGCAGCAGCTCTGCGACCGCATCGTGATCATGCACCAGGGCCGCATCCTCAAGCAGGGCACCCCCGCTGGGCTCATCGCCGCGGAGATCGGCCATGAGGTGGCCGAAGTGCGCGCCTCCCCCGGGCGCGACGAAGAGTTGCTCGCCGCCCTCGGCCCGCTGGCCCGCGGCCACGAGCGCGTCGGCGACACGCTCTATTTCTACTGCGACGACGGCCGGCCGCTGATGAAGAAGACGCTGGAGCTCGACCTGCCCGCCACCGTGCACCGCCCGGCGTCGCTGGAGGACGTCTTCCTCAAGCTCACCGGCAGGAGCCTGGTCGAATGAACTTCTCCCGCCGCATCGCCTGGGTGTTCTGGCGCAACATGGTCTCCTACAAGCGCTTCGTGCTGACGACGTTCCTGGCCAGCCTGGTGCAGCCGCTTTTCTACCTGGTCACCTTCGGCATCGGCATGGGCGCCTACCTCGGCCGCTTCGGCGGCAAACCCTATCTCTATTTCCTGGTCCCGGGCGTGCTGATCACCTCGGTGATGATGAGCTCCAGCTTCGAATGCATGTACGGCACCTTCGTCAAGATGATCCACGAGAAGCTCTACGACTCGCTGATCGCCACCCCGGTGTCGGCCGAGGACGCCGTCGCCGGCGACATCGCCTGGGGCGCCTTCCGCGGCCTGGTCAGCGGCTCGCTGATGATGGTCGTGGCCATCTTCATGGGCATCCTGCCGGTCTCGTTGCTCAGCGTGCTGCTGCTGGTGCTGCTGATGCTCCTGGTCGGGATGCTGTTCGGCTCGCTGGCCATGATCGTCACCTCGTTCGCCCCCAATTTCGACTTCTTCAATTATTACTCGGAGCTGGCGCTCACGCCCATGCTCTTCTTTTCCGGGGTCTTCTTCCCCCTGGACAATTTCCCGGGCTGGATGAAGACCCTGGCCCAGTTCATGCCTCTGACCCATGCCGTGGCCATCTCTCGCGCCATTTTCAACGGCGAGTACCCGCGCGGGCTGATCTTCAACTTCGCCGTCATCCTGGTGCTGGGCGGCGCCGCGTTCATCCTCGGCGTGCGGCGCATGAAAAAACGCCTGATCAAGTAATCCCGCCGGCGCCAACGTCAAGGCGATCCCGTCCGCCGCGGCAGCCTGATCCTCTGAGACGGAGGCCCCGGTGAGCAGGACGGAAAAAGCGCCTGCATACTCCTTGTTCGGGTGATCATTCGGGGAGAATCCCCACGGAAAGCCAAGGGTCGGCCGACGACGAGCAATCGACCCATTTTTGTACTATAATAGGCTCGCTGCACGCAGGGCGAAACATGCGGCGCAGGAGGGCATCATGTACATATTCGACCGCATGGACGAGAAGCTGACGCGGGCCGTGATCGAGGCCATGCCCATCGAAATCTCGGTCATCGACGCCAACGACGAGGTGGTGGCCTGGAACAAGGACGACACCCGCCTCTTCCACCGGCCGCAGACCAGCATGGGCCTCAATTTCCGCAAGTGCCACCCGGCCACCAGCCTGGGCAAGGTGGAGCAGATCGTGGCCGAGATGAAGGCCGGCAGCCGCGACAAGGCTCGCTTCTGGATCCAGGCCAAGGTCGGCGACGGGCGCCACCTGGTGCTGATCGAGTTCTTCGCCCTGCGCGGCGAAGGCGGCGAGTACCTCGGCTGCCTGGAAGTCACCCAGGACCTGGAGGAGGCGCGCCACCTCGAGGGCGAGAGGCGCCTGCTGGATTGAAGGAGGTCCGCAAGCAGCGGGAAGGCGAATGAATCCCGGGAAAAACATTGTACTGGCAGCCTTGCTGTTGGGGTTGACCGGCATCCGGCCCCCGGCGCGGGCCACGGCCCCAGAGCCCGGCGCCGGGCTCTGGCAGAAAGCCATTGAGGTCTACCGCCGCAATCAGGACTGGTACCCCGAAAGAGTCGTCATTCTCTCCGAGATGCTGAACCGCCGCGGCGAACCCTACTCGGTGACCGAGATCTTCTTTTCCCTGCGCCTCGACGCCAAGGGAAAGATCCAGACCGAGCTGCAGCGTTCCCTCAAGAACGGCGAGGACACGACCGAGAAGATGAAGAGCAAGGTAACCATCCGCTCCCCCGAGGAAGGCATGGCTCCCGCTGACGAGAACACCATTTCCGTTTCCATCAGCGACAGCCCATTCGATCCCGAGCGCCAGGACGCCGTGACCGTCGATAGCGGCGGCGAAAGCCAGGTCCTGTTCGGCTGCCGCTGCCGCCGTTTCCATTTTTCCTACCGCACATCCATCGTCCACAAGGGAAAGCGCAGGGAGCTGATATGGCGCGGCATGGCCTGGCTGAAGGAGGACAGCGGCGTTCCGCTCAAGCTGGAATTCACCCTCGACCCTTTGCCCAGCCTAGTCCGCAGCCTGTGGACCATTTACCTGTACGACAGCGCCCGGCCCGACCGCTGGGTGGTCAAGAAGATCTCCATCTCCGGACAAGGCGGCTTTCTGTTCATCAAAAAGCGTTTCCGCACCACCACGACTTTCAGCAATCATCGGTTACCGCCGCCGGCGGACCCGGCGGGATGACGGTCATGGGCTGGAACATCGGCGCCGGCATCGCCATCGGGGAGGACGAACTGGACTTCGAGTTCGTCCGCGCCTCCGGCCCCGGCGGCCAGAACGTCAACAAGGTGGCCACGGCGGTCAAGCTCTACTTCGACATCGGGCGCTCCCCCTCCCTGCCGCCCGCGGTCAAGCGCCGCCTGCGCCAGCTGGCGGGCCGCCGGGTCAGCAACGACGGGGTGCTGGCCATCGACGCCCGCTGCTTCCGCACCCAGGAGGCCAACCGCCGCGACGCCCTGGAACGGCTGCTGGCGCTGCTCCGCCAGGCCGCCGTCCCGCCCAAGCCGCGCCGCCCCACCCGTCCGAGCGCCGCCGCCAGGGCGCGGCGCCTGGAAGAAAAGAAACGGCGCGGAGCGGTGAAAAAGGGACGGCGCCGCGAGACCCAGGCGCCGGATTGAATTTGATATTTTCGCCGTCTTGGCCTACAATCAGCCTGGCGGACAGATCGCAAGCGGAGGTATGGCCATGGGTATGAAAGAAATATTCCAGGAAGGCATGAAGGAGCGCAGGCGCCGGAAGTCGCTGGGCAAGAAGGGCAATGAATTCAAGGAAAAGGAAAAAGCCCTGGCCGGTCGCCTTACCGCACTGGGGGAGAAGGCCTGGGAAGCCGATACAGACATCTCCGCGTTCGCCGACCTGCGCAGCGCGCTCAACGAGGCGCAGAAAACGCTGGACGAGCTGAAGGTCCAGGAAGAACAGATCCAGAAGCAGCACCGGGAGACCGAGGAGAAAAAGCGGCAGGAGAACAACCGCCTGGGCGCCGCGCTGAAGGAAGCCGAGGAAAAGAAGCGCGACCTGGAAGGACGCCTGAACGAGCAGAAGAGCGCGCTCCAGGCGGGACAAAAAGAAGCGCAGGGCGCTCGCGACCGGCTGGCGGCCGTCTCGCGAGAGCGGGGGCAGCTGGCAGGCAAGGCGGCCGGCACCGAGGCCAGCGAAGCCGAGAAGGCGGAGATCGCCAAGGGAATCGGGCTTCTCGACCAGGAGACAACGGCACTGCAGGCCAAGATCGGCTCCTGCGAGGAGGCCGGAAAGCCGGTCGCGGCGCTGGTCGCCTCGCTGCAGGACGGAATCACCCAGGCAAAAAAACAGATCGAGGCCCTGCGCCAGGAGCAGAAGCAGGTCATCTCCGATCTGGACAAGCAGCTCGCCGCCCTCAAGAGCGACCTGGCCAAGAACGGCGAAAAAACGCGCGAAGCCGATGCCCAGCGCAAGCAGAATTACCTTGCCCTGGGGGAGAAGCTGGCCCAGTCCGGAAGCGCAGATCCCGGCCTGGCGGCCGAGATGGCTGCGGCAGCGGCCGCCCGCTCGGAAATGGAGGGCGTACAGGCGATGATCGGCGGCTTGGAGCGCCAGAAAGATGAGGGCCAGGTCAATGCCTATAAAAAAATGCTGGGCCTCCTCATCGGGGGCATCGTGCTGCTGGCGGCCCTGGCGGTCATTCTCTTCCTGATCCTCTCGCCCAAAAAGACGGCCCCGGCCATCACGGGGCTGGAGCCGGAGCAGGCCGAAGCGCTGCAACAGGTCATGAAAATGGCCGAAAAAGCGCAAAAGGGGATCGAGAAGCAGGCGGGCCAGGCAAAAACCGCGGCAGCCGTTCCGGCAACCGGCAAGGCGATCGTCGACGAGATGCTGGCCGCGTTTGACCAATGCGTGGCCGAAGCCGCGGCCCTGGCCGCCGCCAGGCCCGAAGCCTCCGTACTGCTGCCCCAGCTGGAAAAACTGTATGCCGGCTGCGGCGAAAAAATGGCCGCCCTGAACGCCCGTTTCCTGGCTCTCCGTGACCAGGATGTTTTCGCCTTCCGCCAGGCCAACGGCTACATGAGCCAGAACCGTCCCCAGCACGTATTCGCCAAGGACAGCACCCTGAGCCAGGCCATCGCCTATTACAACTTCGAAAAGGGCGAACAGGAGGTCGTCGACATGCTCTCCAGTAAAATCGTCAAGCTGCTCGACCAGGCCGTCCAGCAATAGATACAGATTGCAATACCAGTGACAGTGTCAGCAAGAACATAAAAGATATACAAGTGTTAGTGTTAGTGATAGTGTTAGCAAGAACCAATGGACAATCTCTTCAGGATAAGGCTTGATCTTTTGTAGGGGCGGGTCTCAGACCCGCCCTTGCACAAAGAACAACGGCCCAAACGAATTTCCCGAATGTTCTTTCTCATCACG
>CAZLSH010000005.1:25404-59634 GCA_964562095.1 uncultured Clostridia bacterium | reverse complement strand
GACCGTGACCACGGCGAAGATGGTCGAGTACCATTTCTGCCCCAGCCCCTTGTCGATGTAATAGGAGGGGCCGCCGCGATAGACGCCGCCGATCCTTTCCTTCCACACCTGGCCCAGGGCCGCCTCGATGTAGGCCGAACCGGCGCCGACAAAGGCGATCATCCACATCCAGAACAGGGCCCCCGGGCCGCCGGCGCCGATGGCCGTGGCCACGCCGGCGATATTGCCCGTGCCCACGCGGCCGCCCAGGGCCATGGCGAAGCCCTGGAAGGAAGAGATTCCCGACTTGGAGGAGCGGCCGCGGAAGAGCTGGCCCACCATGTCCCTGATCAGCCGCACCTGCAGGAAGCGGGTGCGGATGGAAAAATAGACGCCAGCCCCCAGGCAAAGCAGCACCAGTGGCGTGCTCCAGACATAACTGTTGATCAGGTCGACCCAGTGCTGCACATCCATGGCGTTTCTCCTGCTTTGGCCGGGGGAGCTCGCCCCGGTGATTGATAAAAATCATTCTAGCCCAAAAGAAGCGGCGGGCGCAAGAGGGGAGGGGACGGGGACGCTGGCCTAGTTCAGACGGTAGAGATAGCGGATGTAGCCGGCGGCGGGGTCGGGAATGAACACTCCCAGGTGCTTGTCGGCCTCGGGATCGAGGTCGTAGACCTCGCTGTTCCAGCGCACGACGCCGCACATGCTGACCAGCTCGTCGCCGAGGGTCAGCAGCAGCTTGATCTCGCGGTCGATGGGCACGATCTGGCTTCCGGCATGGATGCGCATGCCGTGGGGCGACAGGTTGAGGGCGGTTCCGGGGCAGAAGGTGTCGTTGCAGCCGTACATCAGCTCGATGCAGTGCTGGGTGCGCTGTTCCAATCGTTTTTCCACGGGCGGGTCCTCCGCTTGAAAGAGACTGAAGTGCCGATTATATAACAAAAAATGGCGATTGGGAAATTTCTTCAGCCAAGCGGAAACGGCATGGGCGCGACCGCGCAGCGCCCAGAGGGGGCTGGAAGGCATGCGGCCGAGGAGATTTTGTTGTATAATCGCTGCCGATGAACAAGGATGCTGCTTTTCCGTGCCCGTCCGATCCGGAGGCACCGGTCGGTTTCTTCGACTCCGGCGTCGGCGGGCTGTCGGTGCTGCGCGCCGCGCGCCGCGTCCTGCCGCGGGAGAACATGGTCTATTTCGCCGACTCGGCCCACTGCCCCTATGGCGGCCGCAGCGGCGAATTCGTCCGCAACCGCGCCCTGGCCATCACCCGTTTCCTGCTGGCGCGCGGGGCGAAGGCCGTGGTCGTGGCCTGCAACTCGGCCAGCGAGGCCGCCCTGGAGCATCTGCGCCGGGTCTTTCCCGGGCTGGAGTTCATCGGCATCGAGCCGGCGGTCAAGGTGGCGCAGCGCTTGAGCCGCAACCACCGGATCGGCGTCCTGGGCACGGCGCTGACGCTGGGGGGCGAGCGATTTTCCCGGCTGCTGGAGAACTTCGCGGCGGGAACGGAGGTCTACAGCCAGCCGGTCGCCGGCCTGGTGGAACGCATCGAGGCTGGCCGTTTTGACGATGCGCGCCTGGATGCTTTCCTGCGCAGGAACCTGCGGCCGCTGCAGAAACAGGGGATCGATACGCTGGTGCTGGGCTGCACCCATTATCCGCTGATCAAGGAACGCATCGCGGCCGCCTGCGGGCCGGGCGTCGAGGTGATCGACACCGGCGAGCCGGTCGCCCGCCAGCTGCGGCGGCGGCTGGGGGCCCGCGGCCTGCTGCGGCTTGCAACGGGCCCCGGCTGGAGCGAATATTTCAGCAGCGGTGATCCCGCCGTCGTGGCGCCCGTCATGCGCGCGATCATGGCCGATCCTTCCCTGCGCGTCATCCAGCGCGCCCTGTAAGTCATCCGACCCAAGGGCGGTTGCGGTTGATTTTTGCGCGCGCATGGTCTATAGTAGGCGCCTGGAGCGCCGGCAGGGGCGGACGGGCAAGCCAGCGGCCGGCGCCAGGGGAATGAGGGCTTTCCATGAGAATACTGCCGGTTTCATCGGGGAAAGGCGGCGTGGGCAAAACGACCTTCGCCCTGAATTTCGCCCTGGCCCTGGCCAGGACGAGCCGCACCATCCTGCTGGACCTCGACACCGGCACCTCCAGCCTGCGCAATTTCCTCGACGTCAGGGTCGAGAGGGACCTGTTTCATTTCTTGAAGAAGGGCCAGACGCTCGAGGCGTGTTGCCAGGCGCTGCCGCCGGCCATGGACCCCGAAGGCGCCTTCGCCAATTTCAGCTTCATCGCCTCGCCAGGCGGTTTCGTCCAGGACATTGTCAATCCCGGTCCCGAGGTCAAGGAAAAACTGATCGCCGGCATCAACGGGCTGCAGGCCGATTACCTGGTCGTCGACATGAAAGCCGGCCTGGACCGCAACGTCCTCGATTTCCTCCCCTTGTCCAACAGCGGCATCCTGCTGTTCACGCCGCGGCAGAAGGCCGCCACCGCCAGCGCGGCCGAAATGGCCAAGGCCATCCTGTTCCGCATGCTGGACATCATGCTCTCGTCGCCCCTGCTGCAGGGACGTTTCGCTCCGGGCCCGGAGGACGCCCAGGCCTCGGTGTTCCAGCGCCTGCGCGATTTTCTGGAGGGGGGCGGCGATGACTCCGGAGCCAACCTGGACGACCTGATCGGCGAGGCGGCGGCACGCTTCCCCGAGGACAATTTCCTGCGCGTCTTCCGTTATTACCTGGAGAATTACAAGGTTTACTTTGTCCTGAACCAGTTCAACAGCGTGGCCGAGTCGGTCGAGAACACCATCAAACCCTTTGTCGAGGAGATCTTCCGCAGCGCGACCTCCAGGGTGACCTTCCACAACCTGGGCTGGGTGGTGGAGGACGAGCAGGTCCGCCGTTCCGGCGAGACCGGCGTGCCCTACCTGGTGCGCCGCCATTACCAGAAGCGGCAGGCCGTGCCGCCCGCTGCGGACGCCGATGCCAGGCTGCGCGAGATGTTCGGCCTCGGCCCGGCCAGGCCCCGGCCTGAGAAGAAAAAGGAACTGGCCCGTGAGCTGAGCGGCCAGCTCGACCTGCTGCGCAAGATCTATGTCTTCAACGCCGGCAAGGACCCCGAGACCAACCTGGACTTCATCGCCGCCCGCGCCCGCGACCTGTCCGCCAATTCGGTCCATCAGTTCGGCATGAAGCGCATCTTTTCGGTCCAGGAGTTTTTAGAGCGCTTCCAAGCGCGGCTGACCTGACGCCGGCGGGGCCGGCCGGCCGGCGAATCATGACTTGACAGGTTTCATTATATCGTGGTAAAATTATTTTCCATGCTCAAGAAACTAAGCGCGCTTTTCCTGCTGGTAGTTTTCTCCATTCTGCTGTCTTCCTGCGGCCGGGAACCCCAGGCCGGGAAAAAATTCAATATCGTCATCCTGGCCGTGGACACACTGCGGGCCGACCATCTGGGCTGCTACGGCTATCCGCATCCGACCAGCCCGCGCATCGATGCCTTCGCGAAGAAATCCCTGTTCTTCGAGAACGCTTTCTGCACCATTCCCAAGACATCGGCCTCCTTCGCCTCGATGCTGACCGGGCTGCACCCCAGCATCCACAAGACCAAGCCCAACCGCGGCCCGTTGAATGAAAAATTCCTCACCCTGGCCGAATTGCTGACGATCCACGGCTATGATACGGCGGCCGTGGTCGACAACGCCAACCTGTCGCGCTTCTTCCAGTTCGACCAGGGGTTCGCCGATTATGCCGAGGTCTGGACCCATGCCGAGACCAAGACCGAGTCCACCCCGTTCATCACCGCCCGGGTGCTCGATTTTCTCGGGGCGAAGCGCGAAAAGCCCTTCTTCCTGTGGGTCAACTACATTGATCCGCATACCCCCTACGTCCCGCCCGCGAAATTCGTCCCGCAACGCCCGCCAGGGCGCGACCTGCGCACCTTGAATCCCTGCATCATGCCCGGGCCGGTGCGGCGCGAGCTGGAACAGCTCGGCGATTTCAGCGAGGGCCATGGCATTGCCCGCTATGACGGAGCCGTGAGCTACGTGGACGCCGAGATCGGCAAGGTCCTGGATGCCGTTTCCCGGCTGGGGCTGGACAAGGATACCGTCGTGATCGTCACCGCCGACCACGGGGAAGACCTGGGGGAAAGGAACCTTTTTTTTGATCATGGCCCGCTGACCTTCACCGCGGGGACGCGGATCCCGCTGCTGCTGCGCATTCCCGGCCGCAAACCGCGCACCGTCCGCACCCCGGTCAGCATCATGGACATCTATCCCACCGTCCTGCAGCTGCTGCAACTCGAGCCGCCGTACCCGCTCCAGGGCGTCAGCTTGCTGCAACCGCAAAAAGACCGCCTGCTCTATATCCTGGGCACGAGTTCCCATGCCGTGGTCAGGGGCCGGCAGCACTATGTCCAGCTCAACCCCCGGCTGTCCAAGCGGCTGCGCCTGCCCCCCGATCATTTTTTTGACTATTTCAGCGATCCCCGGGAGACGAACAACCTTTTCAGCCGCCGGGCGGCGGAGGCGCGGGTTCTGGCCGCCCGCTTCGAGTCGTTCCTCCGCGTGCACGGCAATTACTTGAGCGGCAAGGCGAACAAGCCCCAGGGAGGACTCTCTGAAAAAGAGAAGAAAAGCCTCGAGACGCTGGGATATTTATGACCTTTTTCCCCTGCGCAGCGACGGCGGCATTCCTTGAGGGCGGCGGCCGCCGGAGGCTGCTTCCGGCCTTTGCTCCCGCCCCCCCTGCCGGGTTATTGACATACGGGCGGAAATATGAAAAAATCAAATTTTCGCCAAATAATCTTCGGAAATCAATGGAGGTTCAATGATGGATACCCAAAAAGCAGGCCGCCTTGCGCTGGCCGCCCTGGCCCTGGTCATCCTGGTCGGCGCCCGCTTGCCCAAGGCGCAGGCCCAGGATGAACGCACGCTGGACCCGGAACCGAGCTTAGCGGCCATCGAGTGGCTGGAACCGGTGACCATCGCCAGGGAAGCGCTGCATATTTATAATGAGAAAAATATCGTGCGCTTCCATCCTTCCGGAATGGTCTATATCTGCTTCAAGGACAATATCGACGATCACAAGACCAACAAACGATCGATCAAGCTCTACAGCTACGATGGCGTCAAGCCGGTCATGGTCAAGAACGTCTCCGAGGACAGCCAGATGGCCTACGAACCCGACATGGTCATCACCCCCGACGGCTGGATCCACATCAGCTGGGCCGAGGCCCTGAGCGGCAACGCCAATATCCAGAACATCAAGTACCGTTATTTCGACGGCCGCGACTGGTCGCCGATCATCACCCTGAGGGCGTTGAACATCATCGGCACGACCGGGGGCTGGAACCCGGAAAAGCTGGACGACGTGCGCCTGGCCGTCGATGACGAGCACAACGTCTTCGTCGCCTTCATGATGTGGCCCGCCGCCCGCTGCGGCGCCGTGAGCATGTACAACGGCAAGATCTACACCGACCCCTTTCCCATGGGCGGGCGCAGCAAGCACCCCAGCGTGGCCGCCGACGACAACTTCGTCCACGTGACCTGGCAGCAGCTCGAGGGATCGGATTACACCATCCGCTACGCCCGGCGCAAGAACGCCCCGGGTGCCCCCTGGAGCCTCCTGCAGAAGGTCGTTTTCAGCGGCGGGCACCGCCCGTTCATCCGCGTGGACCAGAACGATGTGCCGCACCTGGTCTACATGAAGGACGGGGAGAACAGCACCGCGCGCGATCTCCACTACCGGGTCTGGAAGGGCGCGACCTTCTCGGGAAGCTGGATGGTCTCCGACAGCAACACCAACCTGTACCACACCCCGGCCATCGCCCCCCTGAACGCCAACAACGTGCTGATCCATTCCCAGACCTGGCAGGGCGGCGCCATCAACTTTTTCAATTGGATGCGCGACGGCAAATGGGGCGGCCTGGGGGTCATCAACCGCATCAAGGCCTGGTCCTCTTTCGGCGAATGCGACTTGAACCCCGACGGCATCGGCGCCGTCTCCTATGCCGCCGGCGACAGCATCCAGCTGGTGCTCAGCGGCAAGCTGGAGGTGAACCTCCAGCCGGTGGCCAAGATCAGGACCGACAAGGATTCCTACATATGGGGCGAAACGATCCAGCTGGACGCTTCGGACAGCTATGACCGCGACGGAAAAATCGTCAAGTACGAATGGCGGATCATCAATGACAAGGTCACCCTGGGCGGCATCGTCAGCAACTATAAGCTCGCGAAAACATGGGGCGATATCTCGATCCGCCTGACCGTCACCGATGACAAGGGCGCACACAGCACCGCCGACAAGACGGTCAAGGTCGCCGCCCTTTACTCGGCGCTGGACGTTGTGGCCAAGCCGGAGCACATCACCACCCTGATCTACGATCGCAACGGCTACGTGGTCACCTGGAAGGCGAATCCCAAGAACAGCCAGGAGGGCTACGATATCGTTTCCTACCGGATTTTCAGCAAGGTCGCCGGCAGCAGTGACAATACCTATGATCATAAGGAAACGGTGAGCGCGGACCGCTTCATGTTCTTCGACTTCAAGGTCGAAGAGGGCAAGGACTACGTCTATGCCGTGGTCGCGGTCGACGCCGCTGGCCACCAGAGCCCGTACGTCAATACCGGCAATTGACCCGTTGCACCCGGAACGTGTCCTATGATCGGAAATTCTATTCTACCCACTTGAGCCAAGGAGCATTCATGAAAAAACCATCATTGTTGTTGGGCTGTTTGCTGCTGTGCCTCGCCCTGCAGGCGCGGGTCGCCGTCAGCGCCCAGGAAAACAGCGTCCCGCAGGAGAAGGAGCGCCTCGAGGTGAAATGCCCCAAAAAAGCCGCCGTGGCGCTGGAGACGGTCCGCGCGGAGACTTTTTTTGAATACCGGCATCACCCGCTTCTGGCCCAGCCCGGCAGCGTGGCGGTGAAAAGCCCGGCGGCGGGAAAACTGACCGAAGTCCAAATCGGCGAAGGCTCGCTGGTCTTCGCCGGGCAGGAGATACTGGCCATCGAGACCATCTCCGGTGAGGAGTTGGCCAGTCTCGAAGCGGACGTGGCCGCCAGCAAGAAGATCTGGAACGCCCGCCTCAACTGGAAGGAGAAAAGCGAGAGGGCCATCAAGACAGCGGAGAAGAAATACAACGAGGCCTTGGCCCTGCTGGAAGAGAAAAAGGCTTCCAGCCGCAAGGCGCTGGCGGCGCCGGCGACCGGCCGGGTCCATTTTGTCCAGGACCTGGGAAGCGAGGTCGCCGCCGATGCCGTGCTGCTGGAGATCGCCAATCCCGGGCGCATGATCTACACCCTTTCCGGCAACGGGCGGGATGAAGAAACCTTCGCCGTCGGCCAGACATTGGACGGCAGCGCCGGAAGCATCCAGGGCCGGGCCGAGGTCATCGCCGTCAGCGCCGGCCAGGTCACGTTCATGGTGGATAACGCCGCCGGCCTGCTCAAGGAAGGCATGGCCTTTGAGGTGAAGACGCTGAAGGCCGAGCACGCCGGCGCCGTCGCCGTTCCCGCCTCGGCCCTGTTCCAGGACAGCCTGGGCGATTTCGTTTACGTGGTTGAAAAGAAGAGGGCAAAAAAGCTTTATGTGACGCGCGGGGCGAGCGAGGCCGGCCGGACCCTGATCGAGAAGGGCCTGGCCGCGGGCGCGCAGCTCATTGTTTCCGGGTTCGAGTGCCTGGCCGACAAAAAGAAGATCCGCGTGATCAACCCGGAGCCCGTGGCTGCTGAGCCGGCCGGGCTCAGCGCCGAGAGCCGGGCGCAAGCGACCGTTGCCGATGCCGCGGCTGAGCAAGCCGTGAAGGATGAAGAGAAAGAACGGCAGGCCCGGGCCGAGCTCGAGGCCCGCCAGGCTGCGGCTGCCGCCGCTGCCGAGCTGAAGGCCAAGAAGCAGGAGGAGAAGAAGGCCAAGGACGCCGCGGAGAAGGCCAGAAAGGAAGAAGAGGCAAAAGCCAAGGCCCAGGCAAAGCTGGAAGCCCGGCAGGCTGCGGCAGCCAAACCGGCGTGCGCCAAGAGAGTCCCGGTCCTGACCGAGCTGACCCGGACCGGGTCCTTCTCCGAATACCGGTTTTATTCGGCCCCGGCCTTGCCGGAAGCGATCGCCGTTGCCTCGCCGGCCGCCGGCCGGGTCCATGCCATGAAAGTGAGCGAAGGCTCCCCGGTGGCCCAGGGCCAGGAACTTCTCGTTCTGAGCGTGGGCGAGGACGATGAAGTCGCTGCCCTGCGCCTGGAGGCGGAGCGGCGGAGAAATGCACTGCAGGCTCGCCAGGATGCGAAAGTGAAGAACGAAAGGTCCATCCGCGCGGCCGAACTGGCCTATCAGAAGGCGCTCGAGCGGCTGGAGGAAAAGGTTGCACCCTTCATCCAGCCCCTGGCCGCCCCGGTCGCAGGGACCGTGCAGAATATCCAGGTGGCGCCCGGGGCCGATGTCGCCGGCCAGGCCGTCCTGCTGGAGATCCTGACCGAACAACTGCTGCGGGTCACGCTCGCCGTGGCCGACCCCAGCCGCTTCGTCAGCGGGGAAAAGGTCGCCGGCAAGGTCGAGGGATTGCAAGCGGAATGGAGCGCCGAGGTCATCGATGTCCGCGACTCCCAGGTGCTGCTGCGCCTGGACAACAGTAGCGGGCAGGGCGCGGCCGGAAAAACCTTCACCGCCCGTCAGCTGAAAGCCGAACATGCGGATGCGGTCACCGTGCCCAGCGAAGTGCTTTTCCAGGACAACCTGGGCGATTTTGTCTACGTGGCCGAGAAAAAAAAGGCCAAGAAGCTCTATGTCACCCCCGGGGCGAGCGAAGCCGGCCGGACGCATGTGGCCGCCGGGCTGGGCACGGGCATGACGCTGATCGTTTCCGGATTTGAATGCCTGGCGGACGGCAAGAAAGTCCGCCTCGTCGACGAAGAGGAATTGGCGAAGGAGCAGGCGGCGGCAGAGGCCCGGCGCCAGGAGAAAGAGGCGAAGGAAAGCGTGCCGCGACTGCCCGGGATCGACGAGTTCATCGCCTATATCGAGGCCAACAGGGAAACCCTGCAATACGAGAGTTATGAAAGAACGCAGATAAAAAAACAGCCGGCGCTGAAAATCCTGTCCGGGCTGGAAACGCAGAAAAAGCTGATCGAGCTGGTCCTGAAATATGACGTGGAGAAGATCAGCTTCGAATTGCAGGACGAGCGAGTGCTCTCGACCCTCGTCTTCAAAACCGGGGTCAAAGAGGAAAAAACGGTCCAGGCTGAAAAAGCGCCCGTGTTCGGCGAACGCCTCAGATTCGCCGTGCACGGCACCTACTATGTGATGTTCGACCAGAAATTCAAGGACGCCTACGTTTCCCTGAACGGCTTTGGCGGTTCGCTCGCATTCCGCTTCGCCCGGAAGATGGATTTCTGGGTCAGCGGCGGGGTGGCGGCCAAGAACAACCAGCCGGCCTGGAGCCCGGTGGAGATGAAGTTCCGCCTGACGCCCCTGGCGGCGGCCGTGCGCTATTACCTGATGGAAAAAGGCAAGCTCAGCGCCTTCGCCGGCGCCGGCGCCAATGTTTTCCTGGTCAAGGATGAAAATCCGATCGAGAACATCAAGACGACGGTCATCGGCTTCAACGCCCTGGCCGGAGGCTACTACCGTCTGTCCAAAAAGATATTCGGCCAGCTGTACCTGAAATTCAACATGGCCAGCAAGGATGTCTATCCCGATTCCGATCTGGATGACCCGCTGAACCTGAGTGGGCTGGAACTGAACCTGGGCTTCGGCATTCTGCTGTAGAGAGATCCGGCCCGGCCGCGGGCCGGCACCCGCCAGGGTGCGCGGTCCGGCGGCCGCGGGCGGGAGCCGCTTTTCCGCGGGCGAAAATTGAAAAGCGCCGCTGTTTGTTCTATAATTATGCCATGAATCACGACATGGCCACCCGGAACGGCGCGAAATTGTCGATCGTTTTCCTGATCCTGCTTCTGCCGCTCGTTGCCCCCCAGGCGCTTTTCTCCTGGTCCAGCCCGCTGCGCATCGTCACCTCGGACGCGATCGCCTATTACAAGCCCATCGTCCAGTTCTCCCCGGCGGGGAAGATGTACGTGCTCTACCAGGCCGGGCGCAACATCCATCTCAGCTCCTACGACGGCAATCGCGTCGCCTTCGAGCACAATATCAGCGAAACGTCGCTGATCGCCTATGAAGCGTTCCTGTACATCACCCGCAAGGGCCATATCCACGCGGTCTGGATCGAGGCCTCGAGCTACGATGCCAACACCCAGTACGTCAAATACCGCACCCACAACGGTTTCGGCTGGTCGGCCGTGCTGACCCTGCGCACGCTGACCATCCCCGGCACCATTCCCGGCGGCTTCGTCACCCGCAAGGTCGAGGACCTGCGCATGGCCGCCGACGAGAACGACAACGTGTTCATCGCCTTCATGATCTGGCCCGACGCCCGTTCTCTTTTCATCAGCAAGTACGGCGGCACCATCACGCAGGAGTCCTGGCCCATGTCGGGGCGATCCAAGCATCCCGACGTGGCCGTCGACGCCAATCATGTCCATATCGCCTGGCAGCAGCTTTGGGGCAGCCGTTACACGATCGCTTACAGCCGGCGCTACAATCAGCCGGGCGCGAAATGGGGGAGCGTCATCGACGTCAAGGACGGCAACCATCGCCCGCGGCTGACCGCGGATCCCAGCCAACTGCTGCACATCATCATGATGAATGACTACAACATCGGCGTCAATCGCGATACCTATTACAAGTTCTGGACCGGCAGCGGCTTTTCCAGCCGCTTCCTGATCTCCAATGACGGCGCCCGGGCCTACCATGAGATCTGCGTGAGCGCCCTCAACAGCGCGAACGTATTCGTCAGTGAATGGGCGGGCAGCACGGTCTATTTCAACTGGAGGCAGAACGGGCGATGGTCCGGCCACAAGAAACTCCCGACAGCGGGGATCGTTCCGGGCTTTTCCAGCAGCGCCCTTTCACCGACGGGCATGGCGGCGGTCGCGATGGCCCATCAGACATCGGCCATCTATCTCACCTGGGACCAGGGCATCAGCCCTGGCCCGGATCCTCCCGGTCCCGGGCCTGAACCCCCGCCCCCCCCCAATGTCCCGCCCTCGGCCTTCTTCGTGTTTTCGCCGACCAGCGGCCTGTATCCCTTGACGGTCCGTTTCAATGCCAGCAATTCCAAGGACAGCGACGGCTCCATCGCCAGCTATCAATGGAATTTCGGCGACGGCGGCACCGGCACGGGCAAGATCGTCAGCCATGAGTTCAAAAAGGAGGGCCGTTTCAAAATCACCCTGAAGGTGACCGACGACGACGGCGACTCGGACACCGCCACCGGCGAAGTCGAGATCTTCGGCCTGGAGCCGCCCTTGAATCTCCAGTTCCAGCGTTTTGAGAACCGCAATCTGTTTTCCATCGAGTACCTGTACCGGATCACCTGGGATCGCAACCCGCGCAACGAAGAGATCGGCGCCGCGATCGTCGCCTACAGAATATACCGCCGTGAGATCGGCATGGGCGGCTTCAGCCACTTTCATACCGTCCCGGCCGGCACCCAGACCCGTTACGAGTACCTGGACCGCACTCTCGGTGCGACGGCGCGCATGTACGAATACGCGGTCAGCTCCGTGGACAGCGCCGGCCGGGAAAGCCCGTGGCAGGAGTAGTTCCTACCTGAACTCCAGCCAGAACATGGTCTGGGGAGCGAGGCCGCGGGTTTCCAGGCCGAGATGGATCAATTCCCTTTTCGCCAGCGAGAATCTTTTCAGCCGGTTCAGGGGGAGAGCCAGCCGTTTCCGCGGCGAACGTCGGGCCTCCAGCAGCAAATGCTTGCCGTTGCGCACTTTCAGCTCCAACTGATCCCCGTCCAGGATGTGCAGGTCCAGCTTGGATGCCGCGCTGCCCTTCAGGTCGATGTACAGGTCATAATTCTGGCCGGCCAGGACGCGAAAAGCCCCCCGGTCCGGACGGAACACGAAATTCCTCGATTGGCAGAAAAAGGACAGCCCGGCGGTGGCATGGCGGGTCTGCAGAAGCACGTGGGGAAAATAACTTAGCAGGAACATCAGCCCGAGACCCAGGGCGACGAACGCGCCGCGCAGGGCCCGGGGCGGGAAGGGCCGCGCGCTCTTGGAATAATAGACGGCCAGGGCGACGGCCAGGGCGCCCAGCCAGGCCCAGTTCGGCCAGTAGCCGGCGTTGCTTTGCTTCAGGAAGGAGGGAAACAGGGACGCCAGGTCGATCGCCTCGCTGCTCAGGAACCACAGCAGGGAGGATGCCCGCTGGCTCACTTCGCGCGTCACCGGCTGGTAAAGGAACAGCGGATAGTACAGGAGCCAGACCGTGGCAAAGGCCGTCATGCCCGCCAGCATTCGGGAAAGGATGCGCAGCAGGCCCGAGGCCGAATTCCTGTGAACGGCCACCAGAAAGACGCATAAGATCCACAGGACGAACACAACGGGCCGCGCCGCCGGCGAATAGCCGCCGCGCACGGTGGTGAAGGCGTGGAAAAGGATGTAAGAAACAAGCAGCGCCGAGAGCAGACCGAAATCGCGAATTGCGGTTCGGATGTCCTTGCGCCAGGCCAGGAAGAGCAGCAGGAAGAGCGGCGCATAGACCAGGAGACCGTCGCGCTGGTCGAGAAAAAAGGAGAGCAGGGTCTCGATCCGGAAATGGAGCGGAATGGCCAGGAAATTTTTTTCCGGGGAAATGACGCGGGGATCGAAGGAGCCGTAGAGGATGCGGCTGTACAGCCCCAGCAGCGCCAGGCTCAGGGCCGGGGCGGCCAGCAGCCGTGCCAGTCGCTTCAGGCGCGGGCCGCCTTCCTTCCAGGCGCGGGCGCCGAGGAACAGCGCCAGCACCAGGGCGGGGATGGAGTATTTCAGGTGCAGCCAGGCCGTGCCGGCCAGCAGCAGGCCGGCGAGGGCGTAGCGCCTGTGGTCGCGGCCGAGAATGTAGGCGTACAGTGTCAAAGCGGCGGCGGGCAATTCGGGGAACAGGTGCACGGCATGGAAACACAGCGGGAAGGTGCATAAGAAAAAGAAGAAGCAAGCGCCGTTGTCCTTTTCCGGCCATGCGTGGCGCAGGACCAGGAACAGGCCGAGCGAGAACAGCGAGTTGATCAGCGCGGCCGCCAGGCGAAAATAGAGGCTGGCCGGGAGCAGCCCGCCCAGGAGCTTGAACAGGAAAAAGAAGGGGACCAGGAGAAATGACAGGCCGGGCAGGTGAAAGGATCGATAGCGGCCGGAAACAACCGCCCCGTGAAAGCGGAGCTCCACCGGCAAGTAGGAGAAATACGTCTTCTGCTCCAGGTTGTTCTTCAGGTCGAAATCACCGTCCTCGACCAGGCTCTGGGCGATCATGACGTAGTGCGGCTCGTCGCCGGACAGCTGGATGCCCTGGGCATGAAGCAGGAAGGCGGCCAGCATGGATGTCAGCAACGCCAGCACCCAGGCCTGCCGGGGGCCGGTGACGGGCATGAGCGGTTTCGGCCGGCGCCCCGGCACGCGCAGCGCCAGGGCCATGACGTAGGTGAGCATGAAGAAACAGGCCAGGCGGATGCGGAAATCGCCGATCGAGGCATAGTGCACCAGCAGCAGCGGAGAGAAGAGCATGAAGCGGTAAGGCGTCGGGCCGGGAGCGGAGAAAAACCGCCCGGCATGCTCACTGGCGGCGATCCAGGCGGCAAAACACAGCAAAAGGAACAGCCCGCCGTCGCCCAGCCCCCAGGTGGCCAGCAGGGCGGCAGCCCCCAAGAGGTTCGGCAGTTGGCGCAGCCGGCTGGGATGGGCGCCGTTTTTCATCGTGGCTGCCGATTGAAGCGCGAACTCAGATCCACTGGCTGAGGTTGACGTAGGCCTTGATCTTGTTGTCGGCCTCGCGCAGCCGCGCCGAAAGGCTGCGGGCCAGGGTGATCAGGATCCTGACGCCGCTGGCCGGGTCCTTCTCCACGAAGCGCATGAAGCGCTCGCGGCTGATCTCCATGATGAAGGTGTCGCTGTGGGCGATGGCGGTGGCGCTGCGCGGCAGGTCCTCCAGCAGGGCCATCTCGCCGAAGAAATCGCCTTTCTTCAGGACGGTCAGGGTCTCCTCGCCGCTGACGTCGGCGCGCTGGGTGATGCGCACCTCGCCGGAAAGGATCACCAGCAGCGAATCGCCCGGTTCGTTCTCCTCGAAGATGGTCTCGCCGCCCTGGAAGACGCGCTCGGAAAACAGATAGGACAATTCCTTGACCGGTCCGAAGTTCAACTCGCTGAAGAAGTTGAGATTCTTCAGGATGTCGATGAGAATGTCTTTGTCGAGGCCCATGGCCGCCATTGTAGCATACAATCCCGGCCGGGGACAATTCCGCCGGGATCCGCTGCTGCCCGTGAAGGATCTGTCGGCGGGCGACGGGAAAACGGATGGGAATTACCGGATCATCCAGGCGCCGCCGCCGGCGTCTTATTGCCCGGGAGGCAGCAATCCTGCCAACCCGGCCCGGATGTATTCCTTGAGGAAGCGGTAGATCGGGGGATGGGACAGGGGCAGGGCGCCGGCGTGGGCGCGAGCCTCGGCCGAGGAAACGGCGAACGACCCGCCCGCGCCATGAAAGGAAAAGCGCAAGTCCACCGCGTCCAGGCTGACCAGCAATGAGAGCAGCGTCCCGGCGAGGTCGCCCAGGGGCGGACAGTCCAGGTGGCTCCTCTGCATGCTGGCCCGGATCCGCGTACCGCGGCCCGGGCGGCTGCGGATGGCGAAATCGCCGCGGCAGGCCTCGGTGGTGGCCTTGAGGAGCGGGATGCCCAATCCGACTTTTTTGAAGCTTTTGCTGGTGAAGAACGGATCCTGCACTCTGAGCAGGGTCGGGCCATCCATGCCGCGCCCGTCATCGGCCACTTCCAGTTCCAGGGTGTCGCTGGCGCGGGATTCGCGGATGCGCACGCGGACGACGCGGGCACCGGCGGCTACGGAGTTCTGCACCAGGTCCACCAGGTGGAAGCAGAGATCCTCAACCATGGGGCTCCGGGCAGTGGACATGGAAAGCCCCGGCTTGCACCGCCGCCAGCAGCCTGGGCAGCGTCGGCGATGGGGCCGAGAATACCGTGCGCGCCCTGCCGATATCCTTGAGAAAATGGGCGTCGGAGTTGCGCAGCAGCGGATGGCCTGCCAAGGATGGGAAGTCCCGCAGCGCGCGCTCCCGGGGCGTGGTGCAGGCGATCTCCAGCGGCGAACCCTCGAGTTCGCCGGGCACCATGCCCAGGTTGACCAGCAGG
Source organism: uncultured Clostridia bacterium (assembly GCA_964562095.1). Taxonomy (GTDB): domain Bacteria; phylum Acidobacteriota; class Aminicenantia; order UBA2199; family UBA2199; genus UBA2199. The sequence continues at coordinate 44,421 of CAZLSH010000005.1, read as the reverse complement.
CCGAAGGGCGGGGCCTCGACATGGGCCGGGACGACGAGGCCGTCATGGCGGCGCACCAGATCGACCAGTTCGGGAACGGAGATGTCCAGCGCGTTGAGCAGCAGCTTCTCCTCGTAACGGACGATATTGTCCTCCTCGTCGACCACCACCTGGTCGCCGAAATAATCGGGGTGGTTCAGCGTATCGGGCAGCAGCGCATAGATGCGCCGGTTGAACCGCTCGGCCTGGAGACGGTCCTCGAAATAGCAAAGCACATGGATGTCCTCGCGAGTCTGCGCCTCCATGCCGAAGAGCACCTTGACCCCGGCCTTCTGCCCCAGCGCCGCCGCCGTGAAGCCGTTGTCCATGCTGTTGTGGTCGGTGACGGCGATGACGTCCAGGGCGAGCTCCGCGGCCCGGCGCACGATCGCCGCCGGCGACATTTCCAGGGAAGCACAGGGAGAGAGAGTCGAATGGATATGCAAGTCGGCCTGGATGTTCATTCGCTTCCATGGTAAGAGAATCGCCGGCGCCTGTCAATCCCGGCCGGGGCGGCCCGGCCAATGCTCCCTAGTACAGGAGCTGGATGCGGGTCTGCACCCCCAGCCTGCGCATGTCCCTGGAACCGGGCTCATCGAAGTAGGGGCAGAAGGAGCGGTCGCTCCTGATCTTGAACAGATAGAGGTAACGCCGGGCATCGATGCGCAGGCCGGGCACTTTGCTGAAAATGACCGTGCGCACCCCCTGCGGCTCGATGCTGACTTGGTGACGCTTGTGGTCGATCGTCAGGGATACCCGGTTGGGCATGGGGATGTTCTTCAATTGCATCACGAAGGAACGAACCCGGCGGGGCGCCAGCAGGAAGAATTCCAATTCCTGGTCGGCTTTGGTCCAGAAGAAATCGTCCTCGATGGGGTTGTAGTTGTCGTTGAGCATGAACAGGGTGTACTGGTCGCCCATCTTCTTGTTGAAGGCCCGGGGGTTGGTGTTGCTGGGCAGCGTGCTGTATTGGGTCTTCTCGGCGGGGAACAGCCGGGTCGGGAAGGTGACGCCCGGATAGCGCGGCGCTGCGGAATGGGAGAGCGAGTCCATGTATACCGGCGCGAGAAAGATCACGGCGGCGAACAGCGGGACGATGGAAAAACGAAAATTGCGCTGCCGGTGGCCGAGGAAGAAGAAAAGGGGGAAAACATTAAGGAAATAGCGATTGCCCAGGGAACCGCCGCCCCCGAAATAATTGTCGGGCATGAGCAGCACATAGCACGAAATGGCCAGGATGATGCCGGCCAGAAGGAACCAGTCTTCGCTGCTCTTTTTCTGGAAGCAGAAGAGCAGCAGGATGAAGGCGGCGGGGAAAAAATAGATGAACATGCCGGTGAAGCGCCCGAAGATGTAGTAAAAGACATTGTACAGGGCGATCGCCGGGCTCAGGTAAAAGCGGCTCCAGTAGGTGTCGGTGCTCATCCGGTTGCCGGTTCCGAAAGTGAAGTCCTTCCGTTCGAGGGGGAATTTCCCATAGAACGCATTCCTCTCGCCCCCCTGGTAGTTGAGCTCCCCGGTCTGGTGCCAATTGAAGGCGAACAATCCGGCCAGGAAAAGCGCACTGAGCAGGCCCAGGGCGATGAAGCGCTTCCATTCCTTCCTGTAGAGCAGCAACAGGAAAAGAACGCCGATGTGCAGCAGGTTGTTGGGCTTGGAAAAGATGGCGGCCGCGAAAAGCAGGGCGGAAAGGTAGCTCCAGGCCGGCCTTTTGAACGGGTAAAAGAAGAAAAACAGGGCGGAGAAGTTGACGAAAAAGTTGAACAGGTCGGCGGTGGTCCACCAGATGTAGATGAACGTGACGCTGGAAAAGAGGTAGATCAGCGTGAAGGAGAAGCTTTTGGACGCCGGGTGGTACTGGCGCAGGAGCAGGAAGCCCATCCATAGCACCAGCAGAAGCATCAGGCCGTTGGCCAGCAGAATGCCATGCACACCGAACAGGCGGAAAAAGGGCGCCGCCAGCAGGGGATAGATGAACGACTTGGCGAAGTAGAGCTGGCCGTCCTGGCCTTTCTTGAGGAACAAGCCCATGGGACCGACCCAGAATTTTTCGCGGATGCGCTGGATGTCCTTGCGCTCGTACTTCAGGTCGCCGTCCTGGGCCAGGCTTTGGATGATGCCGTAATAGGTCGATTCGTCGGAAAAAAAACCCCCGTGCTTGATGTCGGCCAGGTCGACGGAGAAGGAGAAAAAGACGATGAAAAGCAGGGCAAGAACAAAGAAAATCCTGATGCTTTTGGGGATCATGACATGAGCATTATAGCAAAATCGGGGGCGAAAAGGAATATCGGCGATCCAGCCGGCGATTCGCGGCCCTGCGTTTCCCGGGGGTACCGGCAAACGCCTCCATCCGCCCCGTCTTGACATCCATGCCGGCTTTGTGTTATTTTGCCTCGCAATGCCTGCACAGAAACTGAAAACTGCCTACCACCGCATTCTTTTTTCGAACAAAGTGTACCGTGCGTTCCTGCGGCCTTTCGACAAGATTTTGTATCCGGTCGTCGATTGGCGGGCGTTGAAGGAGGAAAGGGCGCGGGACGCCGTGCCGTTGAACAAGGTCCCCCATGTGGCCGATCTCTGCAACCGCGAATGGCGCGGGATCCTTGAGGATTTCCGCATCATTTTCTCCATGAATGAGGAGACTTTCCATCGCAAGATATGGGAATTCACCCAGATCATCTATGTCCTGAATAAATTGGGTTATCTGTTCCCCGAAAACAGCGGCCTGGCCATCGGCGCCGGCCGCGAGCAGATTTTGTATTACCTGGCCTATAAAATAAAAAAGATGGTCGCCGTCGATCTCTATCAGGGAAATTACCTGGGGGGGGAGGATGAGCCCGATATCCCCGATGTTCCCGAGAAGTATGCCCCGTTCCTGTATCCCAGGGAAAACCTTGTTTTCAAGCGCATGAATGCCCTGGAACTGCAATTTGCCGACAATTCGTTCGATTTCGTTTTCTCGGCATCTTCCATCGAGCATTTCGGCGATCCCCGCCAGATCGAAAAGTCGATCTCCGAGATGTACCGCGTCTTGCGGCCGGGCGGAGCCTGCACGATCACGACCGAAATCCAGTTGAATCGGCTGGCGGGCCGCGTCCCGAACACCCGGCTTTTTACCGTCGCTGAAATCCTTGACCTGTTCAAACGAAACCGCTTCCTGCTCAGCGAAAACAAGATGGATCTGCGGATCGAGGACCATTATCTGCACAATTGGGTCAAGCTGCCCCAGGAGGTTTTCAAGTCTCCTCATGTGATATTGCGCTTCCTGAACTCGGTGTTCACCTCCCTGGCGCTCACGTTCAAAAAGGAGGGCGACCAGGTCAAAAAAGGAACCTGGAAAAGCGACATCGTTTTCTCTCCTTTCGTCTACCGGGGGCGGATACGCGTCAATGGCGCGAGCGAGGCCATTGCCAGCGCGGAGCCGCTGGGGCTGGACATTCAATTGAGCAATGAGGGCAATTTCGCCTGGCATACCAAGGGCATGAGCCATCGCATCGCCATCGGCATCCAGCTGCTGGACGAATCCGGCAAACTGCTGAACCCGGCCCTGGGCGAGATCGTCATTCCCAAGGACGTCGCCGTCGGCGAGACGTTCGCCTTCAGGACCGAGCTGGCCCTCGACCTGCCTCCGGGGAAATACCGGCTGTTTTTCGACCTGAAAAGGGAATTGATCACCTGGTTCCATGAAAAGGGATCGGTTCCGGCCGTCATCCCCATCGCGATCGCGGGGCGGACGCCGCGGCCGGCCGCTTCCTGAGCAACCGGCGCAGGGGGGATCCCGTCGTCCCGGCCGCCGCCGGCGCTATTCCTTAGCGCGCAGGCGCAAGCCGAGCTGCCTGGAAAGGAAGGTGAACAGCCCGTCGGGCCGGCCCAGATCGCGAAAGCCGCCATTCCCGTCCAGAAATTTCACCAAGGACGCCAGGGGGCGGCGCGGATCGAATTCCGCTTCGAACCAGCTGGCAAAAGCGCCGGCCCGCCGCTCCTCCGCGGGCAGCGGCAGCGGGTCGGAGCCGCGCAGGACAGGCCGGCCCTGGCGCTCCAGCAGGCGGAAGGCGCGCGGTGCCGGCCAGAAGCGAGGCCGGGCCGGGTTGTCGGCCAGGTATAACCGCGGCGGAGCCGGAGCCGCGGCCAGCTGCCTCAGCAGGCGGCCGCGGCGGCCGAGCCATTTGCCGGCTCCCCAGGGGATGATGGCCGGGACTCCGGCTGCGGTCAGCGCTTCCAGAACGCGAGCCAGCGGCAGCCCGTCCTCGAGGGCGGGAAAGCCCCCCGCGGTCAGCACTTCCAGGCGCTCCGCGGTGATGATCTGGCGGCCCTTGACGATCAGGGCCAGGAGCTCGTCGTTGCGGGACAGGGCCAGGGAATAGGGCTCGGAAGTGGCCGCGAAAACATAGCCTCCCGGCAGCGCTGCCCCGGGCGCGGCCCAGAGGCTGAACACGTCGCAGCCCGGTGCTTCGGTCAGCAGGGCCAGGCGCTGAAAGGGGATCCCATCCTCATGGCGAACGCCGGGCTTCGCGCCCAGGTTGCGGCACAGCGAGCGGAAAAAAAGTTCCGGGTCGTAGCCTTGGTAAAAATGCAGGTGAAAATCGACGGCGACGCGCGCGCGCATGTCAGGGGACCGCAGCCAGGAATTGCCGGTGCCACAGGGCAAGGTTGACCAGGCTCCAGAGCAGGTGATCGTGGTTCCTGCTGCCGGCGCGGTGCTCGGCGACAAGACGCTGGACGGCTTTGGCGTCGAACCGTTCGCCGATGAACGGCGAGCCGTTCAGCACGTCGTCCATGTAGGACAGCAGGTCGCCGCGCAGCCAGTGCTTGATCGGGAAACTGAAGCCGTGCTTGGGCCGGTACGCGATCCCCGGGGGAAGAAGATCCGCCATGGCCTTCTTGAGCACCGCCTTGGTGGTCCAGCCGGCCAGCTTGAGCCGCGCCGGGATGCGCAGGGCGAACTCGACCAGCTCGGGGTCGATGAGCGGGGCGCGAATCTCCAGGGCGCAGGCCATGCTCATCTTGTCCACCTTCATCAGGGGATTCTCGGGCATCATGAATCCGAGCTCGCAGAGGATCTCGCGTTCCAGGCCGTCGCGGCCCCCGGCGTCCTCGGCGGCGCGGTCGGCCCAGGCCAGGGTGGCGGCCAGGATCTCCTCGCCGCTGCGCTGGCGGAAAATGCCCGCGGCGGTTTCCGCGGTTAAAAAATACTGCCAGCGCATATGGCCGCCGGCGGGGAGGGCGGCGCCCTGGAAAAAGCGGCGCAGGCTGTTCAACGCGCCCTTTTTCTGGGGCCGGTCGGGAAGGGATGCGGCAAGGCGGCCGGCCGCCCGGCGCAGGGGAGCGGGCAGCCGGCGCAGGTAGCGTTCGGCCTTGCTGGCCTTGAAGCGGTCATAACCGGCGAACACCTCGTCGCCGCCTTCCCCGGAAAGACAGACCGTAACGTGCTCGCGGGCCTTGCGGCAGATCAGGAAATAGGGCAGGACCGAGAATTCCGAAAAAGGCTGGTCCAGATGCCAGACCGCCTTCTCGATGACCTCCGGGGTGATGGGGTCGATCAGCAGCTCGCTGTGGTCGGTGGCGAAATGGCGGGCGACTTTCCGGGCGTAGGCGAACTCGGAAAATCCCGATTCCCTGTAGCCCAGGGCGAAGGTGCGGATGGGGCCGGCATCGGCGCGGCGCATCATGGCCACCACCGTGCTCGAGTCGATGCCGCCGGAGAGGAATGCCCCCAGGGGCACGTCGCTTTCCAGGCGCAGGCGCACGGACCTCTCCAGATGGCCGCGCAGCGCTTCGACCCACTCCTTTTCCGGGCGCTCTTCGCTTTCCTGGCGCAGGCGCCAATAAAGGCGGATCTCGGCGTTCCCGTCGCGCCATTCCAGCCAGTGGCCGGCCGGCAGGGCGCGGATGCCGGCAAAGGCGGTCAGCGGCGCGGGGATGAACTCGAAGCCCAGGAAGCAGTCGATGGCGTCGTCGTCGACTCCCCGGGGCACGTCGGGGTTGCGCAGCAGGGCCTTGATCTCCGAGGCGAAGGCGAGCCGGCCGCCGAATTGGGAGTAGTACAGCGGTTTTTCTCCCAGCCGGTCGCGGGCCAGCAGCAGCCGCCGCTCCTTGACGTCCCAGAGGGCGAAAGCGAACATGCCGTTCATGCGCCGCAGGCAGTCCATGCCCTCTTCCTCGAAGGCGTGCAGCAGCACCTCGGAATCGGAATGGCTGCGAAAGACGTGGCCCCGGCCTTCCAGCCAGCTCCGCACTTCGCGGTAATTATAGATCTCGCCGTTGTGCACCAGCCACAGGCTGCCGTCCTCGTTGGCGATGGGCTGGCGCCCGTTCTCGGAGAGGTCGATGATCGACAGGCGGCGGTGCCCCAGGGAGATCCCGGGGGCGCAGTGGTAGCCGTCCTGGTCGGGGCCGCGGTGCCTGAGCGCATCGGCCATGGCCTGCACGACCGCTGGGTCCTCCCAGGTGAAGCCGCAGATGCCGCACACGGTCAGCGCCCTCCGCCGCCGGACTGCGGGCGGCGGATCTCTTCCCAGGTGCGGCGCATGCCCGCGGCGACGTCGTAGCGCGGCGCGAACCCCAGGAGCTTTCGCGACTTGGCGATGGAAAACGCCGTGTTGTTGGTAAAGAATTTCAGGGTGCGGGTGGACACCGGCGGTTCGCGCTTCAGAAGCAGCGATGAACGCTCCACCGCGGCGAAGAGCGGCCGGGCCAGGAACAGCGGCAGGTGGATCCAGGGCGGGCGGCAGCCGCAGGCGGCGGCCATGTGACCGAGCAGCTCGCGCAGCGTGACCGCGGCGCCGTCGCCGATGATGAACGTCTCGCCCACGGCTTCGGGACGGACGGCGCAGAGCGCGCAGGCAAGGTTGAAATCGTCGATATGGATGCAGTGGCGCAGGCCGCGGCCGGAACCGATGAAAACGAACGATCCCTTGCGCAGCGAGCGGAACAGCTTTTCGGTGCGCGGGCAGCCCGGGCCGTACACCCAGACCGGGCGGATCACGACCAGCGGCAGGCCGGTCCGCTCCGCCTCGGCCCGCACCGCCTCCTCCCCGGCCAGCTTGCTTTTCTCGTAGAGCAGGTCGGGATGGCAGGGAGTCGCTTCATCGGCGGGTGGATCGCTGATCTCGCCATAGACGCCGACCGTGCTGCAGTGGACGAAGCGGCCGACGCCGGCCTCGGCGCAAAGGCCGACGAGCTGCCGGGCACCGTCGCGGTTGATGCGCCAGTAGGCCGCCTCGCCCAGGCTGACCTGCAGGTGGGCGCTGGCCAGGTGGAAGACCACGTCGGCGCCGGCCACGATCTTCCGCATCGCTTGCGGGTCGCCGATGTCGGCCGGGAAGATCTCCAGCGCCGGTCCGGCGCCCAGCGCGTCCAGCCTTTCCCGGTGCAGGTCCACGGCGCGCACGGCGCTGCCGCGGGCGAGCTGATCCCTGACCAGTTGCAGCCCCATGAAGCCGTTGGCGCCGGTGACGACGGCGATCATTTGGCGCACACGGCCACCACGGCGTAACCGCGCCGGAAGGCGATCAGGTAGTCCAGGCGGGAAACCAGCCAGAAGAGGGGATAGGCCAGGGAGTAAAGGCGGTAACTCTTTTTCACCGCGTTGAGCTGGTCCTTGCTGACCGGGGCGATCGTGCCCTCCTCGACCTTGGCGGAGCTTTTCCTGGCCAGCACTTTGACATAAAGGAAATTGATGGCCAGCTCGATCATCTCGGTAAAGAAGCGGGCATAGGAGTCGCCGTGGCGGAAGGTCAGCCCGGCCGTTTCCGCGAGCCGGCGCAGGTCGGGAATGTCGAAGCCGATGCGCTGGTGGCCGTAGGCCTTGGCGTCCATGCCGACGGCCTTCTTGATGCGTACCGCCAGTTTCGTTTCGTCGCCGTTGGGGGTGGTGATGATCACGTCGCCGCCGGCGCGGGCGACCCGCGCCAGTTCGCGGGTGACGGGCAGGGGATCCTGCAGATGCTCGTGCACGTCGATGCTGACCACCAGGTCGAAGGCGGCGTCAGGGAAGGGCAGCTGGGACAGGGAACGGTCGATACGGATCACCGGTTCGCCGAGGAGCTCCTCCATTCCCGGGATGCCCTGCGCCTCGAAATCCGCCCAGGTCCAGCGGCCGCCCATTTCGCGGAGCTTCCAGTTGATGGCGCCGTTGTTGTCGCCGCAGGTCACCAGCAGGCAGGTGCGGTTCTCCAGGCGGGGAAAATGGCGGGCCAGGGTCGCGACTTTCATCTTTTTTTTCAGCGAACGATTGAACATTTTCAGCTGCCAGGGGAGTCCCCCGGCCGGGAGCGAGGTGGTTTCCATCAACGCATTGTAAGCAATATCGGCGCGGATTTCAAGTGCCGGCCGCGGCCGGCCGCCCGCCCTTGCGGTTCAGGGCTGCGCCGGGGATTCGCGCTCCGGCCGCCCGATGCGCGGCCGGGGAACATAGAATTCGAGGGTCGGCGAGACGAAGTCGCAGGCGAACATCGGGTCCAGCCCGGCATAGAAGCTCCGGTTCAGGAACGGGGAATCGAAGACGTTCAGGCGGCGGAAGCGGCGCGGGTTGCGGCGGATGGTGTTCCACAGGCGCAGGCGGCCTTCGGCCTTCCTGCCCAGGCGCACATCGCGCAGGAAAACCAGGCTGCTGAGGCAGAGGACATCGCTGCGGGCCAGCCGGCCGCGCTCCATGTCGGCGATGGCGCCCGCCAGGTCGCGGGTCGCCACCTGGAAGCGGCCGCGGTCGAGCAACGGCATGTAGGCTTTTTCCATCACCCGTTCCAGAGGGAGGGGGAAGGCCATCGGGGCGGGAGCGGAGGCGGGAACGAGGGCGTTGCGGTCAAAGATGGGCTCGACCAGGATGAAGCGGCTGCCGGGGGCAACGGCCTGCCGGGCCCAGCGGGCGGCCTCCAGCCGCGTGTCGAGGCGGAAGCGATCCACCGTGGACGCACTGTAGGCCAAGGTGTAGGCCAGGACCAGGAATGCCGCCGACCGGGCGGCCCAGCGGCAGCGGCCGGCGGCGGCCCACGCCTGGCTGAAGCCCTGGGAAGCGAGAATCAGCAGGATGGGGAGCGCCGGCAGGTAATAGCGCGTCGGCACGAACTTCCACGAGGCCAGAATGCCCAGGTAGGCCAGCGGGAAGGAGAGGCCGAGAAACAGCTGCGCTTTCCGGCTTCGGAAGATGAAGCGGATGAGCGAGATGAGCGTGGCCAGGTAGAGGGGCAGGCCGAACGAGAAGGGAAAGGCGGCGAATAATTGATACACGTAGGGATAATAGGGCCAGCCGTCCGGCGACAGGTCGAAGCCATAGTGCCCGCCCTTGACGTGGGCCGATTCGAAGAAAAATGCGTCCACGGTCGTTTTCAGGTGGATGAGCGAATAGGGCGAGACCATGAAGAATCCCAATAACGCAGCGCCTGCGGCTGCCGCCAACAGCAGGAGCAGCCGCCCCGGGCCCGGGATGCGCCGTTCGCGCCAGGCGGCGATCGCGGCGACCAGCAGGGTGATGGCGGCCAGGGCGCCGTTGAACTTGACGCCGATGGCGAAACCCGCCGCCAGCCCGGCCAGCAGGAAGCGCGGGAAGCCCGGTTCGCGGTGGGCGCGCACGGAGAGCCAAAAAACGGTCGTCATCCAGAAGACCAGGCCGATGTCGCTGGTGCCGAAGTGCGAGTGCCAGGCGTGGATCGGCAGCAGGGCGACGGCCCACGCCGCCCAGGCGCCGGCCCGCTCGTCGGCAAAAAAATCGCGGGCCGCCAGGAAAGCGATGGCGATGGTCAGAGTGCCGAAGAAGACGCTCCACAACCGGCTGACCAGCAGGATGGTGTGCGGCTCGATCGTCACGCCGGCCAGGCGCAGCAGTTGCACGGCAAAGAAGTTCAAATAGAAGGTCAGCCCCGAATAGTTGTAGAACCCGGGGTCGAGGTGTTGCCAGTTCAAGCGGGCGCTGATCCTCCAGATGTTGAGCTCGTCGGGGCTGAGGTCGACGCGGGGGAAGCCCCAGTGGATGCCCCACAAGCGCAGGGCCAGCCCGACCAGCAGCGCCCCGGCCAGGGCGACGAGCGGCGCCGGGACTCCGAGGTATCCTGTCTTTTCAGCGGGATTGTTCAGGCGTTCGGACATGGCGGCATTATAGGGCATTTTGCCGGCGGATTCAACGGGGATGAGTCATGGATTCCGGGAGGAATCTCAGGCTGGCGGCCTCCTGACCCCGATACCCCTCTTATCTTTCGATTTGAGCCAATTTCTCGTTCAGTTCCAGGACAACAGCCCGGAACTCGCCAGCCAGCTTGCGATATTTGGCCAGGAAATCGTCGAGGAAAGGGAAGCGATCGTTGTAAGCGGCGGCGAGCTGGAACACCGGCTTCTGGTCAAAGTCCGGTTGGAGGCCGGTCACGTTGCGCCGCAGGGAGGAGAATTCGTCGAAAGGGGAGGCCCCGGCCTTGGGCTCGCGCCAGCGGCCGGGAAGGGAGCGCAGGCGGCGGAATTCGCTGATTTTTACCCCGGCCCGGAACAGGGCCCGGTCCAGGCTTTGTTCGTCACCGCCGCCATCATTTTCCAATTCCGCCAGCAGGCGCGCGGCCCGCTCCCGCGCCGACTCGGCCTGGTCGTATTCGAATTGGAGGGTGTGGCCGATCTCCAGGGTCATGCCCAGGACGAAGTGGCCGACCAGCTTCTGGAATTCGCCGAGATCACCGCCGGGATCGGGCAGGCCCAGCGCCCGGCGCAGGAATTCCAGGGCCGGCTGGCCGCCGCCGCCGGGCAGCAGGCCGCGGACCCGCTCGCGGGCCTGGACGGTGAGGTAATCGTCCCGCCCCCAGGCGTCGTTCGTTTCCATGCCGGCGATGCGCCGCAGCGCCTCCTCGGTCATGGCCTGGCGGATCAGCCCCTCGTCGCAGCAGGTGATGCCGGCCGGGGCGGTCTCCTGGGTGAAGGCGAGCAGGGGCAGCAGCAGGATAGCGGCCAGGGCGCGGACCATGGCGGCCATTGTACCCCCGCGGCGTCCCGTTGGCAAGGCCGGGAACGGCCGCTCGCGGCATAAAAGCGGGATTGACTTTTGCGCCGCGTTCCTTTATAGTTCCATTTTGAGAAAAAAGTCCACCGCAAGGAGCGATTCGATGAATATCAAGCACCAAAAGACGAGAGATGTCCTGGATTTGTTCGAAAAGATCAGCGCCATTCCGCGCTGCTCCAAGCATGAGGAAAAGATCGGCGCATTCCTGCTCGACTGGGCCCAAAAGAACGGCTTCCGGTCCAAAAAGGACAAGGTCGGCAACGTGCTGATCAAGGTTCCGGCCAGCGCGGGGTATGAAAAATCGGAGACAGTCGTCATCCAGGGCCACATGGACATGGTCTGCGAGAAGACGGCCGATTCCCCACACGATTTCGCCAAGGACCCCATCCGCTTCGTCTTTGACGGCGATTGGCTGAAGGCCGACCACACCACCCTGGGCGCCGACAACGGCATCGCCCTGGCCATGGCCATGGTCATGGCCCTGGACAAGTCCCTGGCCCATCCGCCGCTGGAGCTGCTGTTTACCATCGACGAGGAGACCGGCCTTACCGGCGCCAACGCCCTGCAGGGCGATTTCCTGGAAGGGAAGATCCTGCTCAACGTCGACTCCGAGGATGAGGGCGTGTTCACCGTCGGCTGCGCCGGCGGCCGCGACACGCACATCAGCCTGGCGGTCCACTACGAGGACGCTCCGGAGGGTTTCGTCATGTGCCGGGTCAAGGCCGGCGGCATGACCGGCGGCCACTCGGGGGTCAACATCAACGAGTACCGGGCCAACGCCATCCGCGTGCTGGTGCGCGTGCTGCTACAGCTGCGCCGCGAGCACGACGTCCGCCTGGCCGACATCTCCGGCGGCACCGCCCACAACGCCATCCCCCGCGACGCCTGGGCCGACCTGTTCGTCCATCGCGACGGCTTCAAGGACGTCGAGCGCTTCGTTTCCGCGCTGGAGGCCTCCCTGCGCCGCGAGTTCGCCAAGACCGATCCCAACCTCAAGCTCAGCGCCGAGCTGCAGCTCGAAACCATGGGCAAGCGGCCGCTGAACACCGCCGATAGCGGGCGCATCCTCGACCTGCTCTTCGCCCTGCCCCACGGCGTGGCCGCCATGTCCACCGAGATGCCCGGGCTGGTCGAGACCTCCAACAACGAGGCCAGCGTGCGCATCGCCAACAGCAAGATGGAAATCGTCACCAGCCAGCGCAGCTCGGTGATGTCGCGGCTGCACGCCCTGACCTGGAAGATCGAGGCCGTCGCCCGCCTGGCCGGCGCCGACGCCGTCAGCGGCAACGGCTATCCCGCCTGGCAGCCGAACCTGCAGTCGCCGCTGCTGGCCCGCTGCAAGCAGGTCTACCGCAAGCTGTTCAACCGCGACGCCCACGTGGAGGCCATCCACGCCGGCCTGGAATGCGGCATCATCGGCGACAAGAAGCCGGGCATGGACATGATCTCCTTCGGCCCCACCCTGAAGAACCCCCATTCCCCCGACGAAAAGATCCACGTCGGCTCGATCGGCATGGTGTGGGATTTCATGGCGGAGCTGCTCAAGAGCCTGAAATAGGGGGCCGGCTTCGCCGCTGTTGACCGCCGGCGGCCGATCGGGTAAAATGGAGGCATGAAAAGAAGAGAATTCGTCCGCAACGGCATTCTCGCCTCCTCGGCGCTGGTGCTGGGAGGGGCCGCCCTTCCCGGCCAGTCGGGCGACGCGGCCGCCCCCGCTTCCGGCGGGGTGGTCCAGGTCCAGGGCGCTTCGCCCTACGACATCACCAAGAAGGCCGTGGCCGAGCTCGGCGGCATGAAACGCTTCGTCTCGCGCGGCGACGTGGTGATGGTCAAGCCCAACATCGGCTGGAACCGCACGGTGGAGCAGGGGGCCTGCACCCATCCCGAGGTGCTGCGCGCCGTCATCGAGCTCGCCTTCGCCGCCGGCGCCAGGAAGGTCGTGGTCATGGACAACACCTGCCACAAGGCCGAAGACTGCTACCAACGCAGCGGCATCGAGGCCATGGCGCGCCGGGCCGGGGCCGAGGTCCGCTTCAGCGACGAGAACCGCCTGGTGCTGCACGATTTCAAGGGTGAGTTCCTCGGCAAGTGGCCGGTGTACCGCGACCACCTCGAGGTGGACAAGTTCATCAACGTCCCGGTCCTCAAGCATCACGGCAGCTCGGGGCTGACCATCGCCATGAAGAACCTCTACGGCATCCTGGGCGGCAACCGCGGCAAGCTGCACCGCGACATGGGCGAGAACATCGCCGACCTGGCCGCCGGCTTCCGCTGCCACCTGGTCGTCGTCGACGCCTGGCGCGTACTGGTCCGCAACGGCCCGGTGGGCGGCCGGCTGAGCGACGTGGAAGAGCGGCGCACGGTCATCGCCTCCCCGCAGATCATGCACGCCGACGTGGCCGCCGCCGCGCTGTTCGGCCGCGATGCCCGCCAGGTCGATTTCCTGCGGGCGGCCCAGGCGCGAAAAATGGGCGAGATCGACATCGCCAAGATCGCGCTCAAGAGCCTGTCGGCCTGATCGGGCATGGACAGGAGAACGGGGCGGCTGCTGCAGCGGTCGCGCATCCTCAGCCAGATCCTTTTCACCGCCCTCTTTTTCCTGCTGCTGGTGCGCAGCGGCGGGGGGGACGCGGCGCGCCTGCCGTGGGCCGGACTTTTCTTCTACTTCGATCCGCTGTTCCTGTGGGTCGGCCTGCTTTCCCGACCTTTCCTGCGCGTTTTTCTCCTCGCCCTGGCGCCGCTGCTGCTGACGCTGCTGCTCGGCCGTTTCTTCTGCGGCTGGGTGTGCCCCTTCGGCGCTTTGAGCCAGTTCTTCACCTGGCTGGGCTCGCTTCGCGGGCTGCGCCGCATCCCGGTGGCCCGCAAGCCGTTGCGCTTGAAGTACCTGCTGCTCGTCGCCCTGCTGGCCGCCTCGCTCTTCACCGTCCAGCTCCTGGGCTGGCTTGATCCCTTCTCGCTGCTCACGCGCAGCGCCGCCGCCGCGGTCCTGCCGGGGGCGAACGCCCTTGTGCAGCAGGCCCTGCTGGCGGGTCCGGAACCCCTCTATGAGCTCGGGCGCCGCGTTCTGCTCACCGGCACGCAGCGGACTTTCCTGCAGGTCGCCGGCATCGGCGTCGTTTTCTTCGGCCTGCTGCTGCTGAATTTCCAGCGCCGGCGCTTCTTCTGCAACTACCTTTGCCCCCTGGGCGCCCTGTACGGCCTCCTGGCGCGCTGGTCGCTCGTGCGCCTGCCGATCAACGAAAAATGCCGCTCGTGCAACGCCTGCGCCGGACATTGCACGTACTACGGCAGCCCCTTCAAGGACTATCTCAAGTCGGAATGCGTCCTGTGCTTCAACTGCGTCGCCGACTGTCCCGAGGCCGCCATCGACCTGCGCTTCGGCCTTCCCCGCTCCGGCCGGCGCCCGGCGCTCGACCTGGGCCGCCGGCGCCTCTTGGGCGCTTCCGCCATCGGCCTGGCCGCCGCCGCCCTGCCACTGGCATCCCCGGCCCGCAAGGCCAGGGCCCATTCGTTCCTGCGCCCGCCCGGCGCCCCCGCCGAGAAGGAATTCCTGAAAAAATGCATCCGCTGCGGCGCCTGCATGCAGGCCTGCCCGACCAACGCCCTGCAGCCGGCCGTTTTCCAGGCCGGGCTGGAGGGGGTGTGGACTCCCGTCCTGGTGCCGGCCAGCGGCTACTGCGAATACGAGTGCCACCGCTGCACCCAGGTCTGTCCGACCCGCGCCTTGGCCCGGCTGACCCTGGAGGAGAAGAAACTGTTCAAGATCGGCACCGCGGTCATCGACCGCAGCGCCTGCTACACCTATGCCGACGGCTACAACTGCGCAGTCTGCGAAGAGCACTGCCCGGTGCCGGAGAAAGCCATCCGTTTCCGCGAGGTCGAGGTCCACGATTTCCGCGGCCGGCTGCGGAAAGTCCGGCAGATCTACGTCGTCCCCGACCTGTGCATCGGTTGCGGCATCTGCGAGAGCGTCTGCCCGCGCACCGACGTTCCCGCCATCCGCGTCGGCGCCGAGGAGGAGCAGCGGGAGAACGCCTACGGCTGACACCCCGCAGCCGCAGCGACCCTTGACTTTAGCGCTGATTTGCGGTAATTTGGCCAGGGCATAGGAGATTTCCATCATGGACATCGGTTTGGACACGAATCTGGTTCTAGCCTCCGACCATGCCGGCTTTGAATTGAAGGAGAGGATCAAGGCCGAGCTGCTGGGTCAGGGGCGAAGCGTCGAAGACTGCGGCGTTTTCTCCCCCCAGCCGGCAAACTGGGCCGAGTTCGGCGCCGCCGCGGCGGCGCGGGTCGCCGCGGACCCCGAGCGCACCGTGGGCATCCTGGTATGCGGCTCGGGCATCGGCATGTCCATCGTGGCCAACAAGTTCCCCGGCGTGCGCGCCGCGCTCTGCCACACGGAAGAGGCCGCCCGCCTGGCCCGGCAGCACAACGACGCCAATATCCTCGCCCTGGGCGCGCGGGTCCTGGACCCCGGCACGGCCCGGCGCATCGTCGCCGTGTTCCTCGAGACGCCCTTTGCGGGGGGGCGCCATCAGACCCGGCTCGATTACCTGCGCGATCAAGTCGAAAAGCAGGTTTTTTGACTTGGGAAGCGCAATGAGCCAGCCCCCCTCAACGATCCATGGCGATGAGTCATGAGCAAGAAAATTAAACTGTTCGCTCGCTGCGGCTCATCCCTCATCACCCAGCACTCGGTCCGAAGGCCTACTTCTCATAAAAAACGTCAAGACGCAACCAGGAGGTCACATGCCCGTTGACAGCAAAGACATTTTCGCCATCGTCGAGAAGCAGAACGACTGGCGGGGGAGGCGCTGCATCAACCTGATCGCCAGCGAGAACACGCCCAGCCCGGCGGTGCGCTCCATCCAGCTCAACGACTTCATGGGCCGCTACGCCGAAGGCCATCCCAACACGCCGGACAAGATCAACCGCTATTACCAGGGCACGCGCTTCATCGACGAAATCGAGACCATGGCCGCCCGCGAAATGCGCGAACTGTTCGCCTGCGCCCAGGCCGAGGTGCGGCCTTACAGCGGCAACAACGCCAACACGGCCATCGCCATGGCCTGGCTGCGCGGCGGCGACGCCATCATCGCCAACTCCACCGACGCCGGCGGGCACATCAGCCACAATTTCTTCGGCATCATGGGCCGGCGCATCCAGATGCGCGGGCAGGTGCTGAAGCCCGGCAAGGAGAACTCGGTGAAGCTGAGCTTCTTCCCCCTGACCGATGACCGCTACCATATCGACGTGGCCAAGTCGCTCGAGCTGATCGAAACGGTCAAGCCCAACCTGCTGGTCATGGGCAAGAGTCTCTACCTGTTCCCCGACCCGGTCAAGGAGCTGGCCCCGCTGTGCCGGGAGCTGCAGATCCCCATTCTCTACGACGGAGCCCATGTGCTGGGCCTGATCGCCGGCGGCCAGTTCCAGGACCCGCTGGCCGAGGGGGCGACCTGGCTTACCGGCAGCACCCACAAGACCTTCCCCGGCCCCCAGCGCGGGGTCATCCTGGCCAATCTGGACGCCGACGGCGAAAAGAAATACTGGTCAGCGGCCGACCGGGGCGTCTTTCCCGGGACTTCCTCCAACCATCATCTCTACAGCCTGCCCGCCCTGCTGGTGGCGGTTCGCGAGATGAAGGCCCATGGCAAGGCTTATGCCGAGCAGATCTGCCGCAACGCCGTGGCGCTGGCCAAGGCCATCGAGGCCAGCGGCATTCCGGTCGAAGCCAAGGAGTTCGGCTATACGCGCTCCCACCAGATCGCGGTCAACGTCGCCTCCTTCGGCGGCGGCGTCCAGGCGGCGCTGGCGCTGGAGGCCAACGACATCATCTGCAACTACAACATGCTGCCCGGTGACCGCGATGCCCAGAACCCGTCGGGCCTGCGCATCGGCACCCCGGAAATGACCCGCTTCGGCATGAAGGAAAAGGATTTCGCCGAACTGGGCGAACTCATGGCCGAGGCCATCCGCGGCAAACAGGTCAGGGACAAGGTCAACCAGCTGCGCGGGCGCTTCCTGGAAATGCAGTACGTGTGAGCCTGCGGCGGCCGGTTGGGCCGATTTACAGCCCGGCCCGCGCGTGATATAATCAGGCCCGATGACCGATCTCAAGTACATCGCCGTGGAGGGTCTGGTCAAATCCGGGAAAACGAAGCTGGCCCGGATTCTGGCCGAGGAATTCAAGGCCCGTCTGTTCCTCGACAATCAGGGCGAGTATTCCGCCGTCCAGCACGCCCGGCCCAGCCCGGGCGGCCAGGGCCAGCCCGCCTACGCCGATCCGGTTCGGACCGGCCTCGCGGGCCAGGGCAACCCTTTCCTCAAGGATTACTACGAATCGTTCTCCTCCGGCTACAATCCGCTGGCCCTCAAGACCCAGCTCATCTTCCTGATCAACCGCTTCAACCAGCAGCTGGAGATGAAGCAGAAGGACCTGTTCCAGAAAACCATGGTCTCCAATTACATTTTCTACAAGGACGGCATCTACGCCCATACCGTGCTCAACGACGAGGACCTGGACATCTACAAGCGCATCCTGGGCATTTTCGCCGAGCGCATTCATCCCTGCAGCCTGGTCGTCTACCTGCAAACCTCTTTCGCCGAGATGCTGCAGCGCATCCACAAACAGGGGAACGAGTTTGAAAAAAGGGTTCCCAGCGATTATTGGCGCGAGATCTTCGAGGCCTACAACTACTATTTTTTCAACTACAAACTGTCGCCGCTGCTGGTGGTCAACGTTGAGAAGATCGACTTCGACAGCCGCAAGGACATGGTCGGCCTGATCCATGAGATCAAGAACCACAAGAAGGGGAACAGCTATTATGCCCCAGCCTGACCTGGAGAATCAGACGGCCCCGAGGCGTGGGCGGGGAAAAGCGCGAGGGATCTCCCGGGATGCCCTTGATCTGGAGAAACGCAGTTTTCCCGGCGGCGGCGGATGTTGCCGCCTGACGCCGGACAGCGGCGATTTCCGGCCATGAGGACCTGCCGGACATTCGCCGGCCTGCGCCGGGCTCTCGCCGTCCCGATCCCCGGGAAAGGCGGGGTGGGCTTCGTGCCCACCATGGGCTTCCTGCATGAAGGGCACCTCAGCCTGGTGCGCGCCTCCTGCCGCGAGAACCAGCGGACCGTGGTTTCCATATTCGTCAACCCCGCCCAATTCGGCCCCGGCGAGGACCTGGAGCGCTATCCGCGCGACCGGCAGCGGGACGCCGCCATGCTGCGGCGCGAGGGCGTGGATGTCCTGTTCGTCCCCGCCGACGCCGAAATGTATCCGCCGGACTTCCGTACCTGGGTGGATGTCACCGGGCTGGACGCCAAGCTTTGCGGTGGCTCGCGGCCCGGCCATTTCCGCGGCGTGGCCACCGTGGTGCTCAAGCTCTTCATGCTGCTGCGGCCGCAGCGGGCGTACTTCGGACAGAAAGACGCCCAGCAGGCATGCATCATCGGCCAGATGATCCGTGACCTGAACCTGCCCGTGCGCCTGCGCGTCCTGCCCATCGTGCGCGACGCCGACGGCCTCGCCCTGTCCTCGCGCAATGTCTATCTCTCGGCCGCGGAGCGCCGCGCGGCCCTCGCCCTGCCCAAGGCGCTGCGGCGCGCCCGGGCGCTCATCGAGGCGGGGGAGAGGGACGCCCGGGCCCTGCGCGCGGCCATGAGGGCGGAGATTTCCCGCCAGCCCCTGCTGGCAATCGATTACATCGCCGTCGTCCGCCTGAGCGACCTGGAGGAGATTTCCCGGGTCGAGCCGGGCGACACCCTGATCGCCGCCGCCGTGCGCGCCGGGCGGACGCGGCTGATCGACAATTATCTTTCAGGAGAGATAAAATGCTGATCCCGTTTTTGATCGCCAAGATCCACCGGGCCACCGTCACCGGCGCCGACCTGAACTACGAAGGCAGCATTGCCATCGACGAGGAGATCATGGAAAAAGCCGGCTTGCGCGTTTTCCAGAAAGTCGATGTCTACAACGTCAACAACGGCCGGCGCTGGTCCACCTACGTCCTGCCCTGGAA
>CAZLSH010000005.1:13346-25394 GCA_964562095.1 uncultured Clostridia bacterium | reverse complement strand
GCCGCCCGTCTGGTCCAACCCGGCGACCTGGTGATCATCGCCGCCTATGCCCTGCTCGACGAGAAGGAACTGAACTCGCTCAGCGCCACCATCCTCACCATGGGCGCCGGCAACGAAGTCGAAAAGATCACCCAGCGGAAACTGTAAAGAGCGCGGTTGCGGCCGCGCCAAGGGAGAACCATGAAAAAAGTACTCGGATTGGGCAACGCCCTGGTCGACATCCTGGTGCGCATCGACGATGACGCGCTGCTGCGCTCGCTGGACCTGCCCAAGAGCTGCATGACCCTGGTGCGCGAGGAGCAGGTCAACGCCATCCTGGACAGGATTTCCCATTTGCCGAGGCAGGAGGCCTGCGGCGGCTCGGCGGCCAATACCATTGCCGGCCTGGCGCGTTTGGGCGTGCCGACCGGCTACATCGGCAAGATCGGCCATGACGCCTACGGCGAGTTCTTTGCCGGCGAAATGAAGCGCCATGGAACCGATGCGCGCATGTTTCATGGCACGGCTCAGACCGGGCGGGCCCTGGGACTGATCACTCCCGACTCGGAGCGCACCTTCGCCACTTTCCTGGGCGCGGCCGTGGAACTGGACGCCCCCGACCTGTCGCCGCGGCTGTTCCGCGGCTACGACTATTTCCATATCGAAGGCTACAGCGTGCAGAACCATGCCCTGGCCGAGGCCTCCCTGCGCCTGGCCAAGGAGGCCGGGCTCGAAGTCTCGCTCGACCTGGCCAGCCATAACGTGGTGCGCGAAAACCTGTCTTTCCTGCAGGATATGGTGAGCCGTTACGTTGACATCGTGTTCGCCAACGAGGACGAAGCGATGGCTTTCAGCGGGAAAAATTCGCCGGCCGACGCCCTGGTCAGCATATCGCCGTGCTGCGGCATCGCCGTGGTCAAGCTGGGCAAGAACGGCTCGCTGCTCAAGAGCAGGAACGAGGAGCATCGCGTCGCGTGCATCCCGGCCCGGGCCATCGACTCGACCGGCGCCGGCGACCTCTATGCCGCCGGTTTTCTATACGGGATGATCCAGGGCTACGCGCTGCCCGTTTGCGGCCGCATCGGCTCGCTGCTGTCGGGCAAGGTGGTCGAGGTGGTGGGCGCCAAGCTGGACGAGGCCCAATGGCGCGAGATCGAGGCCGCCCTGCCCGGGCTGCTGTCTTGAAAGCGTGATGCGTAACGAGTAATGAGTGATGAGAAACAGCGATAACCCGATCCATTGTTGTTTCTCGTCATGCATCACCTGTCACGCATTACATGTCACGGAGGAGGGATGAAGGAAACGAAGGGCGATCCTGGATCGAAGGACAGGGGCGGCAATGCCGTCGCGCTCATGGACGCCGGCGGCAACTGCGCCCAGGCGGTTCTCGCCGCTTTTTGCGGGGAACTGGGCATGGAGAGGGGGAGCGCGCTGAAGATCGCGTCGGGCTTCGGCGCCGGTTTTGGCCGCAAGCAAGCCGTCTGTGGCGCCGTGACCGGCGGCATCATGGCCATCGGCCTGAAGCACGGCGCCACCCGGCCCGATGATGCGGAGGCCAAGGAGAAGGCCTATGCCCTCACCCGCGAGCTGGTGGAGCGCTTCCAGGCCGAGTTCGGCTCCTGCCTCTGCCGCGACCTGCTGCAAGTCGACCTGCTGACCGCCGAAGGCCAGCGGCAATACAAGGAGAGAGACCTCGGGGAGCGGGTCTGCCGCCCCTGCGTGCGCGGGGCCGTGCGCATCCTGGAGGCCATTCTCTGACCCAGACGGCCCGGCGAGATCCTTGATGATCATAAAGGCAGAAATGCAAAACACTCCCGCCGGAATTTCGTAAACATGGGGAGAAGATCCAAAGGAGGAGATTCATGGCAAAGAAAAAAGCGGGCCGATTCCTGGCCCTGGCGGCATTCCTGATGGCCGTTGCGCCGATGTTTTCCGCAGTCGCTGACGACGTGCCCCTGATCCCGCGCGAGGTGCTGTTCGGCAACCCGGTCAAGGCCTCGCCGCGCCTCTCGCCCTGCGGCACGCGCCTGGCCTACCTGGCGCCCTCGGACAAGGGAGTGCTCAACGTCTGGGTGCGCACCATCGGCAAGGAGGATGACGCCCAGGTGACCAACGACACCCACCGGGGCATCCGCATCCACTTCTGGTCAGAGGACGGCACGCGCCTGTTCTACCTGCAGGACATCGGCGGCGACGAGAACTGGCACGTCTACTCGGTCGACCTGGAGACGAAGGGGGTGCGCGACCTGACCCCGTTCCAGGGAGTGCGCGCCGCCAACGTCATGCTGGACAAGAAGTTCCCCGGCCAGATGCTGGTCGGCCTGAACCTGCGCGACCGCCGCGTCTTCGACATGCACCGCATCGACCTGAAGACCGGTGCCATCGTCCTCGACACCCAGAACCCGGGCGACGTGCTGGGCTGGGTCACCGATCCCGACTTCCAGATCCGCGCCTGCCAGGCGCAAAACCCCAAGGACGCCTCGACCATCGTGCGCGTACGCGACAACAAGGACGCCCCTTGGCGCGACCTGGTCACCCTGCCCTTCGGCGAGAACGGCGGTGTCGTCGATTTTTCATTGGATGGCAAGTCGCTCTATTTCATTACTTCCATGGGTGCCGATACCACCCGCCTGGTGCTCCTCGACGCCGCCAACGGCAAGGAACTGGAGACCATCGCCCGAGACTCCAGGGTCGACCTGGGCGGCGCCTTCGTCCATCCCGACACCAAGAAGGTGCAGGCGGTGTCGTTCAACTACCTGAAAAACGAGTGGCGCGTCCTCGACTCCGCGGTCAAGGACGATTTCGCCGCCCTGGCCAGGATCGGCCCCGGCGAGTTCTACCTGGGAGGCCGCGATCGCGACGACTCCAAGTGGCTGGTCACCACCATGGTGGATGACGGCTCCGTCGCCTATCATCTCTATGATCGCGCCAGCAGAAAAGCGGAGTTGCTGTTTTTCAACCGGCCCGAGCTGGCCAAGTACAAGCTGGCCAAGATGGAGCCGGTGGTGATCAAGGCCCGCGACGGCTTCCGGCTGGTCAGCTACCTGACCCTGCCCGTGGGCTCCAGGGGCAGGAACCTGCCGCTGGTGCTCAATGTCCACGGCGGCCCCTGGGGGCGTGATTCCTGGGGCTTCAACCCCGAGGCGCAGTGGTTCGCCAACCGCGGCTACGCCTGCCTGCAGGTCAATTTCCGCGGCTCGGCCGGCTTCGGCAAGAAGTTCCTCAACGCCGGCAACGGCCAGTGGGGCGTGGGGTCCATGCAGCACGACCTGACCGACGCGGTGAAGTGGGCCGTTGCCAAGGGGATCGCCGATCCGAAGAAGATCTGCATCTACGGCGGCTCCTACGGCGGCTACGCCACCCTGGCCGGACTGGTCTTCACTCCCGAGTTCTATGCCTGCGGCGTCGATATCGTCGGCCCTTCCAACGTCAAGACTCTGCTGGCGTCCATCCCGCCCTACTGGGCGCCGATGAAAAAGCAGATGATCCTGCGCATCGGCGACATCGAGAATGACGAAGCCTTCAACCAGAAGATCTCACCCCTGTTCCACGCGGCCAACATCCGCGTGCCGCTGATCGTGGCCCAGGGGGCCAATGACCCGCGGGTGAACATCCGCGAGGCCGACCAGATCGTCCAGGCCATGCGCGACAAGAAACTGCCGGTGACCTACGTGGTCTACACCGACGAGGGGCACGGCTTCGCCCGGCCGGTCAACCGCCTCGACTTCTACGGCCGCGTCGACGAGTTCCTGGCCAAGCACCTGGGCGGCCGCAGCGAGCCCTGGCAGAAGATCGAAGGCACCTCGGCCGAGGTGCGCTGAGCCCGTTTCTGTAATTTCCGCCTGAAATGGAAAGGGCGGGGCCCGGGTCCCGCCCTTTTTTCTGAAGGGTAATGTATAATCAATCCGCAATCAGGAGGAGCGCATGAAATTCTGCTGGACCACCATCGGCGTCACGGACATGGCCCGCTCGCTGGCCTTCTACCGTGACATCGTCGGCCTCCCGGTCGACCGGGTGATGAAACCCGGGCCTGGCCTGGAGATCGTCTTCCTGGGCGGCGGCGAGACCAAGGTGGAGCTGATCCAAAGTTCCGAGGCTCCGAACCCCGGCTTCGGAGCCAATGTCTCCCTGGGCTTTCAGGTCGAATCGCTCGATCGGACCCTGGCCTTTCTGGCCGAGAGGGGAGTCGCCATCCACGCCGGGCCATTCCAGCTATCCCCGCACATTCGCTTCCTTTATGTCCTGGATCCCGACGGTTTGCGCGTCCAGTTCGTCGAGCACCTGGCCCGAAAATGAAACAGGCGGGGACGCGGGTCCCCGCCTGTTTTGATCCTTACCGGAGATTTACTTCTCGCCGAGGATCTCTTTCACGAGACGGTCGGCGCCATAGATCTTCTTCATGGCCTCGATCATGGCCTGGCTGCACACCGAGACCGTGCGGTTGGCCGTGTCGTCGTAGAAATAGCGGCCGATGAAGCTCTCGACGTTGCCGTCGAAAACCAGGCCGACCACTTCGGCGGCGGCGTTGATCACCGGCGAGCCGGAATTGCCGCCGATGATGTCCCCGGTGCAGACGAAGTTGAGTGGCGTGGCCAGGTCGATCTTGTCGCGGGCGGCGGCGACGCGCTCGGGCAGGTGGAACGGGTACTGGTTGTCAAAGCTGGCCGCGCGGTCAAAAAGCCCGTAGAATGTGGTCTTGTAGGGGGCCAGGGTGCCGTTCATCGGATAGCCCTTGACCGCTCCGTAGGAGAGGCGCAGGGTGAAGGTGGCGTCGGGATAGGCGTTCTTGCCGTAGGCGGCGAAGCGGGCCTGGCCGATCTTCTCGGCGGCCGGGCGGGCGATGCTCTCGATCTCGTCTTCCGACCATTTGCGCATCTCGCGCACCATGGGGTCGAGCTTGCGCGCCAGGACGATGAAGCTGTCCTGGCAGTTGGCCACGGCCGCCGGCCCGCCGTCGACCAGCTTGCGGCGCAGCGCGGGGTCGGCCAGCTGGGTGCCGGCCAGAAGGGCCTGAGCCGCTTCTTCCGGCGTCTTGCCGCCCAGGCAGGCCTGGACGTAGGGGTCAGCGGGCCCGAGCTCCTCGAGCATCAGCTTCATGGCGTCGACGGCCATGACCTCCTCCAGACCCGGGTAGACGGGAGCCGGCGAGAAGAGGCGGAAGCGCAGCGAATCCAGCTGCGATGTGTGATAGCCGTCCAGGCGCTCGCCGTCGGGCTTCTGCAGCTCGGTTGCCAGCTGCACGATCTGCAGGGCGATGCCCCCCAGGCGCATGCCCGGGATGCGGCGATAGGAAAGCTCCTTCATGCGGCCTTGCTGTTTTTCGATGGCCGCGGCGATCTGCTCCCAGGCGCCCGCGTACTCGGCCTTCCAGGCCGGATCGGCCTCGATCTTTCCGCGGAACTCGGCTTCCTGGGCGGCCTTCTTTTCCAGGATGCCGGCGGTCTTGAGGCCGTCGTATTCGCCGCTGGAAACCTTCAGGCCATTCTCAATGCCAAAGATCATGCCGGCGGCCTGGCGGGCCTCCTCGGGGCCGCGGGCGGCGTAGGCGCGCGCCACGTTCAGCATGCGCTTCATCGATTGGATGCGCAGCGGGTAGGCAAAATCGCGCTGGAACTCGATCTGGGCCAGGGTCATCAGGCGGTTGGTCGATCCGGGATGGCCGGAGACGAAGACCAGTTCGCCGTCGGCGGCGCCGTTGGCGCTCCACTTCAGGTAATGGGCGACCCGGGCCGGCTTCCCCTTCTCATAGGCGCGAAACAGGGCCATGTCGATGTCGTGACGCGGGTAGGTGAAGTTGTCGGGGTCGCCGCCGTAAAAGGCGGCCTGCTGCTCTGGGGCGAAGACCAGCTTGACGTCGGTGTACTTCTTGTAACGGTACAGCCAGTACTCGCCGCCGTGGTACAGGGAGACGACGTCGGAGCGCAGGCCGGTCTTCTTGAGGCTCACCCGCTCGATTTGGGCGATGGCTGCCTTCTTGGCCGCCAGGGCCTTGGCCGGGTCCATCCCTTTCTTGACCGCGGCCAGGACCTTGGCCGTGACGTTCTCCATGGACACGAGGACGTTCAGCTCCAGGTCGGGGCAGGGGATCTCGTCGGCCAGCGCCGGGGCATAGAAGCCGTCGGCCACATAGTTTTTCTGGGCGCTGGAGAGTTTTTGCAGCTGGCCCAGGGCCACGTGGTGGTTGGTCAGCACCAGCCCATCGGAGCTGATGAAAGACCCGGAGCCGCCGTCGCCGACGCGCACCGAGGCCAGGCGGACATGCTCCAGCCAGGCCGGAGTGGGCTCGAAGCCGTATTTTTCCTTCAGCTGCTTCAGGGGCATGTTGTCCAGGGTCCACATCCCCTCGTCGGCGGACAAGGGTCCAGCCAGCAGCGCGCACATGGCGGCTGCGAGCAGGAAGATCCCGGGCAGCCTTCTTACTTTGATTTTTTGCACGAGTAACCTCCTATTGGTTTGCAAATAATAATACGAAACTACAGAGGCAATAGTTCTGTAACAGGTTCCACGTTCCATGTGCCATGTTCCCCGCTAGCGAGCAATGGTTTTTGCAGGAAATTGGCTTTCAACTGGGTACGGGGTATGTGGAAATGGGGCCTCATCTTCATATCGGAGAGATCGTTGAGGTTGTTTCCACTGGAGCCAGGCGGAATCGAACCGCCATCTCAACCTTGCGAAGGTCGCGTTCTCCCATTAAACCATGGCCCCGGACGGTTGGCAGGAGGCCAATATACCATTAAAAAGGGCTGGCTGTCAATGAAAGGAAAGGGAAGAGAGAGGGAAGAGAGAGAGAGAAGGCAGAGGCAAGACAAAGTGGGAAAGAAGCTTCGCTGGTTTTTCCCACTCTCTCTTCCCTTTTTCTTCCCTTATTCTTCCCTCGCTCTTCCCTTTTCTTCCTGCTCGCCCGGGTTCACGATCCGGGCGATCAGGATGCTCAGCAGGTACAGCAGGATCATGGGCACCGCGAACAGCGTCTGGGTGATCATGTCGGGAGTGGGAGTGATGACGGCGGCGAGAACGAAGATGGCCACGATGGCGTACTTGAAATAGCGCAGCAGAAAACGGGCGCTGACGACGCGCAGTTTGGCCAGCAGGAAGACCAGGACGGGAAGTTCGAAAAGGGCCGCGATGCCGAACAGGACGCGGAAAGCCAGCGCGAAATAGTCGTTGATGGTGATGATGGCCGTGAAGTCGCTGCCGATGTTCAGGAAGAACTTGCAGGCCAGGGGAAAGACGACGAAATAGCCGAACGCGCCGCCCAGCAGGAAGAAGAAGGTGGTGGCGAAGACGAAGGGAATGACCCAGCGCTTCTCCTTGGGGAACAGGGCCGGCGAGATGAAGAGCCAGAGCTGGTGGAAGATGAACGGCGAGGCGGCGAACAGCGAGGAGATGAAGGCGACCTTGATGTACATCATGAAAGGCTCGGCCAGCGAGGTGAAAGCCAGCTTGGATTCGCCGCCGGGCCCGGGAGGGAGAAATCTCAGCACCGGCAGCGACAGCCAGTGATAGAGCTTGCCGACGACGGCCCACGAAGCCAGGAAGAACAGGAATACGAAGGCCAGCGACCAGGCGATGCGCTTGCGCAACTCGCCCAGGTGCTCGAAAAACGACATCTCGTCAGTCTTTCTTATCGGCATCCTTTTTCTCCGCCCCGGGCGCGGGCTCGGGCTCGGCAGCGCCGTGGATATCCAAGGCCTCCTGGACGTCGCGGCGGATCGTCCCGCCGATATCGAGGGCATCCTTCATTTCGCGGCCGATGTCGTTGGTGATATGCAGCGCCTCGCGGACGTCGCGGCCGATATCCTTCATGGGGTCGGCCAGCCCCTCCTTGTAGACCTCGTCCTGGATGGCCGCTTTGGCCTGGTCGACCGTCGAGCGGAACTCGCGCAGGGCTTTTCCCAGCAGCTTGGCGAATTCGGGCAGTTTCTTGGGCCCGAATACCAGCAGCACGACGACAAAGACCAGCAGCAGTTCCGGGAAGCCTATCGAGCCGAACATGGGGTGCACCTCGTCATGGGTGGGCCGGGATCTTGACCGCTTTGCGGCAGGCGAGCTGGATGAAGCCTTTCTTCACCGCCGCGGCCAGGTCGGCCAGCAGTTCCTGCCCGGCGCCCGCAAATGGCACCGGGCCCGGCTCGATGCCGATCACCAGGTTGCGGCCGTTGTGCTTGGCTAGGTAGAGGGCGGTGTCGGCCATGGCCACCACCTGGTGCCAGTTCAGCTTTTCATCGCCCTGGCAGAGGAAGGGATAGTGGCAGAAACCGATGCTGACCGTCTTCTTGATGTGCGGCCCCGCAGGAAAGGCGAACGCGGTTTGCTCGATGGTCTGGCGGATGCGCTCGGCAAGCGGAAAGGCATCGGCACGGCGCGACTGGCGGGTGATGATGAGGAATTCCTCTCCGCCCCAGCGCGCCACGCTGTCGGATTGGCGCATCATCGCCTGCAGGCGGCGGGCGATCTCGACGATCACGGCGTCGCCCGCCTCGTGGCCGTGGGCGTCGTTCACGCGCTTGAAATGGTCGACGTCGATCATGAAAACGCCCAGGGTGGCCGCCTTGTCGTCATATGGCTTCAGGCCTTCGCGCACGTTGTGCATTTCACGATGGATGATGCTCATGTCCTCGCGGATGGTCTCGTCGAGGAAGCGGCGGTTCTTCAAGCCGGTCAACGGATCGGTGATGGAGAGCTGGGCCAGTTCGCGGTTCTTCTCGGCGATCTCATTGGTACGGGCCTGGACGACGGCCTCCAGCTTTTTTTTCTGCCGGTTCAGGACGCGGACGCGCGCGTTGACCACCAGTGCCAGCAGCCCCAGCCCGAGCAGCAGTTCGAGGGCCAGGAACCACCAGCGTTTCCAGAATGGCCTGGCGATGGTGAAGATGACGCGCTGGTCGGCGCCGAACCAGCCGGACGCGCCGCCGCCGTTATTGGCCAGCACCGAAAACGTGTAGGTGCCGGGGGGCAGGTTGGTATAGCGCACCGACGTCGCGCGCCCGGGGGGCGACCAGTCGCTGTCGAAGGGGAAGAGGCGGGTGCGGTAGGTCACGGGGCTCTCGCGGCTGGTGGTCGGGCAAACGAAGCTGAACTCGATGGTGTTCTGGTCGTGGCGCAGCGGAACGGGCAGCGGCTCGGCGCCGGAAACTCCCTGGACCTGCGGAGCGTCGATGATCAGGCCGGGAGGGCGCGCCGGCTGCATGCCGTCCAGGAGCTGGTATTCGACCAGCCCGGGGGGGATGCCGAAATAGAGGTTGCCGCTGGCCGCCTTCAGGGCGGCATGAACGCAGCCCTCGTCACCGAACAGGCCCGTTTCCTTGTTGAAGTAGGCCAGGGAGCCGTCGGCAGCCCAGCGCTCCAGGCCGCGGGTCGTGTTCATCCAGACGTGGCCGCTGTCGTCGCGCAGCACCGACCAGACGTCGTTATGCAGCAGCCCCTGCTCCCGGGTCAGGCGCTTCAGCGTGCCGCCTTTGAGCCAGAACAGCCCGGACATCTCGGTGGCCACCAGCGCCTCGTCGGGCGCAATGACGCGGATGTCGTTGACGATGGCGCGGCCGACGCGGCGTTCCCATTCGCCGGCGGTGAATCGACCGTTGCGGAACCGCTGGATGCCGCGCCGCGTGCCGACCAGCAGCGTACCCGGCTCCAGCTCGGCGATGTCCCAGACGATCGGGTCGTTCAAGCCATCCCGGAACCAGCGGAAGTTGGTGCCGTCGTACTGCAGCAGGCCGCGGTTGGTGGCGAACCAGGCCGACCCGTCGCTGGCTCGTATGGCATACAGGACGGTGACCCCGGAGGTCAGGCTCTGCAGCCGCTCGCGGCGGTCCCATTCGAATATCTCGCCGTCGCCGCAGCCCAGCAGGTAGCGCCGGTCATCCAGGCGCACGATGGCGCGGATCGAATGGTTCTTCAGCCGGCTGTTGATGGCGAAGGGGCGGATGCGGCCGTCGCGCAGCTCGGCGACGCCGTCCTCGCAGCCCAGCAGGATGGCGCCGTCCTCCTCCACAATGTCCCAGACATGGGTCGACGGCAGCCCGTCTTCCGTGCCGAACATGCGGAACAGGTGGCGGGAAAGCTGGGAAAGGCCCAGCCGGGTGCCGATGAAAACGTTGCCCTCGCGGTCGAGCAGCAATGTGGAAACGCGGTCGTAGATCAAGCCGCTCGCCGTGTTGAGCACAATGGCTTCGCCCGTCTGCAGGTTCCTGTAGAAGACGCCGTTGCGGCTGCCGATCCACAAATTTTTCCGGGCGTCGAACAGGATGGCGGTGACGTTGCCCAATTCCGCGGGCAGGCCGGCGTACTTTCTGAATTCACCGAAGGTGTTCAGAACGTAGAGACCGCCGCTGCAGCCGACGAACAGGTGGCCCTCGGCTTCCTTGACGAAATTGACCGGCTCGGGGCTGGGAAAGCGCTGCAGGCGGCCGCCCTTCCAAAGGAAAACGGCATCGGCAGTAAAGAAGGCCATGCCGGCGGCGCCGGCGGCCATGCCGCGCAGGAGACCCGGGTCGGGAAAGCGGGAGAAGCGCGCGGTCCGGCCTGCGCTGACGGTAAACAGGCTGCGGTCGGTCAGGACCCAGAGCGTGTGTTCGACGGGGCTGTAGGCGATGGCGCGCACGAACCCGTCGGGCAGCGGCCAGGAGCTCGGGCGCCCCGAGCGGATCCGGTTCAGCCCGTTCTGGCTGGCCACCCAGATGACGCCGTCGCGGTCCATCTCCAGGCCGGTGATGTAATTCCCGGCCAGGCCCTGGCGGGAGGTGTACGATTGGAAGCGGCTGCCGTCGAACTTGCCCAGGCCGGCCTGGGTGCCCACCCAGATGAACCCCTGGCGGTCCTGCAGCAAGGCGGTGATGTTGCTCTGCGGCAACCCTTCGGAGCTGCGGTAGTTGATGAACGGGTAGCGTACGGCCAGCAGCGGCCAGGCCAGTGCCAGCAGCAGGAATAGGGGAATCGCCCGTTTCATCAGGGGAATTTTAGCACAGGGAGGATGTCTTGGCAAAATCAGACGTTAGATGTTAGATGGTAGACGTTAGCCGGAAGCAGAAAACCATTTCCCGTGACTTTTCTTGCTGACCACTGACGTCTAACGTCTGACGTCTATTTTTTTTCGCTGACGATCTCTTTCAATACGCGGGTCAGGAAGCTGTGGAACGATCTCAGCGTGGGCTCGAACTCAGCCGAAAAATTGGTGCGGCTGAGGTTGTCGTAGTAGCCGAGAAATTCGTTCCAATCCTTGTAGAGCAGATAGTTCAGGTCGCTTTCCATGAACTGGTTGATGTCGAAGAAGATCTCGGAGGGGGCGATGCGGTCCTTGTGAGTGAAGTAATCATTGATCTTGGTGTGCAGGCGGATGAGCTTCTTCTTGACCTCGATCGACTTCTGCTTGCGCGAGACGTATTTTTCAAAGATGCTGCTGCCCTGGATGCCGGGACTGAACAGCCGGGCCACGGTCTCGATGAGTTCCTGCAGGGCCACTTCGGCGATGACCACGATGTTCTGGATCATCTGGCGCTTCTTGAGCTTGTTGCTGTCGCTGTCGAAATAGAGCGGCAGCTCGCCTTCCCAGATCTTCTTGTACTCGAGCTGGAAGCTCTTGAAAATGTCGCCCAGCGGCCCCAGCTTCTTCTTCAGCTCCGGGCTGGATTGCAGGCATGGCCACAGGACCGCGTCGTTGAAGCGGATGAGGTCATCCATGTTCTTTTTCAGCGAGAGGGCCAGGGGCATGACCAAATCCAGGTACTTGCTTTTATCCACGTTGAGTTCGATGAAATTGTTGATCTTCAGGACGCGGAAGGAGAGGATGAAGAATATGCCCAGGTTTTTGCGCAGGAGCTTGTCCTGGCAGGAGGCGATGATCGACGAGATGTCCGGTTGATAGATCTTGTCCATCTTGGAGATGAACTGTTTTTTGAGCAGCGAAATCAGGATGGGGTTGTTGAGCAGCTCGCGGTGGTACAGTTTTTTGATCGAAAGATAGGCGCGCTGCGAAACGTGGTCGAGGCGCAGGATCTCGCTCAGCAGGTTGCGGAAACTCTGCAGGAAGATGCGGAAGCTGTAGAACCACGACTCGGGGGAGTAGATTTC
>CAZLSH010000005.1:0-13336 GCA_964562095.1 uncultured Clostridia bacterium | reverse complement strand
TCCATGTTCTGTTCCAGCATTTTTTCCACGACGTACTCCTCGAAGTTGAGGAAATAGCTGTCCTTCTTGAAGTCCAGTTCCTTGAGCAGGGCGGTGATGCGCGCCGAGGCCTGGTGCAGTCCGAAGACGTAAAACTCGTAATTGCGCTCGCCGGGGGCGTGGTGCTTGAAGGCCAGGTTCTCCAGGTAGGACGAGGAGTTGAATTCCTCGATGCTCTCGAACCACAGCTTCAGCTCGAAGAGGTTGAGCATCATCTTTTCCTGGTCGATCTTGTCCAGCCAGCCCGAAAAGATTTCCTCCCACTTCTTCTCCGGGGTCAGGCTGCCGCTTTCCTTGGAAAAAAATTCGTTGATGTTTTCCACTTCTCTCTTTTCCATGCCCGGATTGTACGAGATGGAGACAATTATTGCAAGCCTCCCGCGGCGGTCCCCTGGCAAAGGCCCCGCCGTTCTGCTATACTGGAACGGATGGCAAAAAAAGGGCAGCGCATCTCGATCTCGTTCCGCAGCGACCTGAAATACACGGAATTGAGCGTCCTGGTGCTCGGCTTCATCCGCAAGCTGCTGGACATCGCCGACGATGTCTTTTTCAAGATCGAGATCTCGCTGCGCGAGGCGGCCAACAACGCCATCGTCCACGGCAATGGCCGCGACCCCAACAAATTCGTGCACACGGAGTTCGTCTGGGACAAGTCGCTCCTGCGCATCCGCGTCCGCGACGAGAACAACCGCCAGGTCGACCTGCAGGCCGTGGAGGACAAGATCAACCACTGCCATCCGCTCTCCTTCAACGGCCGCGGCATCATGATCATCCGCAGCTACATGGACCGCTTTGAGTTTCACAACCGGCCCGGCGGCAGCGAGGTGGTCATGGAGAAGAACCTGCCGTGATCCTGCTGGCCTTGGACACCACCTCGCCCGACGCCTCCATCGCCGTGCTGCGGGACGGCGAGATCGTTCTGGAATACAATTTTTCATCGCGTGACGATCTGTCGGCCATGATGATCCCCAGCCTGGAGTTCCTGCTGCGTTCACTGGGCTTGAAGCTGGACCAGGTCGACCTGTACGCCGTTGCGCTGGGCCCGGGTCTTTTCACGGGCATCCGCGTCGGCCTGGCGACGCTGAAAGGCCTGAATTTCTCCGCCGGCAAGCCGATGGTCGGGGTCAACGCCCTGGAGGCGCTGGCCTGCAAGCTCGCCGAAACCCGGCACACCATCGTGCCCATGATCGATGCCCGCAAGGGAGAGATCTATGCCGCCGCCTACACCCCCAACCCGCTGCCGGCGGGCGGGCGGATGGTCGAGCGGCTCCACCCTTGCCTGCTGAAGGTGGAGGAGGTTGCGCCCCTGCTGTCGGCACTGGCGGACAAGGTCTTCACAGGCAGCGGTGCCGAGATCCATCGTGACCGTCTGCGCCGGGAATTCCCCGGCGACCGCGTATGGGTCCGCTCCAATTTCCTGGCCAGCGAGATCGGCCGCATCGCCCTGGCCAGTTTTCAGCTCCGACAATTCACGACCGATCCCCAGGATCTCCGTCCCGTTTATATCCGCCGGCCCGATGCCGAAACCCGCCGTTCGCCCAGCTCCAGCGATGTGGATTAGGCCGGCGCAAGCCGCCGACATCGACGCCGTGGAGGAAATCGAACGCCAGCAGTTCGCCAACCCCTGGAAGCGGGACTATTTCGCCGCCGAGCTGCGCAACCGTCTGGCTCATTTTCATGTCGCCGCGGCTTCGCCCACAGGGGAGATCGTGGGCTACCTGCTGTTCTGGCGGCTGGGCGGTGAGCTGGAACTGCACAAGATCGCCGTACGCCGCGACCGGCAGCGATGCGGCATGGGCGAGCGCCTGCTGGAGCACTTCCTGGAGACGGGTCGCTCCTGGGCTTGCCAACGCGCCGTGCTGGAGGTACGCGAGTCCAATGCCGCGGCGATCCGCCTGTACGAAAAGCATTCCTTCCGCCTGGTCGGCAGGAGAAAAGACTATTATTGCCGGCCTAGCGAGGATGCCCGGGTCTATGAATTCGACTTTCGCGGAAGCGGGCCGGGGTCATAAGCCTTCACGGTCGCGGCGGATGCTGTCCTCAATGCTCGCTTTTTCCGCGATCCAGAAGTCCAGGCTGGTCTTGGCGAAGATGGAGATGATCGCCGGGTCGAACTGCCGGCCAGAGTGCTTCAGCAGCTCGGCGGCCGCGGCTTCGAAAGCCATCGCCTTCTTGTAGGGGCGGTCGGAGGTCATGGCATCGATGGCGTCGGCTACGTGGAAGATGCGCGCCCCCAGGGGGATGTTCTCGCCGCTCAGCCCCTCGGGGTAGCCGCTGCCGTCATAGGCCTCGTGGTGGTGCAGCACCATCTGGGCGGCATCTTCGAGGAACTTGATGCGATTCAGGATGTTGTAGCCGATGGTCGGGTGCTCCTTCATGGTCAGCCATTCATCGGCGGACAGCTTGTCCGGCTTGCGCAGGATGGCGTCGGGAATGCCGATCTTGCCGATATCGTGCAGCAGCGCGCCGTACTCGTAGATCTTGAGCGTGGTCTTGTCGGCGATGCCCGACAGTTCGGCCAGTTTGAGCGTGAAGCGCACCACGCGCAGGGAATGGCCCTGGGTCTCGGTGTCGCGGGTGTCGAGGGCGGTGACCATTGCCCGCAGGGTGAAATTGTAGGTTTTGTCCAGCTCGATCAGCGCCTGCTTCAGCTCGCTGGTCCGCTCCTCGACCATCTTCTCCAGCTGCTTCTGGTATTCCTTGTTTTCCAGGACCAGCCGGCGCTTCTCCAGGGCCTTGTTGGCCACGAAGGCGACCTCATTGAGCTTGAAGGGTTTGGAGACGTAGTCGTACGCCCCCTTCGACATGGCGGCGATCGCCGACTCGATGTCCTTGACGGCCGAGATCATGATGACCATCACGTCCTCGTTCAGGGCCTTGATCTCGTCCAAAAGGTCCAAGCCGGTCTTGCCGGGCATGCGGATGTCGGACATGAGCAGGTCGATATCGCCGTCCGCCTTGAATTTTTCCAGGGCCTCGAAAGCATTGGCCGCCAGCAGGCACTCGAAACCCTCGCTTTCGAGAAAATCGCGCAGCAGTTCGCGGATATCCTTCTCGTCGTCGGTGATCAGGATCTTGCCCTTTCTCATTGCCCCCCACGATAGCAAACTAGAAGCAAATAGTAAAGACCCCGTCGGCGGCCATCAATAGCGGTAATGGTCGGGTTTGAACGGGCCTTCAGCGGGGATTTTCAAGTAGGCGGACTGCTTGGGCGTCAGCCGGGTCAAGGTCACGCCCAGGGAGCCCAGGTGCAGGCGGGCCACTTCCTCGTCCAGCCGCTTGGGCAGGGTGTATACCTTCTTCTCCAATCCGCCCTTGGCCAGCTCGACCTGGGCCAGGCACTGATTGGTGAAGCTGCAGCTCATGACGAAACTGGGATGGCCGGTGGCGCAGCCCAAATTGACCAATCGCCCCTCGGCCAGAACGATGATCGAACGCCCCGATCTCAGCATCCACTTGTCCACCTGGGGCTTGATCACCGTCTTGACGCAGCCGGGAGTGCTCTCCAGGTATTGCATGTCGATCTCGCTGTCGAAGTGGCCGATGTTGCAGACGATGGCCTCGTTCTTCATCTTCTCCATGTGGGCGCCGGTGATGACGTCGCAATTGCCGGTGGCGGACACGAAGATGTCGCCTACGGGGGCCATGTCGTCCATGGTGGACAATTCATATCCCTCCATGGCCGCCTGCAGGGCGCAGATGGGGTCGATCTCGGTGATGATCACCCGGGCGCCGAAACCGCGCATCGACTGGGCGCAGCCCTTGCCGACGTCGCCATAGCCGCAGATGACCACTTTCTTCCCCGCGATCATGATGTCGGTGGCGCGCTTGATGCCGTCGGCCAGGGATTCGCGGCAGCCGTAGAGGTTGTCGAATTTGGATTTGGTCACCGAGTCGTTGACATTGATGGCCGGGAAGAGCAGGCTGCCTTCGGCCTGCATCTGATAGAGGCGATGCACGCCGGTGGTCGTTTCCTCGGAAACGCCGCGAATGCGGTGGCTGACGCGGGTCCAGCGCTGCGGGTCGCGCGCGAGCGATTCGCGCAGCCGATTCAAGAATACGCCCATTTCCTTGTTCTCCGGCTCTTTCTGCAGCATGGCGGGGTCGGCTTCGGCCTTTACCGCTTGATGGACCATGAGCGTGGCGTCGCCGCCGTCGTCGACAATCAGATCGGGGCCGGACCCGTCGGGCCAGGTCAGGGCCTGCTCGATGCACCACCAGTATTCCTCCAGCGTTTCGCCTTTCCAGGCGAAGACGGCCGCCGTGCCGGCCTGGGCAATGGCCGCGGCGGCATGGTCCTGAGTGGAAAAGATATTGCAGGAGGCCCAGCGCACGTCGGCGCCCAGTTCGACCAGGGTCTCGATGAGCATGGCCGTCTGGATGGTCATGTGCAGGCTGCCGGACACGCGCAACCCCTGCAGGGGCTTGAGCGGGCCGTATTTCTCGCGCATGGCCATCAGACCAGGCATTTCGGCCCGGGCCAGTTCCATTTCCCTGCGCCCCCAGCCGGCCATTGAAATGTCGGCGACTTTAAAAGGAAGCGTGCGATCCTTGTCGGTGGTTTTCATTGTGTCCTCCTAAGAAATATTATCATGAAAAATCTCAGACGTCAGATGCTAGACGTTAGACGTTAGCAAGAAAGGTGAGAAAAATCACTTTCATCTTTTTCTTGCAGCTATCCTCTGTTTATCATCCAATGCCTTACTTATTCTTGCTGACGTCTGACATCTAACGTCTACCGTCTGAGTCATTTGCTCTTGGCTAAAGCCTTCAGCTCTTTCACCTTGTCCAGCTTCTCCCAGGGGAACTCGCTGCGGCCGAAATGGCCGTTGGAAGCCGTCTGCTTGTAGATCGGGCGCTTGAGCTTGAGTTCGCGGAGGATGTCGCCGGGCTTGAGCGGGAATACCTTGCGGATCAAGGCCGTGATCCTCTCTTCGCTCAGCGTGCCGGTCGCGAACAGGTTGACGTTGATCGAGACCGGTTCGGCCACGCCGATGGCGTAAGCCAATTGCACCTCGCATTTTTTCGCCAGGCCGGCGGCCACGACGTTCTTGGCGATGTAGCGCGCCACGTAGGCTCCGGAGCGGTCGACCTTGCTGGGGTCCTTGCCGGAGAAGGCGCCGCCGCCGTGCCGGCCCATGCCGCCGTAGGTGTCGACAATGATCTTGCGGCCGGTCAGCCCGGCGTCGGCGTAGGGGCCGCCGACGACGAATTTGCCGGTGGGGTTGATGTAAAACTTGGTCTCGGGGGTCAGCCACTTGCGGCAGACGGGCTGGACCACATGACGGATGATATCTCTCTCGATGCGCGCGTGGCTGATCTTGTCGTCGTGCTGGTTGGATACGACCACCGTCGTGATGCGACGCGGCCGGCCGTTCTCGTATTCCACGGTCACCTGCGCCTTGCCGTCGGGGCCGAGATAGGGGATCGTCCTGTTCTTGCGCACCTGGGCCAGACGCGCCGTCAGCTTGTGGGCCATGGCGATGGGCAGCGGCATGTAGCTTGGCGTCTCGCTGGTGGCGTAGCCGAACATCATGCCCTGGTCACCGGCGCCCTGTTCGTGGCCCCGGGCCGCGTCCACTCCCTGGGCGATGTCGGGAGACTGCTCTTCGATGTGCACCAGGACGGCGCAGGTCTCGTATTCGATGCCGTAACGCGACTGGGTGTAGCCGATCTCCTTGAGCGTCTGGCGCACGATGGTCGGGATGTTGACGTAGGCCTTGGTGGTCAGCTCGCCGGCGACCAGCACCATGCCGGTCTTGGTCAGCGTTTCGATGGCGACGCGCGAGTCCGGGTCCTGCTTCAGGCAGGCGTCGAGAATGCTGTCGGAGATCTGGTCGCAGACCTTGTCCGGATGCCCGGCGCATACCGATTCCGACGTGAACAGATATTTCCCCTTGATCATTTTCACCTCCAGGGAGATCGTTGGCTTGGGAGAATTCCAATCTTAACAAATAAGGTCATATATGTCAATGAATTTTTCGAGATCAGACGCCAGACGCCAGACGTTAGTCGTCAGCAAGAAAACAAATTTGACATAGGTTTCCTTTGCCTGCTTGCATTTGGTATCCAACTAGGAATGCATTCTATTTCAGTCTTTGTCTTGCTAACGTCTAGCGTCTAACATCTAACATCTAACGTCTAGCGTCTAACGTCTTTTATCTGTCCTCAGTATCCGATGGCGCAGCCGTCCTTGCGCGATTCGCTGGCCCCGATCAGGACGCGGCGTTCCCAGTCGATCCAGATGCCCTGGTAGCCGCCGAACTCGGAGGCGCTGCGGCTCACCCGGTGCCCGCGCCGGATCAGATCGCGGACGACTTCGGCGTCGACGCCGCTCTCGAGGAACAGCATGCCTCCGTCGCGCATTACCTCACCCTCAGGTTCAGAGGAACCGGCATGGCGGAAGCGGGGCGCATCGCCGGCTTCCTGCAGGTTCATGGCGAAATCGATGATGTTGCACAGGATTTGCACGTGCCCCTGAGGCTGCATGTCGCCGCCCATGACGCCGAAGGAAAAAACCGGCCGGCCGGCGCGGGTGACGAAACCGGGGATGATGGTGTGGAACGGGCGCTTGCCGGGGGCAAACGCGTTGGGGTGCTCGGGTTCCTGCAGGTTGAAGAGGGCGCCGCGGTCCTGCAGGCAGAATCCCAGGCCGTCGGGAACCATGCCCGAACCGAAGCCGACGTAGTTGCTCTGGATGAGCGAGACGGCGTTGAAGTCCCTGTCGACGACGGTCAAGTAAACCGTGTCGCCCCGGGCCAGGCTCGGATCGCCGGCGGGGATGAACGTACTGGCCCGCTCGGGGCGGAAAAGCCCAAGGCGCTTGCGCGCGTAGGCCGGAGAGATGAGGGCGGCATAGTCGCAGGAAGCGAAACGGGGGTCGGCATAGAATCGGGCACGGTCCTCGTAGGCGATTTTTTTCGCCTCCACCAACGCGTGCAGGTAATCGGCCGAGTTATGGCCCATGGCCTTGAGGTCGAACTGGCCGAGCAGGCGCAGCATCTGCAATACGGCCAGGCCCTGGCCGTTGGGCGGCAGTTCCCAGACGTCGTAGCCGCGGTAGTCGACGCTCAGCGGCTCCACCCATTCAGGGCGGAAGGCGGCGAAATCCCGAAGCGAAAAAAAACCGCCGGCTTTTCTGGAGTAGGCGACGATCTTCCTGGCCAGTTCGCCGCGGTAGAATGCATCGCGCCCCCTGCGGGCCAGGATGCGGTAGGTGGCGGCAAGCTCGGGATTGCGGAAGATGTCCCCCTTGGCCGGGATCCGCCCCCCCGGGGCGTACAGCTTCTGAAAATTCTCATATGAAGCAAAGGTCTGCAGCGAGCGCTGCCAGTAAAAAGCGATCAATTCCGACAGCGGGAATCCCTGCTCGGCGTAAGCGATGGTCGGGGCCAGGACGTCCTTCATGCTCAGTCGGCCGAAGCGCTCATGAAGGGCGAACCAGCCGGCGACGCAGCCTGGAACCGTCCAGGGCAGGGGACCTTTCACCGGCATGCGCCGAATGCCTTTTTCCTGGAAATAGGCGAGCGTGAGTGCCGCCGGGGAAGGGCCGCTTGCGTTCAGGCCATACAGCTTGCCTTGCCGGCTGTCCCAGACGATGGCGAAGAGGTCCCCGCCGATGCCCGATCCCGACGGTTCCATCAGCCCCAGGGCGGCGTTGACGGCGATGGCGGCGTCGACGGCGCTGCCCCCTTTCTTCAGGATATCGATGCCGACCTGGGCGGCAAGCGGCTGGCTGGCCGCCACCATGCCGTTGCAGCCGATGACTTCGGAACGCGTCGCTGCCAGGCGCCCGGTCAAGCGGTCACCCGCGAACGCCGGCAGGAAAGACATACCCAGCAGAATGATCAGGAAACGTTTCATCATGCCTCCAGCTCATGGCTGGATTATAGACGGACGCCGGCGGCGGCGCAAGCAGCTTGCTTTCTTTTTAGGTTGAATTGAATCGAGGATTCCTTTATGCTATGAAAGAAAAAACAGGGAATCCGGATGAGGAGGAAGCGCGCCATGAATCAATTTTTTCGCAAGCAATGGTTGATCGTCATCGTGGTGATGGCCCTGCTGGCCATCGCCTGTGCCGTCAATCCGGTCAGCGGCAAGAAAGAGCTGATGTTTTTCTCCGAGCAGCAGGAGATCGTCATGGGCCAGGAGACCGACCAGGCGATCCGCCAGCAGTACGGGATCTACGAGGACAAGGCGCTCAACGAGTACGTCAACCGTATCGGCCAGAGCATGGTGGCGAATTCGCACCGCCCGAAGCTGAAGCACTATTTCGCCGTGCTCGACACGCCGATGGTCAATGCCTTTGCCGCCCCCGGCGGCTACATCTACGTGACGCGCGGCATCCTGGCGCTGATGAACAGCGAAGCCGAGCTGGCCGCGGTGCTGGGCCACGAGATGGGCCATGTCGCCGCCCGCCATTCCATGGCCCAGATGAGCGGCCAGATGCTGGCCCAGATCGGCCTGGTCGTCGGCAGCGTCGTCAGCAAGGATATCCGCAAGTTCGCCGGGCTGGCCAATGTCGGCACCCAGCTGCTTTTCCTCAAGTTCAGCCGCAGCGACGAGTACCAGGCCGACTCCCTGGGCATACGCTATGCGCGCCAGGCCCAGTATGCTCCGGGCGAGATGCTGCGCTTCTTCAACGCCCTGGAGAACATGAGCGCCGAATCGAGCAGCCATAACATCCCGACCTTCCTGTCCACCCATCCCATGACCTCGGACCGCATCGCCAAGGTCAAGGAGCAGCTCTCCAGCCAGGACGCCAGCCTGGCCATCAAGAAGGAGGATTATCTGCGGCGCCTCGACGGCCTGATCTACGGCGACAATCCCCGCCAGGGCTTCGTCGAGAACGGCGTTTTTCACCATCCGGAAATGGCGTTCCGTTTTTCGCTCCCCGCCAACTGGGTCGTGCAGAACACCCCCATGCAGGTCATGATCGGCGAGAAGGAGGGGCGGGCCGCCCTGCTGCTGCAGGCCGAGACCAGCAGCCAGGACCTCGACCAGTACCTGCAGGCCAAGGCCCAGGGCCTGGGCCAGGCCAAGCTGTTGAAAACGGACAGCCATGCGGTCGGATCCTTCCCTGCGCGCCATGCCTGGTTCCAGGTGCCCCAGGAACAGGGCGAACCGCTGGCCGTCCGTATGTCCTGCATCCGCAAGGGAACGCTGGTCTATTCGTTCATCGGCCTCAGCGCCCTCAGCACGGCCAACACCTTCCACCCCGTCCTGAACCGCTCCATCGATTCGTTCCAGAACGAGAGCGATCCGAAAATCTTGAGCCGCGGCCCGGAACGCCTGACCCTGGTCCGCCCGGACGGCCGTCAGACCCTGCAGGCGCTGCTGACCCAATCGGGCGTGGACCGCTCGCACTGGAAGCAACTGTCCGTGTTCAATTCGCTTGCACTCGATTCCGTTCCCGAGGCGGGGAACCTGGTCAAGATGCTGAGGTGAAGCGGGGCTCGCCTCGGCGATGGCATGACCGCCGCTTCCATTTCCGCACGGGAGCGGTCCGATGCCGGATTGCGCAGGCCGGGTTAAGCTCACGGAAAATGCGGCCTAAGGGTTCGATAGCGGACAGGAAAGAATCCGAATTGATCGCGTCGGCGGAGCATCCAAGCTGATCTGTTCCAACTGTCCCAAAATGGGACAACTTGCCCATTTCACGGAGAATGCATACCGGAGGGGATTTTTCGCCGTTTTCTCGCCGCGGGCGTCCCATTTTTGAACAAGCAGGCCTGACGGAGAACCCGCCGGGCGGGGAGGCGACCACCAAGATCATGGTCCTGGCTTCGTTTGGCGCTTTTGCCCTCATGATGGCATGGGAATTGCTTTAAAAATCTTGTGGCCCGATTCGCTGCAAAAGACGGTTAATGATGACGCAAATATAAATCCCAGGAGGTACAGAATGAAAAAGCGCATGGTCAAGCTGATGATGGCCGTGGCCTTGATCGGGATCTCCATCGTCGGTCTGCACGCGGTCATGGTGGCGAACGATCCGTCCACCCCCTTTCCTATCAAGACAAGCGTCCAGATCGGGGACATGATCACGTCAAGCGCATCGGAGTTGCTGCAGTCGGCGGCGGATGCCTTCCTGCTGCTCAACGAGGTGGAGATCGCCGGCCAAAACGGGCTGAACGTTCATGCGGCGCTGCAGAGGGCCGACTTGGCGGCCGCCCGGGTGGAGCGGGCGTTGGGCCTGTTCAAGAACATCATCGCCACTGGCAAAGTGGCGGGATATGCCCCCCGGCGCATCGCCCAGCTGAAGGATTTCGATTACGGCCGTTTCGCCCTGGAGAATGGCCTGAGCATGGAGACGATGGACGAGGTCTCCTCCTATCTGCGCCGGGGCAACGTGCTGGGGTTCTATCGTCGCCATGCCCGCAATTTGCAGGTGCTTCTGGACACCCTGCAGCGCATCCGCGCTGAATTGCTCGCCGGGCGCTCCCCGGACAACAGCGTGCTGTGGGCCCTGCTGCAGCAGTACAACAGCACGATGATCTTTGGAAACTACGCGTCCATGGTCTTTTACAAGATCTAGCCCCGCGGGACACGCCGCCGTTGTCTTTTTCCGGCAATCTGCTATGATGAAACATGCTCGCGTTTCTGCGCTTCGAAGCACGCAGGATCTTTGCGGAAAAAAAGAATCTTGCCTTCTTCGCCTTGATCGCCTTGTCCGCAGGCTACTTCGTCTGGTCGGGGGTGAATGAATACCGGCGCTCGCTGGCCGAAAAGGATTTCTTCGTCAATTTTGAAAGGGAAAAAACCCGACAGATCGCCACGTATGCCCAATACGGGACATTCGGGTTCCGCATCCTGTATGAAACAACGCCGCTCAACCTGTTCTTCATCAACAGCAGCGTCCTTCAGGACCTGGAAAGCAACATCGACAATTATGAGGCGATCCGCATCGACAGTTCATTCAAGGGCGACAAGCTTTTCCTCATGCGCGGGTATTTCAAGGATTTCGCCGGCATCTTTTTTGTTTTCGGTTCGCTGCTGATGCTCTATCTCGGCCACTTGGCGCTGGTCAGCCCTCCCTATCTGCGCTTCCTGGCCGGACGCATGCCGTTGGCCAGGTATTTCTTCCTGACGACGGCCGCCCGCCTCTTCTGGCTGGACCTGTTCTTCCTCGCCCTGGCCATGGGGCTGTTCGCCGGGGTGCAAGCCGGCGGCATCGAGTTTTCCGGGCCGGAACGGGAGGTATTTCTCTGCTTCTCGCTGTTCCTGGTCCTGATGCTTGATTTCATTTACCTGCTGGGGCAGTTGACCACCGTTTGCATCCGTTTCCGCAAGACGTTCTTTCTCTGGTTCTTTGTCGTTTGGTTCGCCTGCATCTTTCTGCTGCCCGAGCTCAGCCGCATCCGCGTCTTCCGGAGTTCGCAGTCCCTGGAGCCGGCGGAGAAGATCAACTTGGAAAAGTTCCGCAACCTGATGACCATGGAAAAGGAATTCCGCGAGTACCTGCGGACCAATCCCAGCACTTCGCTCGACCAGGTCCGGCAGATGCAGAAAAAATTCGCCGTCCAGTTCATCAACAGCAGCTACCTGGTGAACACCGCCCTTGAAATGCGCTATCTGCGCAAGATCGAGAACGTGATCGCCGAGCACGAGCGCCGCTCGGTGGGCTTCCCGACCGCCTACTACCCATTTCTCAGCGGCGAAGCCTCCGGGAAGGGGTATCACGGCTACCTGGATTTCATGGACTACATCATGAAGCTGCGCAACCGCTTCACGCAGTTCTACCTGGAAAAGCGTTATTTGGAGCCTGATTCCGCGGTGGAGTCCTTTGTCAAGGGCGATGAGAACATCTTCCGTTCACGCTGCCGCCTGCCGCGCTCCTTCGTTTTCGCGGTCACGGTGACGGCGCTGTATTGCGCCGCCCTGCTCCTGCTGGCATTCTGGGGACTGCAGCGCCA
This sequence comes from uncultured Clostridia bacterium, assembly GCA_964562095.1. GTDB lineage: Bacteria > Acidobacteriota > Aminicenantia > UBA2199 > UBA2199 > UBA2199. The sequence goes on along the minus strand of CAZLSH010000005.1, from coordinate 1,385 downwards.
GGTGCGGCGGCCATGATCGCCATTCGTGACCTGAAGTTGGCGCTGGGCGATGCCCACCTCGACTCCCTGAGCCTGGAAATCGCCGCCGGCGAGATCTATTTCCTGCTCAACCGCCCCGGGCACGACCGCTTCTTCCAAATCCTGTGCGGTCTGCGGCAGCCGGACGCCGGCGAGGTGGTTTTCAGCGGCGGCCCCCCGGGGACAGCCGCCGCGGTATTCATCGAGCGCGTCGTGGCCGCGGCCGATTACGAGACCGAGGCGGCTGTGGGCGATTGGATTGATTTCCTCTGTGCCGGCTGCGGCTATGAAAGGGCGAGTGTTTTCAAGACGCTCCTCGTCTGCGGCTTTCATGAGCGTCACCTGAAGAAAAAAGCGCGCGAGCTGGCGCCCGACATTTTCCGCCAGGTTTACCTGGCCATCTGTCTGGCCGCCGACAGCGCCAACCTCGTCATCGACGATTTCATCCGCGGGTCGGAGAAAAGCTTTGAATTGAAATTCAACAAGCTGCTGCTGCAGAGGAAAGCGCAGGGCCAGGCCATCCTCTACCTGGGGAAAGATATCTTTTATGCCTCGGAAATCGCCGACCGCGTGGGTTTCATCAAGAACGGCCGGCTGCTGTTTGAAGCCGATTCCGCCGACCTGAAGGACATGGACATCAAGGATCTATACCTGAAATTTCTCAATTGACCGACTTTTTCTTGATTTTTCCATTGGTTTCGGACATCTTGCGGTACAGCGAAGTGCGGGATATGCCGAGTATCTTGGCCGCCTGAACGTAATTGAAGCCGCATTGGCTCAAGACATCTTGCATGTGGCCGCGGCTGACTTCGGCCAGGCTGGGCTGACTCCCGGTCCGGCCATGGCCCCGGCGGGAGTGCAGGATCTTCAGCGGCAGGTGCTCCGGCCGGATCTCGCCCGAGAGCCCGGCGGCGGAGATTTTGAAGATGGTATTCTTCAGCTCGCGCACGTTGCCCGGCCAGTCATAGCGGGTCAGCAGCCGCCGCGCCGCGCTGGAGATGCCGGTGATGCGCCGGGAGTTGACCAGGTTGGCGATGCCCAGGAAATGCTCGGCCAGGGGCACGATGTCCTCCCGGCGCTCGCGCAGCGGCGGGATCAGGATCTTGAGCTCATCGATGCGGTAATAGAGGTCGGCGCGGAAACGTTTCTGCTGCACTTCCTCCTCCAAATCCTTGTTGGTGGCGGTCAGCACCCGGATGTTGACCGGCAGCGGTTTCTTGCCCTTCAACGGCGTGATCACCGAGTCCTCCAGGACGCGCAGCAGCTTGGCCTGGATGTTGAGCGGCAGCTCGCCGATCTCATCCAGCAGGATCGTGCCGCGGTCGGCCAGGAGAAACGTGCCCGGCGAGTCGGCATAAGCGCCGGTA
>CAZLSH010000004.1:43633-60846 GCA_964562095.1 uncultured Clostridia bacterium | reverse complement strand
TCAATCCGGCCGCCGCCTTCTCCGCCGAGTGGAGCAAGCTGAACATCTCGCCGGCCAACTTCCAGTACCTGAAGAAACTGCCCAAAGGGCCGCTGGTCATCGACCGCTTCATCACCATCTGCCACGGCTCCACCTTTGACGAGGACTACTACGTCTTCTCGCAGTTCGAGGCCACCGAGTCGTTCCGCTTCATGAGCACGTCGATCGGCTTTTTCGGCCACACCCATTTCCCCATCATCTACTACCTGCGCAACGAGAAGCTCGATGTCGTCCCCTTGAGCGAGACCGCGCGCATCAAGCTCGACCGCAACACGCGCTACCTGATCAACCCCGGCTCCATCGGCCAGCCGCGCGACAAGAATCCGGCGCCCAGCTATATTGTCTTCGATTCGGTTAAAATGGAAATCAGTTTCAACCGCTTCGCCTACGAGGTGGGCAAGACGCAGAAGAAGATCCGCGACGCCGGATTGCCCGAGCTTCTGGCCAGCCGCCTTGAGGCGGGCGTGTAAACCCAACATGGAGGTCGCATGAAAAACGAGGAGATACGGAATTTCGTCGAGAAGGTGATCAACGAGAAGGTGGAATTGCTGCTCAACCGCATCGATTCCTTCCAGAGCAACGTGTTCCGGGACATAGAAAAACTCAAGGAGTTGGAAGAGCTGACCCAATTCACGCTGCCCAAGGAGTTCAGCGCCCGGGACGAGGATGCCGACGGGGCCGCCGATGTCCTCACCCTGAACGAGTTCGTGAAGAAGATCTCCACGGCGTCCAACCAGCTGCTGCTCATCGGCGGCATCATCGAGGGCATCAACCGCTTCTGCGACCGCGCCGCCCTGTTCCTGCTGCGCGACGACAAGCTGGTCGGCTGGCGCGGCAAGGGCTTTTCCGGCGAGAACGGCCAGATCAGCGACGAGGAGCTGAAACGCATCTTTTTCTCGCTCTCGGCCAATACGGTCCTCAAGAGCGTCATCGAGACCAAGAAGAGCTACGCCGGCGACCCGCTGCCCAAGCCCGACGATTTCCTGATCTACAACCGGCTCGGCGGCGGCAAGCCCAAGAGGATCTTTGTCCTGCCGTTTTTCGTCAAGGGCAAGCCGCAGGCGGTCATCTACGCCGATTCCCTCAGCGGCAACCCGATCAAGTCCAAGCCGATCGAGATCCTGGCCACGGTGGGGGAGCTCAGCCTCGACCTGCTGCCCTTCCGCCAGAAGATGCTGGCCAAGATCAAGACCCAGGAATTCGTCGAGGACACCGAGGTGGAGCACAAGGCCTACGAGCCGACCGACGAAATGGAAAAAACGTCGGCGCCGCTGCGCGAGAACGACCCCGAACGCTACGCCCGGGTAATCATCAACGACATCATCCTGTACAACAAAAAGGTGGTGGATGACGGCATCAAGAACCGCAACCTGTACGAAGTGCTCAAGGAAACCCTGCTGCAGGCCAAGGAGCTGTTCCTGCGCCGCTCCAGCGATCTGCGCTATTTCGAGGAACAGATGGTCAATGTCCTGGCCAAGGGGGACCGGACGGCCTTGAAAGGCTACAAGTTTGAAGTTCTCAAGTAGGAGCGGCAGCTTCCCCTATACGCTGCTATTCTGCCAGCTCATCCTGTTCTCTTTTGCCGCCGCCTTCGGGGCGGCTTGGCTTCTTCGTGAGCCCGTCCTCTCCGCAAAGCGGCCTCAGCTTGACCGGAGACAGCTGTTCCGCAACTACCGCATCTTGAATTCATTTCTCGGCGCCGTCCCCGCTGAAGCGCCGGCGGTCCAGGAAGCGCCCGTCCTGGCGGCCGTTGAAGGCCTGCGGCGGGCCCAGGAGCTGTTGGCCGCCCGGCGCCATGCCGAGAGCCTGGCCGCATTGGCTGCAGTGCCCGCCGGATCCCCGTTCCTGGCGCGGCGCCGGGACAGCATCCGCCTGCAGGCGCTTCATGGCCTCGGGCGCTTCGCTGAAGTCACCGCGCATGCCGCCGGGCATCCGCCGGCCGACCCGGACATGCGAATCCTGAGGCTGGACAGCCTGTTGAAAACCCGCCGCCGGCAGGACGCCTTCATCGAGTTCCAATTGCTGTTCGCCCGCCAGCCGCTCGAGTTTTTTTCACGCCTTCTCTCGCGTTCCGACCTGGCGTTCCTGCTGCAACGGTTGAGCGAAGAAGATTGGCGCGCCAAATTCGCCTTTCTGCTGCAGAAAGGCCGGAACGGCGAGTTCCGCCGTGAACTGCGCTACAGCGCCCACCGCGACCTGAACCGGCTGTTCCAGGCCGAGTTCGCCTACCGCGGGCGCTCCTTTGGCCTGGCCCGCCAGCTCCTGCGCGCACCGCTCTCCGAAAACTACCGCGCCGCCGCCGAGCAGCTGCGGATCAGGCTGGACGTGCGCGAGAATCCCGATCTGGACCTGGACAGGCGCCTGGGAAGCGACAACGGGGCGGCGGAGGTCTCTCCCGGCCTGCTGTTCGACCTGGCGCAGATCCTGCTGGGGCGGGGAGATTTCGCGCGGGCGCTGCCGCTTTACGAACGCTATATCGCGGCCGCCGGCGAGCAGGGGGAGGAGTACTGGAAGACCGTCTGGCTGCTGGCCTGGATCCACTACCGCCGGCATGAAACAGACCGGGCACTGGAATGCTTCCGCCGGGGAGCCCGGTCCACTATCCCGGCCTATCGCGTTGCCTCGCTCTACTGGCAGGCCAGGCTGGAGGAAACCTCTCCGCCCGCCCTGGACGCCTATCCCTTCACGTATTACGCGGTCAAGACGCTGGGAAGCCGGGAGCGCTTCAAGGACCTGAACCTGCGGTTCCTGGGCAACCTCGACGATCCGCCCGGGCGGCGCCTCCTGCAGATCGTCGGCGATCTCCAGGCCCTGGTCGGCCAGGGCTTGTGGGACGAAGCGATCGCGGCCGTCCACTGGGCCAAGGACGACCCGGAGCTCGGCGCCGGCGACCTCAACCTGCTCAAGATGATCGAGTCGCTGCTCTTCTGCCGTCAGGGCCTGAATTTCGAGGCCTACGCCAAGTTCCGCGCCAATTTCCCCTTGCTGGAGCATGTGCTCCTGCCCAATTTTCTCAGCGGCATCTTTTTCCCCCGCCGTTACGAGGATCTGGTCGTCCCCGCCAGCCGCCGGCTGCAGGTGGATCCCAACCTGGCGCTGGCCCTGATCCGCGAGGAATCGTTCTTCCGGGAAGATGTCCGCTCCCCGGCCAACGCCCACGGCCTGATGCAGCTGCTGCCCGGCACCGCGCGCCAGGTGGCCAACCGCAGGGGCCTCAAAGTCAACGACCTCCACGATCCGGAGACGAATATCCGCCTGGGGCTGCAATACCTGAAAACGCTGCTGCAGCGCTATGACGGCCGCCTGTACCTGGCCCTGGCCGCCTACAACGCCGGGCCGCACCGCGTCGACCGCTGGCGGAACGACTTCCCCCTGGCCGACGAGGAGGAATTCATCGAGATGATCCCCTTCACCGAGACGCGCACCTACGTCAAGAACATCCTGCGCAATTATTTTTTCTATCAATACTACCAGGCGGGCAGCGAGGCATGAAGCGCGCTGCGCGCAGGGAGCACGGTGCGGAACCAGCGAGGTGATCCCATGCCTGTTTTCACCGCCCTCATCCTGCTGCTGATCACGACGGCGGGACTGCCGCTCACGGCCGCCCGACCGGCCGCGAGGACTCATTTCTACGAGATCCGCCATGTGATGAGCTGCCAGGTCCGCTTTCCTGCGGACTATGATCCGGCCCGGGCGTATCCATTGCTCATCGCCCTTCACGGCAGCGGCGGCAGCCCGGTGAACTTCGACCCCCTGTGGGAGAAGCATGCCGCCGCCCAATGCATCTTCGCCGCCCCCGAGGGCCCCTATCCGTTCTCCGGCCAGCAGGGAGTCAGCATGGGTCGCTCCTGGTATCTGCTGGTGAAGGACCGCCGCATCTGGGAACTGGCCGACCCGCTGGCCGTGCAGGCCGTGATGGCGACGGTGGCCGAGCTCAAGGCCAGTTACAAGGTCGGCCCGGTCTACATCCTGGGCTTCTCGCAGGGGGCTTCCCTGGCCTATCAGGCCGCGCTGGGGCATCCCGAAGTTTTCTCCGGGGTGCTGGCGGTGGCCGGCGTTTTCCCCGAAGAATCGATCCGCGCGGCGGAGCTGGAGCGGGCCCGCGATTCCCTGCGCGTCTTCATCGCCCACGGCAGCCGCGACCCGAAGGTCCCTCCCCGGCAGTGCGAAACGGCGCGCGCCCTGCTGGAAAAAGCCGGTTTCCAGGTGAGCTTTCAGGCCTTCAAGGGCGGGCACACCGTTCCTCCCGGCCTGTTCCGCCAGGCTCTCGACTGGATCGGGGCGGCATCATCACCCGGCGTCCCGCTGGGCAAGGAATCGTCCGATTGACCTGGCATCGGCGCGATGCTACAATCTTTTCTTGAATAGTTTGGTCGGGAAAGCCGGCGATGCGCAGGGACATGGATCCCGGATCTATGAAGGAATACGGGGCACGGACATGAAGAAAAAACAAGTCAAGGTCGGGCTGATCTTCGGTGGCCGGTCTGCCGAGCACGCCGTGTCGCTGATGTCGGCGAAGTCCGTATGGGAGAACCTGGACCGGGAGCGCTACGAGACGTTCCTGATCTACATCAACCGGGCAGGGGAGTGGTGCCTGACCGAAAATCAGAGTTTTCAGGAAGCCGAACTGAGACGCGAAACCTTTCGCTCCTTCATGCCCTGGGGCGGGGAGTGGGCCCGGGGAGTCGACGCCGACATTTATTTCCCGGTGCTGCACGGCCCCAACGGCGAGGACGGACGCATCCAGGGACTGTTCGAGATGGCCGGCAAGCCCTTCGTCGGCGCCGGCAGCTTCGCCTCGCAGCTGGCCATGGACAAGATCGCCGCCAAGATGCTCTTCGCCCAGGCCGGGCTGAAGCAGGCCTCCTTCCTCCATTTCAGCGAGAACATCCATGAACAGGTCGCCGAACTGGTGGAAAAGAAGCTCGGCTACCCGGTTTTCGTCAAGCCCTGCTCGCTGGGCTCTTCGGTGGGCATCGCCAAGGCCGGCGACCGTCAGGAGCTGCTGGCGGCGGCCGACGTCGCCTTCGGCTACGACCGCCGGATCGTCGTCGAAAAGGCCATCGCCATGCGCGAGATCGAGGTGTCGGTCATGGGCAACGACGAGATCCTGGTCTCCGCTCCCGGCGAGCTCCTGCCCGCCCATGAATTCTACGACTACGCGGACAAGTACCTGGAGGGCAAGACGCAATTCCGCATACCGGTGCGCCTGGGCGACGCGGTCGAGGCCAGGGTCAGGAGCACGGCGCACAAGGCCTACCGCGCCTTGTTCCTCAACGGCTTCGCCCGCGTCGACCTCTTCCTGGAGCTCGGCAGCGGGGAGGTTCTGATCAACGAGATCAACACCATTCCGGGATTCACCGCCATCAGCATGTTCCCCAAGCTGTGGCAGGCGCAGGGCATCGAGTTCGGGCCGCTGCTCGACCGCCTGATCGGCTTCGGCTTCGATCACTTTCACCAGCGCCGGGAGAACGTCGATGAAGGTCTTGGCCGTTGATTTCGGCAGCCGGCGCGTCGGCCTGGCCGTCGGCGACACCGTGACGCGCGTCGCATCGCCCCTGGCGCTGGTCGAGTCGTCAAGGCAGCAGGAGGTCCTGGCGGAGATCCTGCGGCGAGTTGCCGAATACGGGGTTGAGCGCATCGTGGTCGGCTACCCCCTGAACATGGACGGCAGCCAGGGCCCCGCCTGCGCCGCGGTCGACCGCTTCGTCGGCTTCCTGCGCAAGCGCGTCGCCGTCCCGGTCAGCCGGGTCGACGAAAGGCTGAGCAGCTTTGCCGCCGAGGAGATGGGCAGGAAGATCGAGGGCGATTTTCGCAAGCGGCGGAAATTCCTGGACAGCGTGGCCGCGCAGGTGATCCTGGAGAGATTCTTTGAGAAAGAGATAGAGAGGTAGAGTGGCAGAGGGGTAAAGAAAGGAAAAAGGAAAAAGGCAAAAGGCAAAAGTGAAGAACGGGCAAGGGGCAAAAGGGGGCGGCCAAGAGGCACGACAAGGCCAATGAAACGCGCGCGTCGACATCCGCTGCGGAACATCCTGATCATGCTCCTTCTTGCCGCCGCCAGCGTGCTCACCTGGTTCGGCTACAGGATCTATCGCCAGGTCTTTCAACCATTCCAGAACTACGGCCAGGACGCCGTGGTGGTGATCGAGAGCGGCATGCCCGTAGCGGCGATCGCAAAAAGGCTGCAGCAGCGCGGCGTCATCGCCAGCGCCGAGGCTTTCCGTCGCTATTACCGGCTTTTCCATGCCGATCGCAAGCTCAAGGCCGGCGAATACCTGTTCGACGGTCCACTCTCCATGCGCCAGGTCATCGTGAAGCTGGCGCAGGGCAAGTCCCTGCTGCACAAGGTGACGGTCAAGGAGGGGCTGTGGATCGGCGAAGTCGCACGGGTTTTCGAGGAATCCGGACTTTTCCCTGCCGCCGAGTTCATCCGGGCCGCCGGCGACGCAGCGCCGATTCGCGACATCGATCCCAATGCCAGTGACCTGGAGGGCTATCTTTTCCCCGATACCTACCTGGTGCGCAGGGACATCCGGCCCGGGGAAATGGCGCAGCTGATGGTCGACCGCTTCCGGAAGAATTTCAGCAGCACCTTCGTCTGGCGGGCGCGGGATATCGGCTTCAGCATGCGCCAGGCGGTGATCATGGCCTCGCTGGTGGAAAAGGAGACGGCCAACCGCGAGGAGCGCTTCCTGGTCTCGTCCGTATTCCACAACCGCCTGCGGCGCGGCATGCTCCTTGACTGCGACTCGACCATCATTTATGCCCTGAAAAAAGCCGGCCGCTGGGACGGTGACCTGCGCTGGCACGACCTGAAGGGCGATTCCCCCTATAACACCCGCCGGCATCGCGGCCTGCCACCGGGGCCGATCGCCAGCCCCGGCTATGCCGCGCTGGAGGCGGCGCTGTACCCGGAGGACACCAGCTACCTGTATTTCGTGGCCAAGGACAAGAGCAGCCACCATTTTTCCCGCAGCCTGGCCGAGCACAACCGCGCGGTGCGCAGGTACATCCTCCAAGCCCGGGGAGCCGGTCGTGACTGACCCCGTCGCCAGGTCGTTTGCCGGCAAACGCCTGTTCGTTCATGAAGAAAAAAGCATGTGTTTCGGCTATACATCGATTGATTTCAGTTCGAAAGACCTGAGGCGGCTTTTCCCGGTCCCGCCACTGCTGTTCCTGAAGCAGGTCCATTCCGACCGCATCCTCAGCGATGGTGAATGGCACGCCGGCAGCGAGGCCGACGGGCTGCTCCTGGAGCGCCCGGGCGTGATGGCCGTCATCCAGACCGCCGATTGCCTGCCGCTGTTTTTTTTTGACCGCCGGCGCCGGCGCGGCGGCATCCTGCATGTGGGCTGGCGCGGCCTGCAGCAGGGAATCGAGCAACGGCTCATCGCCCGGCTGGGAGGGGAATTGGCCGAGTTCTCCTTTTTCCTTGGGCCGGCCATCGCGGGGGGCTGTTATGAGGTAGGGGAGGAGCTGCTGGAGCTCTTCGCCAAGAAAACCTATGCCAATGGCATATTCAGCAAGATTCACCCGGGGAAATATCAACTGGACATCAAATCCGGCCTGAAACGGTCCCTGGCGTCAGCGGGGGTCGCCGCGGAACGGATTCGTGATTGCGGGCTGTGCACCCATTGCTCGCCGGGGTTGTTCCCGTCCTTCCGTCGCGACGGCGGCAGCGGCCGCCGCATTTTCAATTTTCTGCTGCTGGCGGACGACGGCGCCTCCGGCGCTTAAACTTCGTTCCCGCCTCATCCGTAGAAGGGTCGATGAATACCAGCATCAATTTGGGCGAATCGGTCGCCATCTCGCTGCGCTCGCTGCAAGCCAACAAGCTGCGCTCCTTTCTCACCCTGCTGGGCATCATCATCGGCGTGACCACGGTCATCACCGTCGTGACCATCATTCAGGGGCTGAACCGCTACGTCAAGTTCCAGCTGTTCGCCTTCGGCACCAACTCCTTCACGGTGCAGCGCGCCCCGGACATGATCACCAACCTGAAGGATGCCCAGGAGATGCTCAAGCGCAAGCGCATCGAGTACGAGGATTACCTCTACCTGAAGGCCAACGCCAGGATCAGCCTGATGGTCGAGGCCGAGTACGGGAGCCAGGGTACGGCCAAGTACGGCGCCAAGTCGCTATCCGAAATGCGCATCCGCGGCGAGACCGCCGGCAACCACCTGACCGGGCGCACCATGGAGATCGAATCCGGGCGCTTTCTCGGCGCCGACGACGAGACCAATGCCCGCCAGGTATGCGTGATCGGCCACGACATCCGCAAGGAGCTGTTCCCTTTCGAGAACCCACTGGGCAAGTGGCTGACGGCCGGAAATCGCAAGTACCGCGTCATCGGCGTGGTCAAGGGCATGGGCAAGATCCTGGGCCAGAGCCTGGACGGCTTCCTGTCCATTCCCATTACGACCTTCCAGAAGCATTACGGCTCCAGCCGCCGCAGCCTGACCATCAATATCCTGGCCCGCGATCCCGAGAGCCTCGACGCCGCCAAGGAGGAAGTGCGCACCATCATGCGCTCCCGGCGCCAGTTGTCCTTCCGCCAGGCGGACGACTTCGCCATCGAGGACTCGCAGACCTTCATCGATTTTTACAACCAGTTGACCGGGACGCTGTACGCGGCCATGATCGCCGTCGCCGCCATCTCCATGCTGATCGGCGGCATCGTCATCATGAACATCATGCTGGTGGCCGTCACCGAGAGGATCGGCGAAATCGGCCTGCGCAAGGCCGTCGGCGCGCGGCGCCGCGACATCCTCATGCAGTTCCTCATCGAATCGTCCACCATATCGGCCGTGGGCGGCATGGTCGGCATCACCCTGGGCTTCATCTTCGCCAAGGTCATCTCGGCCCTGACATCGCTTCCGGCCGCCCTGGAGCCCTGGTCGGTGGCGCTGGCGCTGGCCCTGTCCGGCTCGGTGGGGCTTTTCTTCGGGATCTTCCCGGCCAACCGCGCCGCCAAGCTCGACCCGGTCGTGGCGCTGCGCTCGGAGTGAACCGATGAACAGCAACGGCAGGCGGCAGGGGAGTCGGCCATGAGGGGCGGGCTGGTCAAGGAGATCTTCCTGATGGCCCTGGATTCGATCCGCATGAACAAGCTGCGCTCCTCGCTGACCATCCTGGGCATCGTGATCGGCGTGCTGACCATCGTCGGCATGGCGGCGGTCATCGACGGCCTCAACGCCAGCTTCGCCCAGCAGCTGGAGTCGATGGGCTCCAACCTGCTGTTCGTTTACCGCTTCGAGCCCGGCATCCACGTCGGGCGCATGCCCGAAGAACTGCGCCGCCGCAAGCCGATCGCCTTTGACGACGCCGAGGCCCTGCAGCGTTCCTGCCCATCGGTGGCCGCGGTAACCCCCGAAGTCCAGTTTTTCCGTTTTCTGCCGCCCACGCGCCTCAAATACATGGCCAACGAGATCCAGAACCCCCAGGTTTTCGGCGCCAACCACCGCTATCTGCAGATCTTTGAGGAGCATACGGTGGAGACGGGAAGATTCTTCACCGAAACCGAGAACCTGAACAAGCGCGAGGTCTGCGTGATCGGCGCCGAAATCGTCGATGCCCTTTTCCCCAACCAGGGCGCGCTGAACAAAACCATCGCGTTTGAAGGCAAAAAACTGTTGGTTATCGGCACTTTAGCAAGAATCGGCAAGTTCATGGGCCAGAGCCGCGACAGCCGCATGATCATTCCCGTTGGGACCTTCCGCAAGTTTTTCCCGGGCGAGGATGACGTGACCCTGATCGTCAAACTCCAATCCGGAGCCAGGCTGGAGAAAGCCGAGGACGAGATCGTCAACTTCATGCGCCTGCGCCGCAAGGTTCAAGTCAACGAAAAGAACAATTTCGCCGTTTTCACCCAGGATACCATCGCCGGCCTCTACACGCAGCTGACCGGGGCGGCTTTCCTGGTCATGATCATCATTTCCTCGATCGGGCTGGTCGTCGGCGGCATCGGCGTGATGAACATCATGCTGGTCTCGGTGAAGGAGCGCACGCGCGAGATCGGCCTGCGCAAGGCGCTGGGCGCCCGGCGCAGCGAGATCCGCAACCAGTTCCTCTACGAGGCGATCGTCCTTACCCTGACCGGGGGAAGCGTGGGGGTACTCTGCGGCATCCTGCTGAGCCTGCTGATCAAAGCCCTCAGCGGTCTGCCCATCTCGGTCAACCCGGTCTCGATCGTCGCCGCCCTGGCCGTGTCGACTTCGGTAGGGCTGTTTTTCGGCATCTACCCGGCCACCCAGGCGGCGAAGCTGGACCCGGTCAATGCTTTGCATTACGAATAGATTCTGAACGTCAGGGCAATTACAACGAAAAGTGTTAGTGTTAGTGATCGTGTTAGCAGGAGCCCAGAGCCGCACTTTTCAAGATATCGGAATCAATAATTTGTAGGAAAATTTCGTTCAAAAAGATGTCGGCATTGAAATCGCTATTTTCTTCACTAACACTAACACTATCACTGGTTTTTTTCTCTATTTGGGGTTAATTGCAATGTCGGATAAGGTATATTATGTAAACCATTATCTATTTTTTTATAAATCAGACAAATTTTTCAACCTGTTTTCCCTAATATCCAGGATCAGTTTCTCCAGTACCTCGATCACCTTCTCGCGGTCAACCATCTCCTGCTTGAAAAGAAAATTGATCTTCACCTTCTTGTCTTCGGACATGAAGTTGAATTTGAATGTCTTGGGACCGTCACCCTTTCTCCGTTCCTTGACCACTTCGCGTGATACCGGTTTCTTTCCGTACTGGCTGAGAATCTCATTCATCTTTTCCAGGTCGCCGGTCTTTGCCAGCTCCAGCAGGAACGATTTGGAGTCGATGCCGAGCTGCAGGCATTTCTCCCTGATCTCCGCGGGAAGTTCCGTGACCCTGATCAACTCGGTGACCGTCACCCGGGACTTGCCGATCTTTTTGGCGATTTCCTCGTGGGTGTAGCCATAGATTTCGGCCAGCGAGCGGACCGAATAGGCCTGCTCGAACACGTTCAGGTCCTTGCGCTGGATGTTCTCGACGATGGACATCTCCAGGGCCTCGTTGTCGGGAATGTCGTGCTCTATGCAAGGGATCTCGGTCATTCCCGCTTCCTTGGCGGCGCGGAAGCGTCTTTCTCCGGCAATGATCTCGAAATTGCCATCCTTGGGCTTGACGATCACCGGCTCGATGATGCCATTCTCCTTGATGGAGTTGGTTAGCTCCTTGAGATCGCCCATGTCCCGACGCGGCTGCATCTGGTTTGGCAGGATCTTTTCCACCGGTATATTGCGGATGACCGGCGTTTTTGTCCTGAGTGAAATCTCGTCGACCAGATGATGATCGTGTTTCATCTTGATGAATTCCGGCAAGCCTACTTTTTTAGCCATTTTTTATGATTTCCTTGGCCAGCTCCTGGTACTCGATCGCCCCACGGGAATTGGGGGCAAAGGTGAAGATCGATTCCTTGTAAGCCGGGCTTTCCTCGAGGCGGACGTTCTTGGATATGATGGTCTTGAATACCCGTTCGGCGAACATCTTGCGGATATGGCTTTCGCTGTCCTTGGCGATGACGATGCGCCGGTCGTACATGGTGATCAGCACGCCGAGCAGGCTGAGTTCGGGGTTGCTGCGGGCGCGCACCTTCTCAAAGGTGTCCAGCAGGTCATCTGTCCCCTCCAATGCGAAATAAGAAGACTGTATCGGGATGATCAGGTGGGTCGCCGCCACGAAAGAATTGATGGTTATCAGCCCCAGCGTGGGAGGCGTGTCAATGATGATGTAATCGAACTTGAACTTGAACGTGTCCAGCTTGTCCTTCAGGCGGAAATGGCCGTCGATCTCCCCTATCAGCTTCGATTCCAGCTTGGCCAGGGCGATCGATGCGGGAAGGAGCGAAAGATTGATGATGCTGGTCGGCTGCACCACATCCTCGAAGGGCAGGTCGGCGTTCTCCAGCAGATCGAAAACCGAGCGCTTCTGCTCGCTGCGGTCCATGAAGGTCACGGTCGAATTGGCCTGGGGGTCCATATCGATGAGCAGGGTCTTGTAGCCCATCAGGGCGAAAGCCGCCGCCAGGTTTATCGATGTGGTGGTTTTGCCTACTCCCCCTTTCTGATTGGCGATGGTGATGATCACGTTTTCTCCTTGGTTGCGAATCTCAATATAAATTACCGTCCTGACTTTGTCAATAGACTTCCATGGAAAAATTCCGGTGCGGATCATGTCGGCGTGCCGACATTACAGTGTCAGTGCCAGTGACCGTGTCAGCGATAATCAATGAGAATGAATTTTCTTGATAAATCCAATGATATTGGGGTTAACGGGAGGCGGAAATCTTGAAGAATATGGGAATGCCTTCAAAATTCAATTCCTGGTTCAATCGCTTTTTCAGATACATCTCATCGGAGGCACTAAGCTTCAAGTTCGTCTTGCAGTGGAACTTCACAAAGAAGGGGCGCATGGATTCAATGGATATGTACTTCGGGCTGAAAATGCGGTGATCGGACGTAGTGAGTTTCTTCTCGCGCAGCAGCTTCTTGACCAGGTCGTTGAAATGAGAAATCTGGATCTTCCTGTCGAGTTTGGAATTGATCTCATGGGCCCGGTCAAGCATCTGGAAGACGTTCTTGCCGCTCAGGGCGGAAACCGGTATGAAGGGGGCGAAATAGAGATCATGAAAGCGGTCGCGAGACCGCGCCAGGAACTTGTTGTCGGCGATTCCGGGAGCCAGCAGGTCGGCTTTGTTGCCGGCGATGATCACCGGCTTGGCCGCCTTGGTCACTTTCTGGGCGATCAGCAGGTCGTTCTGGTCCACCCGTTTCGAGATGTCGATGACGAAAATGATGACGTCCGAACGGCGCAGTTCATTCTCGGCGCGGATCACGGCGGCGCTTTCAGTGGTCTCCTTGACTTTTTGCATCTTGCGGATTCCGGCGTTGTCCACCAGAATGAAAGACTGGTTGTTGCGCCGGAGCTCCAGGTCGACCGAATCGCGGGTCGTCCCCGGCAAGGGGCTGACGATGACCATTTCGTCGTTCAGGATGCGGTTGATCAGCGAGGACTTGCCCACGTTTGGCTTGCCGATGATGGAGATCCTGGCCGCGATTTCATGATCGCTATCGTCATGGGAAGAGATTCTCCGGTCCTCGGCGGCATGGATCCCCAGAACGTTGGCGATCTCTTCGATCAGGACCTCGACGCCCAGATTGTGCTCGGCGGAGATGGGGATGAGGTCGGCTTTCAGCTCGTAGTAGGAGACCGGCGGCAGGAAACCGTCCAGCCTGTCGGCCTTGTTGATCACGAAAATGATCCGTTTGCGCAGTTTCCTGATCTGCAGAAACAGGTCTTTTTCATAGCCCAGCATCTCGCGCTTGCCGTCGAAGAGAAAGAGGATCAGGTCCGAATCGGCAACCGCCTTGAATATCATCTTGTTGATCTCGGCGGAGATGATCTCCTTGTCAGGGAAAAATCCGCCGCTGTCCTGAAGATCGATCCAGTTATCGCCCAGCCTGACCTTCTGACGGAAAATATCGCGCGTCATCCCCGGCTGATTGTGGATCAGGGCCTTGCGTTTGCCAAGGAGGCGGTTGAACAAGGTGGATTTTCCGGTGTTCGGCGCACCGACGATCGTAACCAGGGGAAGTCTATTCATTCTGAAAGTTTCCTTAATATTCCGTGATATCGCCTTTTCCCATTCATTGTTCGCTTGTTGTTTCCGCTGAAGCCGGCATTATCACGATTGATTCTCTTTGTTTTCTCTATAACGAATCATGGCGATGCTGAAACATTCAATGGCCTCTCCCCTGCCGACGGCATCGAGCCTTTCCTTGCTCTTGCCTTTGAGGTTCACGTCGTCCCTGGGTATGCCCAGGATAGCGGCGATGTTTTCGGCGATCTCCGCCTTGAAAGGCGCGACCTTCGGGGCTTCAACCACGACAACGCAGTCCAAATTCATAATTTCGAAATTGCGCGCCGCCAGCATGGCCTTGACCCGGCGCAGCAGCTCGGCGCCGGCGACGCCTTTATAGGCCGGATCGCTGTCGGGGAACAACTCGCCGATATCGGGACCGCCCATCGCCCCCAACAGGGCATCGATGAGCGAATGGATCAGCACGTCGCCGTCGGAGTGGGCTTCGGCCTTTAAGGTCTCCGCGACCTTGATCCCGCCCAGCATCAGCCCGGAGCCGGGAGCCAGGCGGTGGATATCGTAGCCGACGCCCGAGCGGATCTTGATCATGAAGCCTTCTTGCCGAATATGATCTTGCCCGATGTCGACTGCAGCACCGAGGTCACTTCGATCTCCACATCGTGGCCGATGTCCCCCTTGGCCTCGTCCACCACCACCATGGTACCGTCTTCCAGATAGGCCAGCCCCTGTTTCTTTTCCTTGCCCTCCCTGGAAATGCGTATTTGCAGTTTCTCGCCGGGATAGACGATCGGCTTGAGGGCGAAAGCCAGTTCGTTGACGTTCAGCACCTTGACGTCCTGCAGCTTGGCGATCTTGCTCAGATTGACGTCGTTGGTGATGACCTTGAACTTGTGCTCCCGGGCCAGCAGCACCAGCTTCTGGTCGACCTCCTTGACCCCGGGCACGCTTTTGTTCAGGATGGTGACCGAGATCTCCTTGTTCTGTTGCAGTTGTTCAATGACGTCCAGCCCGCGCTTGCCGCGCACTTTCTTGCCGGCATCCTGCGAATCGGCGATGAACTGCAGCTCGGCCAGGACGAACTGGGTGATGATCAACTCGCCCTCAACGAAGCCTGAATTGGCGATGGCCACGATGCGGCCGTCGATGATGGCCGACGTGTCGAGAAGATAGGACTGGGTGAAGGCGCTGCTGCCGCGGAAAAACTCGCGGATGTTCAGCGGCGAGAACATGTTGGGCTTGCTGAGGCCGATGAACAGGCCGGTCGCCGGTATGCCGAACAGGAACAGGGCCTTGAAGAAGACATAGGCCGAAAACGACATGGCGATCAGGTTGAACAGCTGAAACGTAATCCAGCCGATGAGGATGCCGCCGAGCAGGCCGAGCGAGGCGCTCCAGATGTGCTTCAATTCCGCTTTCCTGATCTTGAAGACCAGCAGGACCAGGGACAGGGCGAAGGCGGCGCCAAAAGCGGCGCCAATGGCCGGCGTGGTGCCCTGAAAGGGCGGATAGGTGAAGCCAATAAGGGCGAAGATGGCTATGAAGATGAATTTGTAAATATATATGATCATGACTGCTCCTTGGTCGACCTGGATGCGCTGCGAACTGATTGTACCCCATTTCGCCGCCGATTTCAATTGCCGCCGGACTGTGCTGCCGGAGCTACTTTTTCAAGTGCTCCTGCAAGTCGCGAATGCTTTCGATGGGGACTGCCGATATGTCATGATTATTAGGGAACAGTTTCTTCTCGCATTGCGAAGCCGGCAGGAAAATAGTCGAAAACCCCTGTCTTATAGCCTCTTTCAACCTTGTTTCCAGGAAGCTGACCGGACGGAGCTCGCCGGTGAGCCCCACTTCCCCGAGGATGACGGAATTCGGCTGGGGAGCGATGCTCTTGCAGCTGGAAACCAGGGCCTGGCAAACGGCCAGGTCGGCGGCCGGCTCGCGGAGGACCATGCCGCCGGTGACATTGAGAAAAACATCGGATTTGTAGAATGGCAGGCGCAAATTTTTTTCGATGACCGAGATCAGCATGGAGAGGCGGTAGCTGTCGAAACCGATGGCGATGCGCCGGGGATTGCCGGCGAAGGGGCTCTCGCTCACCAGCGCCTGGACCTCGGTCAGCAGCGGGCGCGTGCCGCTGAGCGCCGGGAAAATTGCCGTGCCGGGGGCCCGGGACAGGCGGTTCTGGATCAGGACCTGGGTGGGATCGTTGACCGAGGCCAACCCCTTTTCCGACATCTGGAAGATGCCGATCTCGTTCAATGGACCGAAACGGTTCTTCTCGGCGCGCAGCAGCCGCAGGTCGGCCTGGGTCTCGCCCTGGAAATACAGGACGGCGTCGACCATGTGCTCGAGGGTCTTGGGGCCCGCCAGCTGGCCTTCCTTGGTGATATGGCCGATGAGAAAGACGGTGATGCCGCTTTTTTTGGCCAATTCGATGACCTCGGCCGTCACGTTGCGCAGCGAAGCGATCGAACCGCCCGCCGCGGCGGTTTTCCTCGAAGTGAGCGTCTGGATGGAGTCGATGATCAGGAACTCGGGGCGCGTCTCCCGGGCATGGCGCTTCAGCTCCTCCAGGCTGCCGCTGGTGAAGAGAAAGATGCCCTCGGCGCGAATGCCCAGGCGGTCGGCACGCAGCTTGATCTGCTGGCTGGATTCCTCGCCCGAGTAATAGAGCACGGTTTTGCCCTGCTGGGCCAGGGCGGCCGAAACCTCCAGCAGCAGGGTCGACTTCCCCACCCCGGGCTCGCCGCCGATGAGGACCGCCGAATGCGGGACGACACCCCCGCCCAGCACGCGGTCGAATTCGCCCATGCCGGTGAGCAGGCGCGGGGCGGCGGTCGGGTCGATCTCGCTGAGCCGTTGCAGGCTTCCCGGTTCGGCCGCTCCCTCCTCCGGCTCCCCGTCGTTGCCGGGTTCGCTCTCGACCATGGTGTTCCAAGCCTGGCATTGCGGGCAGCGGCCGAAGTATTTCGCAGCCTGGTAGCCGCATTCGCCGCACTCGAACTGGGTGGCGTGTCTGGCTGTTTTGGTGGTCAAGCCGCTTCCCCGCCGCTATTCGCGCTCGCGGAATTCCATGTTGGCGAACTTGGTGTATTTGTCGAGGAAGGCCAGGGTGATCCTGCCGGTGGGGCCGTTGCGCTGCTTGGCGACGATCAGGTCGGCCTCGCCCTTGCGTTCCGAGTCCTTGTCGAACTGGTCGTCGCGGTGGATGAAAATGACCACGTCGGCATCCTGTTCGATGGAGCCGCTCTCCTTGAGGTCGGACAGCTGGTACTTGGGCCCTTTTTCCTTCTTGCCGCCGCGGGTCTCCGGCGAGCGGTTCAGCTGGGCCATGGCCACCACCGGGATCTGCAGCTCCTTGGCCAGTTCCTTCAGGGAGGCGGTGATGATGGCCACCTCCTGGGCGCGCGTGTCGCTGCGCCGCAGGTGCTCGCCCGTCACCTTCATCAGCTGCAGGTAGTCGACGAAGACGATGTCCAGGTTCTTCTCCGCCTTCAGCTTGCGGGCCCGGGCCTTCATCTCCACGATGGACAGC
>CAZLSH010000004.1:39455-43623 GCA_964562095.1 uncultured Clostridia bacterium | reverse complement strand
GTCGACGTACAGCTTGGCTTTCTGCAGCTCGGAGGCGGCCAGCTCCAGGTCGCTCCACTCCTTCTTGGTCAGGTTGGGCTTGCCGGTGCGGATGGCGGCCATGCTGACCCGGGCATGGACGGCCATCATGCGCATCAGCACCTGCAGCCGAGACATTTCAATGGAGTAGAAGGCCACCGATTTCTCTTCCTTGACGGCCATGTGCACGGCAATGTTCAGCGCCAGGGCGGTCTTGCCCATGGAAGGCCGGGCGGCGAACACGATGAGGTCGCCGTTCTGGAAGCCCGAGGTGATGCCGTCCAGGTCGTAGTAGCCCGTCTTCAGCCCCTGGCTGTCGCCCTTCTTCTGGATCTTCTCGATCAGGTCCATGGCGTCGGGGACCATTTCGGCGGTGGACTTGAAGCCGACCTTCTCGCGGTCCTCGGCGATCTTGATGATCTCCTCCTGCATCTCGTTGAGCAGGCTGATGGTGTCGGCGGAAGGTTCGCTCCCCTTCTGGATGATGCCCCGTGAGGCGAGGATGATCTTGCGCAGCGTCGAGCGGTCCTTGACGATCTGGATGTATTCCTTGATGTCCAGGTTCTCGGGGATGTCGTCGACCAGCGACGTGATGAAGGCATGGCCGCCGACGAACTGCAGCTTCTTTCTCTTCTCCAGCAGGCTGGAAACGGTGATGATGTCCACGGCCGTGCCGGCGTTGGACAGATGAAGCACGGCCTGGGCGATCAGGATGTGGCTGTCGCGGAAAAAATCCTCGCTGGCGATCTCGGAAAAAACCTGGTTGACGTAGCGGTTGTCGACCAGCATCGCCCCCAGCAGCGCCTTCTCGGCGATCTCGTCATGGGGCAGAACCTGGTGGTTTTCCGGCGCCATGGACCGCTCAGGCTTGCGCTTGCTCTTCGTTTTCCTTCAGGACGGTGATGCGGACGGCGGCCTCGACGCCCTGGAAGAGCTTGATCTTGGCGGTGAATTCTCCCAGGCGCTTGATGGGCTCGTCGAGATGGATCTTTTTCTTTTCCACGGCGAAGCCCTGGTCGGCCAGTTCCTTCTCGATCTCGGCCGTCGTCACCGAGCCGAACAGCACATCGTTCTCGCCGGCCTTCTTGCGGATGGTGATGGCCACGCCCTCCAGCTTCTGCTGTTGCTCGCTGGCAGCCTGCTTCTCCAGTTCCAGCTTCTTCTGATGCTTTTTCCTGCGCCCCGCCATCAGGGCGAGGTTGTGGGCGTTGTGCTCCACGGCCAGTTGGCGCGGCAGCAGAAAATTGCGGGCGAAGCCGTTCTTCACCTCGATGACGTCGCCGAGGTTGCCGATCTTGTCCACGTCGGATGTCAGTATGACTTTCATGACATCCTCTTCTTTTCCTCGCTGAAGCGGATCAGCGCCATCTGCCGGGCGCGCTTGATGGCCTTGGACAGCTGCTTCTGGTGGTAGGCGCAGGTGCCGCTGACCCGGGCCGGGAAGATGCGCCCGGTCTCGGAGATGAAGTTCTCCAGGTACTTGTGGTTCTTGTAGTCGATCAGCGTGATTTTGTCCTTGCAGAAGGCGCAGAACTTCTTGCGCGCCGAATAATATTTCTTGGCGGGCTTGCCGTCGCCGGCGTTACTTCTCGGTTGCATCGCTATCCTCCTCGCTTTCGCTGAATGCTTCGCTTTCCTTCTCCTCGGCGCGGCTGTCCATGCTCTTCTTGCGGATGCGGTCGATCTTCGCCCAGCGCTTGGTGAGCTTGTTCGACTTCTTCAGCTTGTCGTCGAGGCGCAGGGTGATGAAGCGCAGAACTTTTTCCATCTGCTTCATGCGCCGCTCCAGGGTGGCGACGACCGAGCCGTCGACCTCGGCCAGCACGAACACGTAGTAGCCCTCGAGGTGCTTCTGGATGGGGAAGGCCATTTTTTTCCGGCCCCACTCGTCGAGGTTCTCGATCACGCCGTCGGCCTTGGTGATGGTCGTCGTGATCGACTCGGTGATCTTCTTGACTTCCTCTTCGCTCACCTCGGGGGTGACGATGAAGCCGATCTCGTACCTGCTAGTCATTTGTCCTCCTTGTGGATGATTTAGCCTCTTCTTCGTGAAGAAGCAAGGAGTGTTTTCTCCTGTTGAATCGATTCATGGTACTATGAATATCGCTCTGCAGAACGGACTCCGCGGCGTCGGCCGCCAGCGCCACTCCCTGCTCGAGCAAGGTGAACGGCTTGGCCCGCAGCGGCGTGAGCACATAACGCACGAGGTCGGCCGAGCGGTTGCCGTCAGGCTGAATGCCGATGCGCAGGCGGGGAAATTCCTGGCTGCCGACATGCTGGATGATGGAGCGCATGCCCTTGTGGCTGCCGGCGCTGCCGCGCTCGCGCAGGCGCACGCCGCCCAGGGGCAGGTCGATGTCGTCATAAATCACCAGCAGGCGCGACAGGTCGACGTCGAACATGCGGCGCAGCTTGGCCACGGCTTGGCCCGATTCGTTCATGAACGTCATGGGCGTGGCCAGGACGACATCGCTGCCGCCGATGCGCGCCTTGCGGAAACGCAGGACATTCCCCAGGTCGGCCAGCTCGACGCCATGACGGCGGCACAGCTCGGCGATGCACAGGAAACCCGCGTTGTGCGGGGTTTTCTCGTACTTCCTGCCGGGGTTGCCCAGTCCGATGAATGCAATAATGTATCCCTCCTACTTGGCCTTGCCGGCTGCCTTGTCGGTTTCCTTGGCCGCTCCCTTGGCGGTTTCCTTGGCCGTGCCCTTGGCGGCGGCATCGCCTTCCTTGACCGGGCCTTTGGCGGCATCGGCGGCCGGGGCGGCGGCGGCCTCGCCCTCGACCGGGGCGGCCTCAGGCGCGGCAGCGACTTCTTCCTTGGCCTTGGCGGCCACGGCGCAGATCACGGTATTGGCCGGAGAAATGACCTGGTAGGCCTCGTTTTTCTCCAGGTTCTCCACCTTGATCGACTGGTTGAGGTGCAGGCCGGTGACGTCGATGCGGATCTCCTTGGGAATGCGGGTCGGCAGGCTGCGGACCAGTATCTGGCGGTGGATGAACTCCAGCAATCCGTCTTCGGTTTTGACGCCGACGGGCTCGCCCTCGAGCAGCACGGGCACTTCGACATCGACGGACTTGTTCAGGTCGATGCGGATGAAGTCGACATGGATGATGTGATCGGAGAGATAATCGTACTGGATCTCCTTGATCATGGCGTCGAACTTGGCCTTCTCCCCCTGGGTGATGCGCAGGATCGAGTTGTCCTTGTTTTCCGACTTCAGGATGCCCTTGATATCGGCAAGGCTCACGGCGATGGGCACGCTCTCGGCGGTGATGCCGTAGATGACGGCCGGGATCTTGCCCGCGGCGCGCAGCCCCTTGCTGGCCCTCTTGCTTATTTCAGTTCTCGTTTCGGCGTGGATGGTAATGATGTTCTCCATGTTCACCTCATTTTATTAAAAATAGTTTGGATACCGATGTTTCGCGGTGGATGCTGGCAATGGCGCGGGCGAAGAGCCGGGAAACGGACAGCACCTCGATCTTGCGGCAATCATTGGCCGGGCAGCGCTGCGGGATGGTATCGGTGACGAAGATCCGGTCCAGCGGCGCGGCGTTGATGCGCTCCAGGGCCTTGCCAGAAAAAATGCCGTGGGTGCAGGCGGCATAGATCTTCCTGGCGCCGTGCTGTTTCAGGGCGTTGATGGTGGCGGCCAGAGTGCCGGCGGTGTCGATGATGTCGTCGACGATGATGGCGTTCTTGCCCCGCACGTCGCCGATGATGTGCATCAGCTCGGCCACGTTGGGCGCGGTGCGCTTCTTGTCGGCAATGGCCAGGTCGGCGTTCAGCTTGCGGGCGAACAGCCGGGCCCTTTCCACGCCGCCGGCGTCGGGCGAGACGATGACCAGGTTCTTCAGGTTCATTTTCTTGAAGTGGGAGATAAAGACCGGCAGGGCCATGAGGTTGTCCACCGGGATATTGAAGAAGCCCTGGATCTGGGCGGCGTGCAGGTCGATGGTCAGGACGCGGGAAAAGCCCGCCGTCTCCAGCAGGTCGGCCAGCAGCCGCGCCGAAATGGCCACGCGCGGGCGGTCCTTGCGGTCCTGGCGCGCATAGGCGTAGTACGTGATCACGGCGGTGATGCGCCGCGCCGAGGCGCGCTTGAAAGCATCGGCCATGAGCAGCAGCTGCATGATATGGAAATTG
>CAZLSH010000004.1:14405-39445 GCA_964562095.1 uncultured Clostridia bacterium | reverse complement strand
CAGGTGGACTGCACGATGAAGACATCGGCGCCGCGCACGTTCTCGTGGCTCTGGAAGCGGATCTCGCCGTCGGAGAAGACGTCCAGCACCGACTGCCCCAGCCTGCCCTGCAGGTGGCCGGCGATCTCCCGGGCCAGCTTCTCGTTGGACGTGCCGGAAAAGATCAGGAACTTGTTATCGTGGATCATGGGTTTTCCTGGGGCGGGAGGATTCGAACCTCCGAATCTCGGCTCCAAAGGCCGATGCCTTACCGCTTGGCCACACCCCAATACTCTCCTGGTAATATTTTTTGCCGATGAAGCGCGTCATGATGGTCCCGGGCAGGCGCCGGGCCAGGGCGGACAGACGGCGGCCATGGCCGATGGCGAACACCGCCGCGCCGCTGCCAGTCATCTGAACGAACCCGCCTCCCGCTTTGGCCATTTTTTCCTTGATTTCCCCGATTTCCGGAAACAGTTCAAAGGTAACTCGTTCCAGATCATTTTGCAAAATGGAGAAGTCGCCCTTTCTCAGGAAGAGTTGTATTTTACCGGCAAAACCGGCTTTTGTCAAGGGGAAACGGGAGAAAACCAGGGCCGTGGAGACGGAGAGGTCCGGAATGTGCAGGGCGACGGCGCGCGGCTTCAGCGCGGGCAGCTGGGTCAGTTTCTCGCCGATCCCCTCCCCCAGCGCCGTGCCCCCGCGCAGGAAGAACGGCACGTCGGCGCCCAGAGTCGCCGCCATTTCCTGCAACTGCGCGGCGGGGATGGCCAGGTTGAAATAGCGGTCGAGGAACAGCAGCATGACGGCGGCGTTGCCGCTGCCGCCGCCCAGCCCCGCCCCGGGGGGGATGTTCTTGCGCAGCCTGACATCGAAGCCGCGGCGCAGGCGGTAATTCTCGCCGACCAGCCGGAAGGCGCGGGCGATGGTGTTGCTGCCGTCGCAAGGGACGCGGGGACCGCCGCCGGCCAGGCGGATGCGCGGCCGGGCGGTCTCGAGCAATTCCAGCCCGTCACTGAGGTCGATGGTCTGATAGATCGTCCGCAGCGTGTGGTAGCCGTCGGCACGGCGGCCGGTGACCTCAAGCCCCAGGTTGATCTTGGCGAACGAGCGCAGCCGGATCATCGTGCCAGGACGTCTTCCAGGTCGCCGCGGCGGTAGCGCAGCTCGTAGTCGACCAGGACGATCCTTCCAGGGCGCAACTCGCTCTTGAGAACGCGCAGCGCCAGTTCGGCCCCTCCCCGGCGCAGCCGGACGCTGCGCGGGCCGCCGTGGTCCGCGAGGCCTTCCATGGATGCCTCGATGCCGTTTTCGGCCAGCAGGGAACGGCAGGGCTTTCCGGAAAGCAGCAGATCCTTCCATTCCGCCAGGGGCAGGCGGATCCCCCAGAGGCGGTCGAGCAGGCTGCGAAAATCCCCTTTCCAGAAGGACTTTTCGGAGAAGTTGACCAGCACGGCCTCCTCGCCGGCCACATCGAGCTCCAGCCCCGCCTGGTTGAGCGCGTTGAAAAAAATGAACTTGGACGCGCTCGCGTCGAAACGCCAGAGGAGCCTGCCGTTCTGGCGGCTATCGCCGTCAATAAAACTGAACTTCATGGTCAGTGAACGGAAATGATCTTCGGAAACGGGGATCAGCTCCGGACGGCGCGGCCCGCAACAGAAAGAGGCAACGGCCAGCAACATGAGGAGAATCCGTTTCAACATGCAGCGCTATTTTACCACACAAGAGCAGCGACGATAAGTATTCGCGTCAACGGAGGCCAGCCATGAGATTCAGCATCTCTTTCGCGTCACGCACCTCGTACCCAGATAGTCCGCCTTGATCTTCAACGTCGAACTTCGAACATCGAACTCCATTGTTCGCAGTTTTCTTCAACATCGAACGTCGAACATCGAACTTCGAACTCCATAGTTCACAGTTTTTTTCAACATCGAACGTCGAACATCGAACTTCGAACTCCATAGTTCACAGTTTTTTTCAACATCGAACGTCGAACATCGAACTTCGAACTCCTGGCATGGAAATGCCATTGTATTGACCATCCGCCAGCCCTATGCTACCCTAGCCGCGGATGCGACCTGCGCCGGGGTGGCGGAACTGGCAGACGCACGGGACTTAAAATCCCGGGAGGGCGACCTCGTGGGGGTTCGATCCCCCCCTCCGGCATAGAACTGAAGCCAGTACTAAGTGAAAAGTGATCGGTGATTAGTGATAAGAAAGAAGGAAAGTCAAGGCCAAGTGCAAAGTGATTTGTAATTCAATAATTAAAGCAGATCACGCGCATTAACTTCAAAAGGCATTTTTTTTGCGTTGATCTTAAATTTATGGCTTTCTTATCCAGCAAATCACTATTCATTAATCACTAGTCACTCAAGGTAAAAAAAGGGGCGAGGACGACCTCGCCCCTTTTTTTCAGATCTATTTGGTCTTGATCTTGGCGAAATAGGTGTACATCACCG
This sequence comes from uncultured Clostridia bacterium, assembly GCA_964562095.1. Lineage (GTDB taxonomy): Bacteria > Acidobacteriota > Aminicenantia > UBA2199 > UBA2199 > UBA2199. Next base: position 37,007 of record CAZLSH010000004.1, on the reverse strand, counting down.
GGATGAAGAACTGGGTGAGGAACACGGTGGCCGACAGGCCGCCGATCACCGATACCGCCATGGGTGCGCTCATCTCGCCGCCCTGCTTGGTGGTCATGGCCATGGGGATCATGCCGACGATGGTGGTGATCGAGGTAATCAGGACTGGGCGCAGGCGTGTGGCGGCTCCCTTGACCACGGCCTCAAACTTGTCTATCCCCTCGCCGACCAGCTGGTTGATGTAGTCGACCATGACGATGCCGTTGTTGACGGCGATGCCGGTGAAGATGATGAACCCCATCATGGAGCCCATGTTGATGGTGGTCCTGGTGAGCAACAGCAGCACCACCACGCCGATGAAGCCCAGCGGGATGGTGAACATGTTGATGAAGGGGAATTTGAGGTTCTCGTACAACGATGCCATGACGGCGAATACCAGCACCAGGGCGATCAGCAGGGCAAAACCCAGGGTGGTGAAGGTCTCGGTCATGTTCTCGTACTGGCCGGCCTGCTCGATGAAATAGCCTTCCGGCAGGTGCGAACCGATGTCCTTGGTTTTTTCCTTGATCTCCTTGATGATCGAACCCAGGTCGCGGCCGATGAAGTTGGCCCCGACCGTGACCTTGCGCACCATGTTCTCGCGGTCGATGCGTACCGGGCCGAAGAGGCTCTTGAACTCTGCCAATTCGGAGAGGTAGACTTTGGTGCCGGTCGGCGTCTGGATGGGAAGCTTTTTCAGGTCCTCGATGGTGGCGCGGTCGCCTTCGTTCAATTGCACGCGAATGTCGCGGTCCTCCCCCTCCAGGAACATGCGCGACACGACAGTGCCGATAGTGTAGGTGCGGACCTGGCTGGAAATGGCGTAGGGAGTGAGCCCCAGCTTGGAGGCCTCTTCCTTCTTGATGTGCAGCTGCAACTCGGGCTTGCTTTTCTCCAGGGAGACCTTGACGTCGCGCAAGCCTTTGATATCGACGATCCGGGCGCGGACGCTCTCGGCGATGCGCTCCAGACGCCCCATGTCGTTGCCGAAGCAGTTGATTTCGATGGGGTTCGAGGAGGAGCCCATCATCGAGGCGCCGGCGATGTCGATGGCTGTGATGCGGCTGTTCTCCAGCGTGGGAAACGAACGCCGCCAGCGCTCCAGGATCTGCTGGTCCGACTCATCCCTTTCCGCGCTGGGCTTGAGGTAGGCATAGATGATCGCTTCGTAGGAACCGGCGGCGCCGGTGCCGCTGGCGGTATCGCTGGCGCTCTGCTCGCTGGTACCCACCTGGACGAAGGTGGTGATGACGTTGGGGTCCTTCAAGGACTCGTTCTCGATATATTTGACGATGCGGTCGGTCTCTTCGACGTTGGTTCCCACCGGCATGGAGAGCTTCAAGTACAGCATGGCCGAGTCGGTCGCGGGCATGAACTCGGTGCCCAGGAAACTGGCGCCGATCATGGCCAGGACGAAGGCGGCGATGATGCCGATCAGCACCTTTTTCCTGTGGGCCAGCGCCTTGCGCAGCCAGCCCTCGTACAGGTTGCGGATCTTGGTGAAGCGGTCCTCGCCCAGAGCGACGACGCCCTCGGCTATTTTATCGCCTTTCTTATGGTGGATACGGAACATCCAGGCCGCCAGCATGGGGACGATGGTCAGGGCCACGAACAGCGAAGCCAGCAGGGCGATGATCACCGAGACGGCCAGGCTTTGCGCCATGCGGCCGGCGATGCCGGTGGCGAACATCATGGGGAAAAAGACGGCCACGGTGGTCAGAGTGGAGCCGGCAATGGCCAGCCCGACCTCAGACGTGCCCCGGCGCGCCGCCTCGGTGGGGGCCATGCCCTCCTGCAGATGGCGGTAAATGTTCTCGATGACCACCACGGCGTTGTCGACCAGCATGCCCACCCCCAAGGCCAGGCCCCCCAACGTGATCAGGTTCAGCGTGTAGCCCATGACATAGAAGGCGATGAAGGCCACCACGATCGATAAGGGGATGGTGATGCCAATGGCGATCGTCGGCTTGAGGTTGCGCAGGAAGAGGAAGATGATCAGCATGGCCAGGATGCCGCCCATGAATATGTTGGTGGTCGCCTTGCCCGACATCATCTCGATGATGCGCGACATGTCAAGCCAGACGTTGAACTTGACCCCGTGCTTGAGGGTCGGTTCGACCTCGGCCAGGACTTTTTTCACGGCTCGGGCGACGATCACCGAGTTGGCGCCCGAGCTCTTGGTGACCATCATCATGATGCCCGGTTGGCCGTTCATGCGCAGCTTGAGGCGGGCCTCCTTCGGGGCTTCCTTCACCATGCCGATGTCCTTGAGAAAGATCGGGGAGCCGCCGCGGCCGACAGCGACCAGGATATCGTCGATCTCGGCCAGGGTCTTGAACTCGCCCATGGAGCGCAACAGGAATTCCTTGTGGTTCTCGGTCATGTAGCCGGCCGGCAGGTTGATGTTGGAAGCCTGGATGGCCCCTTCCACCTGGCCGATGTTCACACCGCGCGACTCGAGCTTGCCCTTGTCGATGCTGACCAGGATCTCATTCATCTCGGGCGAGAAGACCGCTGTCGAGGCCACGCCCTCGATACGCTCCAGGCGGGTGGCGACTTCGTTGTCGACATAGTCGCGTAGCTTGCTCAGGTTGATGCCGCCGTCGCTGGTGATGCCGTAGGCGATGATCGGCATCTGCGAGAAGTTGAACTTCATGACAAAGGGCTCATCGGCCCCGGCGGGAAGGTATTGGGAATACATGCCGATGGTGTCGCGCACATCCTGGGCGGCGAAATCGAGGTTGGTCCCCCATTCGAACTCGACCATCACCACCGATTGCCCCTCCAGCGAGACGGACTGCAGCTTCTTGATCCCCGAAACGGTCGAGATCCATTGCTCCACCGGGCGGGTGATGTTCTGCTCGATGTCCTCGGAGGAGACGCCGCCATAGGTCGTTATCACCGTGATATAGGGGTAATCCATGTCGGGCAGCATGTCCAGGCCTAATTTGGTGAAGGAAATCATGCCCAGGATGACGATGACCAAAACGACCATGGTCATCGTCACCCGTTTCTTGAGGGAAAAATCGACGATCTTCATTTATTGTCTCCAGCCATGACGACGACGGTGCCGTCCTTCAGGTCGTAATTGCCTTCCACGATTACCAGCTCGTCCGGCCGCACTCCGGAAACGACCTCGAAGCGGGTGCCATTCTTGAGGCCCAAGGTCACGGCACGCTTGCGGGCGATGCCGTTTTCGTTGACCAGCACCTCCTTATCTCCGGCCAGCAGGGCGGTGAGCGGCAGCATGTATATGCCATCCTTGCGGATGTATTCGATCGAGATGTCGGCATAGACGCCGGCCTTGATCTTCATCTCCGGGTTGTCGATCTTGACCTCGACCTTGAATGTCTTGGAGAGCGGGTCGGCGGCCAGGTTTTTGGAATAGACCTCGCCGGCGAAAATCTCGCCCGGGCGGGACGAGATGCCCACCTGGCACTTCTGTCCGATGCGGATCAGCTCGATCTCCTCGGCCGGCGCTTCGACCGTGACCTTCACCCTGGAGAGATCCATCAGGATCAGGATGCTCTGGCCCATGCCCATCATGGGGTTGATCATGTCGCCCTCCTCCATGTTCTTGGCGGCGATGATGCCGGCGAAGGGGGCTTTCATGTAGGCGTTTTTCGCCGTGTAGTCCACCAGGTCCAGGTTCGCCCGGGCGCTTTTCAGCTGGGTGTCGGCGGCGTCGAGAGCCAGCTTGGCGTTCTCGTACTGCATCGACGAGATCGCCTTGTTCTCCAGCATCTTTTTCATCCGTTCCTCGTTGAGGCGGGCGTTCTGGTGGGCGGTCTCGGCCACGGCCACCGCGGCCCGCGCCTGTTTCTGCTGCAGCTGGAGCGAGGTCATGTCCAGGGTGGCCAGCAGCTCGCCCTGGGCGACCTTGTCGCCCTGCTTCTTCAGGATGCGCCCGATGCGGCCGGAGGCATCGGGGACTATGTTGGCAGTCTTCCAGGCACTGACCGTGCCCTTAAAATTGAAATACTTTGCCAGAGTCCCTTTCTGGGGCAGTTCCGCCTTGACCAGCAGCGGTTTCTGCTCGGCAACGGCCTGCTCGCTTTTCTTTGAGCAGAAAGAAAGGGTGAAAACCAGGACCAATAGCGCGATTGCGATCTTTTTCATGCGACTCCTCCATTCAGGTCGACGCCGGTCAGCTTTTCCAGCTCGGCGATGGCGATGTTATAATTGTACAGGGCCTGCAGGTAATTGACCTTGGCGCGGGTCAACTCATTGTAGGATGAATTCAGCTCCAGGATGGTGATCATCCCTTCCTTGTAGCTCAGCTCGGCGATGCGCACCCCTTCCCTGGCGCTCTCCACGTTCTTCAGCCCCAGCTGGATGTTCTCGTACTCCTGGCGGATGGTGCGGTAGCCGCTCTCCACCTGCAGCTGCGTGGCGTCGCCCAGCTGCCGGACATTGAGGTCCATGATCTTTTTCAGCACGTTCATCTCCCCCACCTGGGCGCTGCGCTTCAGGCCGGTGAAGATGGGCCAGCTCATCCCCAGCGAGACGGAATAATAGTCATCCCAGTTGTTCTTGCGCAGCTTGAAGTAATCGGACTGATAGCTGAAAGCGGCGACCAGGGAGAAGTTGGGCACGTACTGCGCCCAGGTGATCTTCAGCAGGTTGTCGATCTTCCTCTGTTCCATGCGCAGTTGGCGCAGTTCCGAGCGGTTGCTCAGCGAACTCTGCAGCAGGGCGGCCAGCTCCAGCTGCAGCTGGCGGAACCCCAGCTCGCCCTGCAGCCGGATCTCCTGCGCCGCCGGGAGGCCCAGCATCAGCTTCAGCCCCAGTTGCGATGTCTCCAGCAGGTTCTCCACGCGCAGCACGTCGGGCTTGACGGCGCTGAGCGCCAGCTCGGCCCGCAGCAGGTCGTACTGCGAGGCCATGCCCAGGTCGAAACTGCTCTTGACGTTGTTGTAATTGCCTTCGGCCAGGGCCTGGGCTTCGCGGTGCGCCTGGAGCAGCTGCTGCAGGATCTGGATGTTGTAAAAGGACTTGCGGACGTTCAGGATGGTGTCGGCCCGCGAGTTCTTCTCCTTTTCCTTGGCCAGCCGCAGATCCAGCTCGGCGTTCTTGTAGTTGTAGAAGAGCTTGCCGCCGGTGAACACGGGTTGCACGACCTGGAAGGAGAAGGAATAATCCAGCTGGAAGCGCAGCGAAGCCTTGGTCGGCTCGCCCCCGGGAACAAACGACGGGATCTCGATGGTCATCAGCTTCTGGTCGAGAATCTTGGACCCCGACAGGGTCGCCTCGGGCAGGAAGCCGAAGTTCTGCATCAGGCGGTAGCGATACTGGCGGATCTCCTGCTGGCTGGCCTGGTGGGCGGGGTTGTTGGCCAGTGCCAGATCGATGGCCTGGCCGACCGTCAGATCCATGGGCGGCTCCGCCGCGAATCCCATGGCGGCCAGCAGCAGCAAGACGAATACGAATCTTTTCATGAATGCCTCCTAAACCAGAATGCCGTTACGCAAAATCTTCATGATCAGTTTTTTCTGTTTCTCATGGTTGGGAAAAACGCCCTTGATCGAGTCCCAGAAAGCCCCTTCCAGCAGGTTGCTCAAGGCCGTGCCCACCATGACGATCCCGAACTCCTCGATGATCTCGGGGCGCACGATATCCTTCAGGAACTCGCCCAGGCTCCGGAAAACCTCCTCCCTTCTACGCAGGCCCAGGTTCATTTGTTCTTCGATGTCATCGCATTCATGGACCACCATATGGTGTTCCATGATCATCATTTTCAGGAAATTGCGCTTTTCCTCGATCACCAGCAGGGAGAGGTCGATGATCTCCTCGATGATCTGGTACTTGTCCTTGTCCTGGCCCATCAGATCGCGGGCCTTGGCGGCAAGATCGTCCTGAAAACGGGAAAACAAGGCGAAAAACAGGGAGTTTTTGCTTTTGAAGTAATTGTACAAGGTGGGCTTGGATATCTGGCAATGCTCGGCGATCTTGTCCACCGAAGCGTTTTTATACCCGAACTGGGTGAAAAGCGACTCGCTGCGATCCAGGATGAAGTCACGCATCACGTCTTCTTTGCTTTTTTCCAATGCAAAACCTCCAGTAAAATAAGTTAACTTGGGGGATTCAATTTTAACTTGTCGTAAGTTATTTTAACTCAAAGTAAAGCGCTTGTCAATAAAAAAAACAATCTGCGTGAATTGTTGAAGAATTGCAGCGTTGCAGTGAAAATATCCGAACTCTTTAACGCTTCAACGCTTCAACGGTTGGTTGTTCAATTTCAAGAGTTCCCCATATCTGAAACATGACAATAGATGGTCATTGACCATCCCCGTCGCCTGCATATGGGCATAGATGATGGTCGAACCGACGAACTTGAAACCGCGCTTGCGCAGGTCGGCGCTGATCGAGTCGGAAAGGGGCGTTCGGGCCGGAATTTGCCGGTCGGTCTGCCAGTGGTTTCGCAAAGGCTTTCCGTTCACAAAGGGCCAAATATAGCGATCGAAACTTGAAAATTCCTCGCGGATACGGATGAAAGCCCTGGCATTGCTGATCGAGGCCGCGATTTTGGCACGATTGCGAATGATGCCCGGATCGCTCAGCAATGCCGCGACCTTCGCATCGTCATAGCGGGCCACCCGGGCATAATCGAAATCGTCGTAAGCCCGGCGATAATTCTCCCGCTTTTTCAGGACCAGGAGCCAGTTCAGCCCCGCCTGGGCGCCTTCCAGGGTAAGAAATTCGAACCATTTGCGGTCATCGTGGACTGGCACGCCCCATTCACGGTCATGATATTCGATATACAGGGGATGCGCCAGGCACCATGGGCATCTTTTCTCCATATTTTTCATATCTCATACTTTTACCCCATTTATGCCTAAGGAAACAATAGGTCAGGCAAAAAAGAAATGCCCATGAGCAGTGGAAAAAGATCTCGGTTTACGGTAGTCGGTGGGCGGTGCACGGTGGATCGTTACCCTGAGCGGTTTCCAGAACCGCATCCTTGATGGGCCTGCCTTGACAATCCGCAGGGGCTGGGATAAATTGTGATCATGGTCGGGCAAATCAGCAACCTGGAGCAGATCCGGTCGATCCTGTCGGAAAAGAAACTGCGCATCTCCAGGCACAAGATCGCCGACAGCCTCTCGCTGGTCGACCACTCCCAGGAAATTTTTCCCCAGCCTCAGCAGCAGGCGCTGCTGGTACAGCTGCTGCACATGTATAAGAAAAGCAAGAAAAAGGTGGTCGTGCAGCTCGAGGAGCTCGGGGAAAAGAAGCTGCCGCTGACCGTGGTCATGGGCGTGCTGGCCGAGGACTGGCGCGGCATGGGCAATTCGATCCTGGGCATCATCCACCAGAAACACGGCAACGTGCTGTTCATGAAGGGCTTCACCCTGCAGCTCAACAACCGGCCGCTGGGCGTGGTCATCCTCTCCTTCCGGATCAAGACGCCCGAGGAGTATGGCCGCTTCCTGAAGGACAAGGGCGCCTTCCTGCAGACGCTCAAGGACGCCTCCCAGGGGACCATGGGCAAGACCCTGCTGCTGGAGGACGAGACCATCAAGTTTGAGCTGTACGACCAGGTGGTGCGCGCCATCCGCCGCCTGTACCGCGGTCCCGACATCGACCGGATCATCGGCGAGAACGGCGAGACGCTCAAGTTCTTCTCTTCCCGTTCCCGGGAGTACCTGCAGGAGCGGAAGATCACCGACCTGGCCGCGTTGGTCATCGACAACTTCAAGTTTCAAAAACAGGTGCGCGAGGGGCGCGCCGACAAGAAGATCAAGATCAAGAATTTCGAGACCCTGGACGAGAACCTGACCGGCATCACCTTCGTCTGCTGGGAGGAGAACTTCTCCGTCGAGAGTTTCCTCAAGACCCTGGATTTCATCGTGCCCGGCCACATTATCAAGCACCACAAGAGCTTCGTGTCGGCCGAGAAGCTGCTGGTCTACCGCATCGAGATCGTCGACCGCCAGGGGCAGCCGCTCAATCCCGAGGCCATTCACTCCATCGAGGTCTCGCTGGAGAAGATGATCAGCACGGCCGTGAACGAGCAGTTTTCGCAGATCAAATCGGTCGGCGGCTACGAGCACTATGCCCGGGCCATCATCCCCTTCCTGATGAACGAGCTGAAAACGACCGGAATCACGCAGGCGTTCATGAGCGTGGAGAAAAAGACCGAGTTCATGATGCAGCTGAAGCTGATTGTCGTGGCCAACCGCATCCGGCGCAAGTGCCTGCTGCAGCTGCTGCGCAGGCTCGAGGGCAGCCGCGGCATCGAGATCCTGTCGGCCATCCCCCCCCGCCTCTACCAGAAACGGATCGAGGTCAGCATCATGAACCTCAAGATCACCCTGGCCGAGTTCGCCTCCATCGCCGCCATCTTTCAGTCCATCAAGAATATCCTGAAGAAGCTGTACCGCCAGGTGCGCGATTTCGACGAGGGGCTGCGCGACAGCGACATGCGCTCGCTGCTGGAGGTCAGCTCCGAGGCGCCCAAGCTGCACCCGCTGCTGATCAAGGAGATCTACTACAACCTCGACGAGATTTACCGCCTGGAGACCCCACCCCGGGTCCTGGCCGAGATCATGAAGCTGGTCTGCACCACGATCCGCTCGGCGGCCAAGGTCCCCCGGGACCGGGTGGTCGTCCAGTACCGCGGCATCCGCGACCCATACCGCAGCGAGGCGGCCAAAACCATTTTCGTGGTCTCCTACTCGCGGGAGAAGAACGTCATGAGCCGCTTCGTCCAGAATCTGCCCGACCTCGACGTCTATTTCACCCGCATCGAATGGGAGCAGCGCTTCTACCTCATCCTCATCCTGAAGAATCGCAGCCTGGGGATCGGCGCCGAAGAGATCGCCCGCATCCGTTCCGCGGTCCTGGACCGCTACTTCAAGAAGGCCCTGGTCATTGATGCGGCCGCCCTGGCGCCCGACGAGGAGTGCTGACCCGCGCCGGCATGTTCACGCTGCGCTCCCCCTACGCCATTACCCCGGCCCAGCAGCAGGCGGTGGACCAGATCGTCGAGGGCTTCCGCCGCGGCCAGCGCAAGCAGGTGCTGCTGGGGGTGACCGGGTCGGGAAAGACCTATGCCATGGCGCGGGTCATTGCGGCGCTGGACGTCCCCACCCTGGTCCTCAGCCACAACAAGACACTGGCCGCCCAGCTGTTCCAGGAATTCCGCGGCTTCTTCCCCGGCGATCGCGTCGGCTATTTCATCAGCTATTACGACTACTACCAGCCCGAGGCCTTCGTGCCGCAGCGCAACCTGTACATCGCCAAGGAGGTCGCGATCAATCCCGAGCTGGAGCGCCTGCGCCTGGACGCCACCCGCAACCTGTTGGAGGCGCGCGGAACGATCGTGGTGGCATCGGTCTCGGCCATCTACAGCATCGGCGCCCCGGACGACTTCCTTGAGCAACGTCTCGTGCTGTCTGCCGGCGCCCCGTTGCAGCGCGAGGAGCTGCTGCAGCGCTTCGTCGACCTGGGCTACCGCCGCAGTCACGGGCTGCTGGCCGCCGGCGAATTCCGCGTGCGCGGCCCGGCGACCGAGATCTTTCCCACCAGCGAGGAGAACCCGCTGCGCTTGGTCATCGACAGCGGGCGGCTGGCGGGCATCGAGTTCTTCGATGCCCTCACCGCCGCGCCGCTGGCGCAAAAGAGCCAGGCCGCGGTGTATCCGGTCAATTACTTCTTCTACCGGCGCGAACGCATCCTGCGGGCGGCGGCCGGCATCCGGGCGGAACTGCAGCAGCGCCTGGAATGGTTTCGCGGCCAAGGAAAGGATGAACTGGCCGAGCGCCTGCGCCAGCGCACGCTCTACGACCTGGAGATGCTGGAACAGTTCGGCCATTGCCCGGGGATCGAGAACTATTCCCTCCACCTGACCGGCCGCAGCCCCGGCGAGGCGCCCTATACCCTGCTCGACTTTTTCCCCAAGGGCTACCTGGCCATCATTGACGAGTCCCACGTGACCGTGCCGCAGCTCAATGGCATGTACGCCGGCGACCGCTCGCGCAAGGAGAAGCTGGTCGAGTACGGCTTCCGCCTGCCGTCGGCTCTGGACAACCGGCCGCTGAACTTTCCCGAAGTGGCCGCGCGCCTGCAGAACGTCCTGTACGTGTCGGCCACTCCGGCCGCGTTCGAGGTCGCCGACGCGCAGGGCTCGGTGATCCCGCTGCTGGTGCGGCCCACCGGCCTGGTCGATCCCGAGATCATCGTCAAGACCGTCGCCGACCCCGTCCGCGACATGCTGGAGGAGATCCGCGCCGTCGTGCCCGGCTCCGGCGCCCCCCGGCGCGGAAGGCGTCCAGGCGCGGCCGAACGGTCTTCAGCCCCCCCCCAGCCAGGGCCCGCCGGGCGTGTGCTGGTGACCACCCTGACCAAAAAAATGGCCGAAAAGCTCGCCGACTACCTCACCCTGCAGGGCATTCGCTGCGCCTATATGCATGCCGAGGTCAAGGCCCTGGACCGGGTGAAGATCATCCAGAAACTGCGCCAGGGCGATTTCGACGTTTTGATCGGCATCAACCTGCTGCGCGAGGGCCTCGATCTCCCGGAGGTGTCGCGGGTCATCATCCTGGACGCCGACAAGGAGGGGTTCCTGCGCTCGGAGACGGCGCTGATCCAGACCTTCGGCCGCGCCGCCCGCCACATCGACGGCAAGGTCATCCTCTACGTCGACGGCTTGGTCGACTCGGTGCGCAAGGCCATCGCCGAGTCGGAGCGCCGGCGCCGCTACCAGATCGCCTACAACCAGGAGCACGGCATCCGTCCCGCTTCGGTGCGCAGCATGGTCAAGAACTTCCAGGACGACGACTATTGGCTGAAGAAGAGCGCAGAGGAGATCCCGGTCGAATTCAAGACGCGCGCGGCCCTGGAAAAAGAGATCGCCCGGCTGACGGCGGCCATGAAGAAAAAGGCCGACGCCCTCGATTTCAAGAACGCCGCCATGCTGCGCGACCGCATCAAGGAGCTGAAGAACCTGCTGATCGAGTTGTTCTAACTCTAAAGCCAGAGGTTCGAAGTTCGATGTTCGATGTTGGCAAGCGCCCGAAGAGCAAAAGAAGAAAGGCGAAATTATGAAAGCCGGCACTGGGCTTGCTGCCCCCTCAAACGATCGCCAAGTCTTTTGCTGTCACTGACATTCCGGTTCGTAATATCGTGATGCGTTATGCGTGATGCTTGATGAGAAAGAACATTCGGGAAACCCCTCATGGTTGTTCTTCTTTGTGCACGGGCGGGTCTGAGACCCGAGCCTACGTGAAGAAGAAATCGTGATTCGTAATTCGTGATTCGTGATGAGAAAGAACAAGAAATGCTCTTCTCTCTGACTATCACTATCACTATCACTACCACTAAATATCCGTAAGGCCTCTTGCTGACACTAACACTAACACTTGTCGCTGGACCTGCTATCACTCTATTCTTTTGGTCTTCTCCAGGATCCAGACGGAGATCGTCTCCAGGAAGCAGGGCACAAAGGCCTTCTCGAGGGAAGCGTACTCGGAAGGGCTGCCGGTCCCGGCCTTCTGGAACAGGTGATTGGCGTCGGGGAAAACCTTGAACGTCACATCCTTGTTGCCTCCCTTGGCGAAGGCCTGCTTCATTGCCGGCAGGTTCTGCCGGGGGGACACCTGGGTGTCCTTTTCGCCGAAAAGCGCCAGCACCGGGCAGCGCACCGCCTCGAGCGCCGGCGCCGGGTCGTATTCCAGGAAATGGCGAAACCAGGGGGAATTGAGGGCGGTCATTTGGGCGGCAACGGCGCCTTGGACATAGGCCTCGGGGTCGGCGACGGACTGCCGCTGTTCGGGGGTCATTCTGGCCAGGCTGCCGCGCACCTGGCCGGCGATCATCTTCTCGATCTCCTTTCCCCCGTCGGGTTTGCCGAGAAGCGCATAGGCCCGCTTCTGGCTGTCGACGTTCGCGGCGATCTCCGTTTCGCCCGCCCCTTCGGCGCGGGCGATCAGGGTGATCTGCTCGAGGAGGACCTCCCTGCCATTGACCGCCGTTCCGGCCATGAGCACCATGAAATCAAAGGGGCGGTTCCCGTTGGCCAGCGGGGCGATGATCGCTCCCTCGCTGTGCCCGAACAGGCCGATCCCGTCCCTGGCGATCTCATTTCGGGTCAGGAGATAGCGGGCCTGGGCCACCACGTCCTGGGCGAAATCCAGCGACGTTGCCTCCCGGGCCGCCGGCGGGGTGCCCAGCCCCCGGTCGTCGCAGCGCAGGACGGCGATGCCCTTGCGCGTCAGGTGATCGGCGATGACTTGGAACAGCTTGAAGCCGAAGATTTCCTCATCACGGTTCTGGGTGCCGCTGCCGGTGATCATGATCACCGCGGGAAAGGGTCCCTTGCCGGCAGGAAGGGTCAGGGTCCCCCTCAGCGGGATCTCGCCGTTCTGCAGCGCCACTTCCTCGGCCCGGTAAGGCAGTGGCACGGCCTGCTGGGGAACGGCAACCGGTTTGAGCGCCTTGCCCCCGGCCTTCAGCAGCTTGAACGTTCCCTTGATCCCGGCTTGAGTGAAGTCGCCGGTGATGTTGCCCTGCTGGATCACGCCGTCGAAAACAGCGACGCCGGGACCGGCCGCGAGCTCGAAATGGATGCGCTCGCCTTCTCGCTCCAGGCGGCTCAAGGGCAGGTCGGCCGCCATCTGCACGGGGATATCGATCGTTCCCTTCAGGATGCCGCCGCTCTCGTCGAAGCGGACGATGATGCCCAACTCCTGGCCCATGATCGAGATCGCCCCTTCCCAGGGCCCCGCCAGCTTCTCCGGAGCGAACTCACCGCCGGGCAGGGCAAGGAAAATCAGGAAGAAAGCGAGAAATGCCGCGCATCGTCTCATGGGAACCTCCTCCGCGCGCCCGGTCCCGGGCACGAAATTCATTATAGCTTTTTTTCTGCGGGCAGCAAGAAGCCTCGGATAATTTTCCTCAATTTCCCACAAAAAGCTTGCATTTTCCATTTCAGGCACTTATACTGTCTGGGCTTTTTTAGGCAGGTGACCCATGTTCGCAACCAACCCCGTGAAACGGTTCGCTGTCGTGCTGTCGGTCCTGGCCTTGGCCGCATTGGCTTCGCTGCTGGCGCAATTGGCCGTGACCAACCGCAACTATGAGCGCAGCCTGGCCCACGTTCAGTATCTGCAGGAACGCCTGGGCGAGTCCCATGAGCGGGTGCTGCGGCTGAATGAAGAAAAGCTGGCGCAACAGGCGAAGGCCGACCGCCTCGAGCTGCTGGAGTTCAAGAGCGCCACATTCCAGAAGAAGTTCCCCGAATTCTCGCGCATCGTCGACATTGCCTTCCGCAAGGCCCAACGCTACGGGTTCCAGCCCAACCTGGTCCTGTCGGTCATCCAGGTGGAGAGCGCCTTCAATCCCCTGGCCGTGTCCACGGCCGGCGCCTATGGCCTGATGCAGGTCCGCTACTCGGTATGGAAGGACGAACTGGGGATCGACAAGGCGCGCATCTTCGATGTCGACTACAATATCGACCTGGGGTTGCGCATCCTGAAGCAGTATCACGACATCGCCGGCGGCGACCTGCGCCGCGCCCTCTTCCTGTACAATAACGGCTACCTGTACAAGAATACCGGCTATGTCGCCAAAGTGAACGCATCGCCTTACAACCAGGAGCTTCCCGAGACGGCCGGAGTGGGCGTAAGCCACTAGGAAGAAGATGGCAGACGTTAGACGACAGACGTTAGTGAAGAAAGAAGACGTCAGACGCCAGGCGCATTTCTGAACGCTCCTTTCCGCTCGCGGCGGTAGGTTTCCAGCAGGCGCCTGAAAAATTCGAGATAGGCTTCGGTCCTGAAATCGGGATAGGTCCAGGGCAGGAATTGGAAATGGCCGTCCTTCAGCACGTACTCCAGGTGGGCATAGATGCCGTCGGCCAGCGGCACGCGGTGATAATGGTTCTTGGCCGTGGCGATGATGACGTTGGCCTCGGAGAGGAAGCCCGGATCCAGGTTCACCGTCCGGCAGCCTGCGACGACGAGCGCCTCTTCCAGGCGCATGGCCGCGATCTTGATCGCCGCCAGGCGCCCGGGCGGCAGCCATTCACGGAAGGAGACGAAGCGGCGCAGAAGGGGTTCGCCCATCTCGCTCCGGTAGTAGTCGGTGGCGGCGAAAGGAATGGCCGGCGAGCGGTCGTCGATCGCGGAAACGATCTCCTGCAGCGGGGCGAGCGCCGCCTCGGCGGCTGCTTCCCGGCCATAGATCAGGCCGCAGAAGAATTTCACCGGTTTGAATTCGCTGCGCGTCGACATGGCCGCGGCGTCGCCCCTTTTGCCCCTCCCCTAGTCCTGCCAGTCCAGGACGTGGATGCGGTTGTTGATGAAGGCGGCGGCCTTTTTCTTGTCGGGTGAAACCTGGTGCAGCGCTCCGGCCAGGGAGACCTGGCGGCTGGCGAATTTGCCCTCATCGTCCAGCTTCAGCAGCTCGCCGTTGAAGGTCGTGAAATAGACCGCGTTGGCATCGGAACAATCGTTGATGTCTTCCAGGTCGCGCCGGGAATTGACCTTGCGGCGGGCAAACGGCGACAGCTGGACGATCTCCAGGGTGGTTTCGCTGAAATAGAACGACTGGTTCCTTTCGGCGAGCAGGTAGATGGTGTTGCCGTCGGGAGTGACCGCAACCTTCAGCGCGCTGCCGGCGATCTTTTTGTACAGCAGGGAGCGGTAATTGAAGTGGTACAGGTTCCGCTGCTTGTCACGGGTCAGGACCAGGACCTCGTTCTTTTCGGGATGGAAGGCGACGACATCGAGGTCGGCGTAATACTTTTGGCCGAGGAACATGGACTCGTCAAAGCGGGTCAGCCGGTTGCGGCCCGCATCGTAAGCCCAGGCCTGGAAGGCGTTCTTCAAGTCGGAGAAACAGATCAGGAAATGGTCCGCGCCGTCGCCGAACAGGATCTTCATTTCCTCGGATGAGGTGATGTCGAGAGCAGCCCCTTTTTCCAGGAGCTTGGCGACCTCCGCATGGTTGCGGCAGGCATCGGCGACGGCGTAGTAACGCCTCACGACCGGCAGGGGGACATTGCGCAGCGCTTCCCGGTTCCGGACCTGGGTCCAGCGTTCGCCGGCATAGGCGTAGCTGAACACCGTGAGGGGATGATCGGGATAGATCGACTGCCTGCGACCCAGGCTGCCCACCGTCGAGAACGGCGACAGGAACGCCAGGTCGTTCAGGCTGCCATCGGTGACGAAGGCCATGGTGCCGCCGGCGTTGAAAGCGACCTGCACCCTGGCCATGTCCAGGGCGTAACCGACCACCGGTTTCAGCCGGTAGCCGTTCCTTTCCTCGATCAGGGTATACAGGTACACTTTCTCGTTCCCTGGCGCGCGGCTGGAAAAAATGAATTTGTCGCGGCGCGGGGCGGCAAAGATTTCCTGGATGGAGCCTTCATAGGCGAACGACTGGATCGGTTTCAGGGTGGCGGCATCCAGGATGGTCAGTTTTTCCTTTTCGCCGCTGCGCAGCGCGCCGGCGACCGCAAGCCGGCCGTTGCCCAGCCACTGGATCATTCTGGCGGCGAAGATGGCGAAAGAAGGCCGTTCCGGGTAGCGGTACTGCGCAGGGAACTCCTGTTGCAGTTCCTGGGCCGGCAAGCCGCTGAGCAGTGCGCGCCGGATCCAGTTCTGGATGTTGGCCTTTTTGTCCTTCAGATGAAAGAGCCCCAGCAATTTGTTGATGCCGGGGTGCCAGGGGGCCTGGGAAAACACTTCATACAGGTATTTCTCCGCGTCGCGATCCTTCAGTCTGACCAGGACCTCGGCCAGGGTAAGGCTGTATTCGGGGTTGTAGTAAGCGAATTTCAACTTGCCCAGCAGCGACTTGGCCCGGCGCAGGTCTCCCGAAGCCAGCAGCAGCTGCCCGTGCAGCAGCTGAGCTTCCTTGGCATCGGGGCGCGCGCTCTGGGCCTGCTCGCTGAACCGCGAGGCCGTTCCCAGGTCGCCCAGCGCCAGGCCGGCCCGGGCAGCCAGGAAGGCGTAATGAAAATTTTTGGGCGTCGATTCGGCCAGGGGCCGGATCAGGTCGTAGGCCTGCTGCAGCCGGCCGGTCTTGAGCAGCAGTTTCCCCAGCAGGATCTTGTATTCCGGAATATTGGCATAGCGCAGGCTCTGGTTGAAATTCTCCTCGGCGGCGGGAAAGTCGTCGCGCAGGAAGTGTTCCTGCCCAAGGCAGGCATAGGCGGGAGCGAAGCCCGGATCCATGCGCAAAACCTTGTTCAGGTTGTCGCTGGCCAGCGAGTTCTTGACGTCGGCCGTGGCCAGGCTGATGCCGACCAGGGACTCCAGCGAGCGGTGGTTGCTCTCCAGATAGTCGCTGAACTTCTTGGTGGCTTCCCACTTCTCGCCCTGAAACAGCAGGGTGAACCCGAGCTGGACGGTCGGCTGGTGCCGGCTGCTGAAATGAGCGTCCAGGTTCTTCTTGGCCAGTTCCATGTCGCCGGCCAGGTAATAGGCGATGGCGCGGTTGAAATCGTCGCTGGCGCGGGCGGGGAAGATCGTCATGGCCGTCCAGGCCACAAGGATCCAAATGGCGGCTTTCTTCATTCTGTACCTCTAGGGCGATTATAACGATCTGGAATCAAAATACAAGAGTGTCAGTGTCAGTGTCAGTGTCAGCAAGAGGCCTTACGGATATTTAGTGGTAGTGATAGTGATAGTGATAGTCAGAGAGAAGAGCATTTCTTGTTCTTTCTCATCACGCATCACGCATCACTCATCACTCATCACGATTTCCAACCTGGAACTTGGAGCGCTTCCGCCTCAGGAAAGTCACAGCCCCCAGTTCAGCTTTTCGTTCAGCAACTGGTAATAGTTCGTCCCCGGGGCGACCAGCATCCGCAGCATCTTGGGGTAGACGCGGACGCGGATCTCTTCCTCAAAATCGAACGGCAGGGCCGTCTGGCCGTCGATGGTCATGATGGTGTCCATGTTCGGGGTCAGCAGCCGCACGGCGATCTCGGCGCCGTCGGGAACGACCAGGGGCCGGAAGGTGAGGGAATGGGGGCAGATGGGCGTGATGACGATGCCGTTCACGTCGGGGCTGACGATCGGGCCGCCGGCGGAGACGGAATAGGCCGTGGAGCCGGTGGGCGTGGACAGGATGACGCCGTCCCCCTTCATCTCGGCCAGGGGGTCGCCGTCGATGGTCAGCAGCAGCTTGACGATGCGGGCGATGGCCCCCTTGTTGACCACCACGTCATTGAGCGCCGTATAGCTGGCGCCGCGCAAATCGACCTGCAGCAGCTTGCGCCGGGAAACAACGGCGCGCCCGTCCAGGATGTGCGCCAGCCCCTCGGCCAGCGATTCCTTTTTCATGGCCGTCAGGAAGCCCAGGGTGCCCAGGTTGAAACCGGCCACCGGCACCTGCGCCTCCACGGCCTGGCGGGCAATGGAAAGAAACGTGCCGTCGCCGCCCAGGACGATGATCAAGTCGGCGCCCCGCGCCACGTCTTCGCGCTCGCGGTATTCGCCGACCCCCAGCAGCCCGGCCGCCGTTTTCTCAAGGTCATGGCCCACGCCCTGCTCGTCCAGCAAGGCGATGGCCTGGCGCAGGTAGTGGGCCACGTCCTGGTGCGGCTTGGCCACGATCACGACATGTTCATATTGCTTCGGCATCGGCGATCATTTTATCATCAATGGAATGAATTTTCCCGCGCCGCAACAGAAAAAAATATTCCTGGTTGCCCCGGCGCCCCCTGACGCCTGCGGCGCACCAGCCGCTGACGCCGAAACCCAGTTCCTCGACGCGGTGCTTCAGGCGCAGCAGGATGTCCCGCCGCGCCTGGCGGTCGCGGACCACTCCCCCGCGGCCGACGCGGCCGCGTTCGGCTTCGAACTGCGGCTTGACCAGGACCAGCGCCGGAGCGCCGGGAAAGGCGGCCAGCACGGGCAGGACGGCGGTGATGGAGATGAAGGAGAGATCCATGACCACCAGGTCGGGCGCAAAGGGGACGTCCTCTTTTTTCAGAAAACGGGCGTTCGTCTCCAGCAGGCGCAGGCGCGGATCCGCGCGCAGGCGGGCGTCGACCTGGCGGATGGTGACGTCCACGCCGAAGACTTCGGCGGCGCCGTGCTGCAGGAAATAGTCGCTGAAGCCGCCGGTGGAAATGCCGATATCCAGGATTTTCAGCCCCGGGACCGCGATGGCCAGTTCAGCGACCGCCGTGGCGATCTTCAGCGCTCCGCGCGAGACATAGGGGCTCCTGGCCCTGATCGCGATCGCTTCCCCGCTCCCGACCGGTCGGTCCGACTTGTCGGCCTTTTGGGCGTTGACCAGCACATCACCGGCCATGACCAGCGCCTGGGCCTGCTTCAGGTCCGGTGCCAGCCTGCGCTCCACCAGCGCCCGGTCCAGGCGGATTTTATTTTCTTTCACCATGCTGCTTTCCGGGCATGATAGCCTAAAGGCCCGGTCTTGACAAGAAGCTGCCGCCTTGACACGCCGGCGGCAGCAGCTCTTTTTCAGCGCGGC
The DNA here is from genome assembly GCA_964562095.1 of uncultured Clostridia bacterium. Lineage (GTDB taxonomy): Bacteria > Acidobacteriota > Aminicenantia > UBA2199 > UBA2199 > UBA2199. The sequence continues at coordinate 18,539 of CAZLSH010000004.1, read as the reverse complement.
CGGTTCGCCGGCTGCGTCTTCGCTTTCAGCCGGGGCCGGGAGGTCACGGGGAGGGCGGTGTCTGGGTCAGCGACTTGCCGGCGGGAACAGTGACTGTTCTCAGCGCAGGGAAATGGGGCCGGTGGATTCGTGCATGCGCCGGCGGGAGGCGGCCGCCGCCGGGCGGCGACCCAACAGCCAGGCCAGGGCGAGGATGGCGCCGGTGGCCAGCCAATGCAGGGTGAAGACCCTCCAGGAACCGCTGGGAGCGGCACGCAGCCATTCCACCAGGCCCCAGGCGACGAAGAACAGGCCCCAGAGCCATAATTTGAAGAGGAGGACATGGCAGTGGATCTTCAGCCAGCGGAATGCCATGCGGTCGGCGAAGAAAAGGCAGACTCCGAAAGTGGAAAGGACGATGCCGATATTGTCGGGCCCGGAAAGGCCGGCCGGGACGACGGCAATGTACCAGCCGCCGATGACGGCCCACAGCCCCAGGGCGGCCAACGCCACGGGTATCGCCTGCAGGTTGAAGCGTAAGCGCATGGTGAATGACGGCCGGGACTTGGATCCCGTCCCTCTCTCCTGGCCCAAGAATACTCCCCAGCGGGCTACGGCGCAATCGGGAAAATCCTGAGGGCTATTTCTTCTCGATATTCAGGTGAAAAAACGTGCGGCCGAAGTAATCGTCGTAAAAAGAGACCATGTCCTCGTAGGAATATCCCAGGCCGATCAGGCGCTTGCGGATGAACTTCTGGTGGATACTCCGGCCGCGCATGATGTTGCGCGATGAGAGACGGTAATGGATCTCGGCCTTTTCGGGTTGGAACAGCTTCAGAATCGGCCACATGACGTGCACCAGCGACTCGCGCTCAAAGACCCACATGCTGGGATGGATGTAGGCGCAGAATTCGACGAAATTTTTCGTCTGGCCGATGGGATTGGGGGTGACGTGCAGGGCGATGTAGCCGGTGCCGCCGGTCAGGAAAACGCTGGTGTAGCCGGGGGGATCGAAATCATGCTCGAAGACGAAAGGCGTATCCGTGGAGAGCAGCACGTCATCGAAGCAGTCTTCGAGCAGGTAGAGGGCCTCGTCCTCGCGGACGCGCGGGTTGCAGAGTGAATTGACGAATTTCTGGTCGGAATCGTAAAAGGCGCAGGCCAGGTACTCCTCCTGCTGCGAGTTGACCATCAGCTTCAGCTTGCGGTCGCTGCGGGCCAGCTTGATGGCGTGCTGGGAATATCTCGCGATGACTTCCTCGCGCAGGCGCTTGACGATGCGGGACACGTCCCGACGGTGCAGGTGGGCGATGAACAGCTTGCCTTCCTGGATCTCGATGGGGGCCTGGATATCGATGATGTAGCGCGACCAGCAGTCGACCGGGGTCTTGAAGCATTGCTTGCGCAGGGATTCGCGGTCGGAAATCTTCTGGTCCTTGAGCAGCGGCGTCGGCGCGAAGTAAATGAAGGAAACGAACTCGGGGTAGTCGCAAAGGTCGAGGAAGGTGCCCAGAACCTTGGGGCTCAGCGAGTCGCCGCAGGTGTTGACCTCCATGCAGGCCATTTCGAACGACTTCTTACCCGACAATTGCCGCTCCCAGAAATAGCTGGCGTGCGACTCCTCGATGGCCAGCGACATCTCGACCTGGCTGATATGAATGTCGCGCTCCGGGCTATAGCGGTCCATGACCTGGACGCGCGGCTGCATGTTGGGCTTGCCGATCAGGTTGGCCCCCGAGGACTTGATCACCGTCCAGATGTCATCGTCGCTGAGCGCCTGAAGGGAGATGCCCTCGCTGTTGTAGGCGTGGATGATGGTGGCGGTGGGGGCGGGCTCGAAAGCTTCAGGGACGGTGAACGCCATGCGCTCCTCCTCGGGATGGGGAAATGACGGCCACGACGCAGGCGGCGGCGGCCAGGGCGCGCGAAGGCGCTGGGAAACGGGTCAGGCGGTTCACCCCCCTTCCGGCCGCCGTGCTCTTCTTCAATTGCCCTTGTTCACCTCGCCTGCAATTTTAAATCAGCTCGCATTATAGAGCGCTCGGAGGCGCTTGTCAATCGGCGAATGCCTTGGGCCACTCCTTCTTGACCGACTCCAGCAGCGGGCCCATGAACAGGCACAGGCGGATATCGCGCAGCTGCGACAGCGGGTGGGCGGCGAAGAATTCCTTCACCGCCCGCAGGTAGGCCCGGGCGCAGGTGGCATGGGGCACCAGGAAAATGCCGGAGCTGACGGCCGGGAAGGAAAGCGATGCCCAGCGCCGCTCATCGGCGAGAGCGAACGCCTCCTTCAGCGCCTGCACCAGCTTGCGCTCCTCGTCGCCCTCGCCCATCTTCGGCCCCACGGCGTGGACGACGCCCCGGAAGGGCAGGTCGCCCGCCTTGCTGACCACGGCGTGGCCGGAAGGGATGCGCCCGCGCTGGCTGATGATCTCGCGGCAGTCGGCCAGCAGCACGCTGCCGGCGGCCTCGGCGATCGCCGCCGCCACCCCCCCGCCATGGGCCAGCATGCCGTTGGCGGCATTGACGATGCACTGCACCGGCTCGTAGAGGATGTCATTGACCGCCACGGCGAATGTCTGGCCGCCGCGGAAAGACTTTTTCAGGATGATCGTTCCCGCCATCGCTTTCTCCCTGCCGCCCATTCTAGCAAACGGCAAAAAGCAAATGCAACCACCCTGCGAATTTCCTGACCCCGGTGGGGCGGCCTCCTGCGTGGGCGAGATGGCCTTCTGCCAGCCCGTCTTCGTCAGCCGATCGGCCCCGCGGCCAGGGCGCAAATGAGCTCTTCCATCCAGGTGCAGCGCCGTTCCATGTCCTCCAGCAGCCGGAAATGCACCCGCGCCCGTTGCAGGTTGTGCCCCGGCCGGTCGACCTTGAAATAACGGTCGCCGTCGAGATGGTCGTTCAGGAAGCGCAGCCCGACCAGGTAGGCCATGAAGCGGGCGGAGAAGGCGAGCTGGGCGACCTCCACGGCGGTGAGCAGCCCGCGCAGCTCAGCGAGGTATCCGCGGGCGAACTCCTGGAAGACTCCCTTATCCAAGCGGACACGGCGCAGGTCGGGTTCATCCTCGCGGGCGCTGTTGGCCGCCGAGCGGATGGCGTCTCCGAAATCGTACAGGACGTAGCCGGGCATGACCGTGTCCAGGTCGATGAGGCACGATCCGCCATGTGGGGCAAAGAGGATGTTGTTGAATTTGGTGTCGTTGTGGGTGACGCGCAGCGGAATGCGCCCGGCGCGTCCCAGGTCGCGGAAGCGCCCCATGGCGGCGGCGCGGGAGCGGATGAAGTCAATCTCGGCGGGAATATCCTTCCGGCGTCGCGCGCGGTCGTTGTGCAGCAGGTCAGCGAAGCGGCCCAGGTGGACCTCGATGTCGTGCAAGCCGCGGATGGTCTCGTGCAGCGGCGGCGCCGGCAGGTCGGACATCTGGATGATGAAGCGGCCGAAGATCCGCCCCGCCTCGCCGGCCCTTGAGGCCCGCGCCGGGCGGTCCAGACTCCGGCCCCGCAGGCGGGCGCCGGGCTCCCGGTGGGCGATGAAGCGATAGCAGCGCCAGAAGCCGCCGCTCTCGTCCCGCGCATACGGCCGGCCGTCGCGGGACGGAATGACGGTGAGCACCGGCAGGCCGCGCCGGGTCCTGGCACGGAGATGGCCGGTCACGCGCACGATGTTCTCCATCAGCCGGGGCACGTCGGGGAAAACCCGGGCATTGACGCGCTGCAGAATATAGCCGGGATGGGCGGCGGCGCCCATGCGCACGCGGTAGGTATCGTGGATGTGCCCTGAGCCGTAGGGCCGGACCGAGGCCGGACAGCCGGTCATTTCAAAACGGGGCAGCATGACGGAGGGGTCGACGGCGGCGGAACGGGCAAGGCGCTTTTTTTCGCTCACGGCCATGCCATTATAAAGGCAGGGAGGATGATTGACAAGCAACGAAAATTATGCTATTTTTTTATTTCAATGGCCCCTTAGCTCAATTGGCAGAGCAATTGACTCTTAATCAATAGGTTGATGGTTCGATTCCATCAGGGGTCATTTGAAATCAAGCGCCGAGATCTCGGTGCCACGTTCCACGTTCCAAGTTCCATGTTCCAAGTTCCAGGTTGGAAATTGAGATGAGTGATAAGTGATGCGTGATGCGGAAAAACATAAAA
>CAZLSH010000004.1:14019-14385 GCA_964562095.1 uncultured Clostridia bacterium | reverse complement strand
CGCGTAACGCGTGACGTGAAAGAACATTCGGGAAATGCTTTCTGGTCGTCTTTCTTCGTGTAAGGGCGACCGGCCGGTCGCCCCTACGCTGTCATGCCTTCGTTTGAGTCATTTGGTAATTGCAATTTGGAATTTGTTTGGGATTTGGTGCTTGGGATTTGGAATTCAAGTCTTTGTATTGCTTTTTCTGACCGTCTACCGTCTACCGTCTACCGTAAACCGTAAACCGATTTCATCCATTTTCCTGATTTGAAATCCGGAACGCCCTGGGCTACAATCCCCGTCAATGAATGCACCCCAACCCGGCATCGAGATCCTGCGAGTTGCCAACGCCCGGCAACGGCGCGAGTTCGTCATGCTCCCCTA
>CAZLSH010000004.1:0-14009 GCA_964562095.1 uncultured Clostridia bacterium | reverse complement strand
GCGACCCCAACTGGGTGCCGCCGCTGGTCGTTGACGAGAAGAAGTTCATCCTGCCCCGGCACAACCCGTTCCTGAAGTACAACCGGGTCGAGCTCTTTTTATGCCGGCGCAACGGCGAATCCATCGGCCGCATCGCCGCCGTCCTCAACCGCGACCACCAGCGTTACCACGGCGACCGCTGCGGCTTTTTCGGCATGTTCGAATGCCCCGACGATCCGGACGCGGCGGAAAGGCTGCTGGGCGCCGCCGCCGCCTGGCTGAGGGAACAGGGCTGCGACACCCTGCGCGGCCCCGCCAGCTTTTCGCTGAACGGCGTCGCCGGCCTGCTCATCGACGGCTTCGACCGTCCGCCGGCTGTGCTGATGGCCTACAATCCCCCCTACTACCGGGAACTGCTGGAGACGCTCGGCTTCCGCCAGGTCATGAAGTTCTTCGCCTACGAGGTGTCGCGGGAAACGATACGCTTCCCGCGCGCCGTCGGGCGGCTGGAGGAGCGGCTGCGCGGCCAGGGCTTCACTTTCCGCCCCTTCGACCTGGCCAACGCCGAGCGCGACATGGGGCACGTGATCGACCTCTTCAACCGCGCCTGGGCCGGCAACTGGGGCTTCGTGCCCACGACGCTCGCCGAGGGGCTTGACGACCTGAAGAAGATGCGCCCGGTCATCAAGCCCGACCTCATCCTCTTCGCCGAGAAGGAGGGGCGCCCGGTCGGCTTCTCGCTCTCGCTGCCCGACATCAACCAGGCGCTGCGGCCGCTGAACGGCCGCCTGTTCCCCATCGGCTGGCTGCGCCTGCTGCGCAACCTGAAAAGAATCGACGCCATCCGCGTCACCCTGATGGGGGTGCTCAGGGAGCACCGCCACCTGGGCATCGACCTCGTCTTCTACAAGCGAACCGCCGAGAACGCCTACCGCCTGGGCATCTACAAGGCCGAGATGTCGTGGATCCTGGAGAACAACGAGCCCATGAACCGCGTTTTGCGCCACATCAATGCCCGGATCACCAAGAGTTATGCCATTTACGAAAAGCCCATCATCTGAACATTCGCCAGCAACGGCGGAAGGGAGCCGGAGCCGCGGCAAAACCGGCAACGATGACACTCAGCCGATCGACCTCTAGTGTCCTCGTGCCAGGGAAAAAAGCAACCGCAAATAGCGCTCGGCCGCTATTTCCCAGCTGAAGCGATCCTCGCGCTCGCGCCAGGCCTGCAGCAACTCCGTCTTGCGCCCGGGCCGGCGCAAAAAATCCTCCATGACGGCGGCCAGGGCGTCAGGATCGGGCCTGTCAGCGAACAAGGCGCATCCGGAATAGAGTTCGCTGAGCGACGAGCCGGACAGCAGCAGCGGCACGGTGCCGCACTGCAGGGCCTCCATGGGCGGCAGTCCGAACCCCTCGTATTCCGAGAGGTAGCAGCTCAGGTCGAGGCTGGAATAAAAGAGGGCCGTCTCCTCCTCCGGCAGCCAGGGCAGGCGGACGACCCACTCCCGGTCCAGGGCGGCCTTGAGCGGCGGCTGAGACCGGTCGGGGCCGGCCAGCAGCAGGACCGCGTCGCGGCTGCGGCGCAGCCGCTCCACGGCGGCCAGCAGCTCGGCGATGTGCCGGCGGCCGAACATGGCGCCGAGGAAACCGATCGCGGTCCGGCCCGACAGGCCATGGCGGCGGCGGAATGCGGCGACGGCCTGCTCCGGCGCCCGGCGCAGGCCGGGCTGCAGGCCGTGGCGGATGACGTGGATGCCGCGGCGCCGGCCGCCGTACCAGCGCTCCACTTCGCCGGCGCTGAATTGCGAAACCGCGGCGACCTCCGCGGCCCGGCGCAGGCTCCAGCGGCAGCGCAGGTCCAGGGCCCAGCGCTCGCGGCGGGAAAAATCGCCGGGCACGCCGCGCCATGAGACGTCGTGGACCACCAGCAGCGTCGGGACGCCGGGGCGAAAGGGGGCGACGTTGGCCGGGGCCAGCAGGCGGTCGCAGCGATGAGCGGCGATCAGCCCCGGCAGCACCCGGTTCTGCCAGCGGAAGCTCCCCCCCGAGTGCTCGCGCACGACGGGGGTCAGGTTGGGCCAGTCGGGCGGATCCTGCAGGGCGGCGGGCAGGAAGAGGAAAAACCGGTGCTCCGGTGCGGCGGGGACCAGGGCGGCGAGCAGGTTCTGCAAAAAACGCCCTACGCCGGTCGGGCGGTCACGCCACTCGAAGCCGTCGATGGCCACGATCATGAAAGCACCCGCTGATAGAACGCGACCGTGGCCGCCGCGGTTTTCGACCAGGAGAAGCGGGCGGCGTGGCGGCGGGCGGCGGCGGGCGAAAAGGGAAGCTCGCCGCGCCACAGGGCCGCCAGCTCATCGCGCAGCGGCTGCGGCTGCCGCAGGTCGAAATAGACCGCCTGGTCGCCGCCGACCTCGCGCAGGGCGGGGATGTCGGAGCAGAGCGCCGGCGTGCCGCTGGCCAGGGCCTCGAGCAGCGGGAAGCCGAAGCCCTCATCGAGCGAGGGCATGACCAGTGCGGCGGCGGCGCGATAAAGGGCGGGCAGCTGCCCCGACGGGGTGTAGCCGAGCTCGGTCACCTGCTCGGCCAGTTCCCGGCGCAGCGGCAGCCACTCCTGCAATCCCCAGCCGCGCTGCCCGGCGATGACCAGGGGAATGCGCAAGCCTCCCCGGCGCAGGTCCAGGAGCGCCTGGAGCAGCATCAACAGGTTCTTGCGCGGCTCGATGGTGCCGCAGAACAGGATGTAGCGCGGCGGGACGCCGGCGGGAGGCGCAACGGCGCTCTCCGGCGCTGCGAGGAACTCGTCCCCTACTCCGGAAAGGATGGCCGCGCTTTTGGCGGCGCAGCCGGGAAAACGGACCAACAGGGCGTCGCGCGTGGCGCGGGACACGCAGATGATGCCGTCGGCGCGGCGCAGGCTGGCCGCCAGCAGCCGGGGATAATCGCGCTTCATCTCGCCGCGGGCGAGCTCCGGCCTGGCCAGGAAGAAAAGATCGTGGACCGTGATCACGCTGCGGCCCCGGCTGGGCAGTATCAACGGCGTCGGCGAATGGGCCAGGTCGATGGGCTGCCGCAGCAGCCAGTCGACCGGCGGGAAACGCAGGTGATGCCAGAGAACATTGAGCAGGCGCACCGGGATGCGGCGGTCGACGAGGCGCCGCCTCAGCGCCGGCGGCAGGCGCCGGGGATCGAAGCGCTCTTTGCGGGAGGCGGAGAACAAGTGGCAGCAGGGGGCGTCGGGCAGCTCGGCGATCGCAGCGAGCAGGCGCTGCAGGTATTGGCCCACGCCGGTGGCGGAGGAGAGAAACGGTCGGATGTCATAGGCCAGGTGCATGTTCGGACGCCTTCTGCGGCAGCAGCTCAGCGGCCAGCGAGCGGACGCGCTCGCTGAAGAGTTCCTTGCTGAAGCGCCGTCCTCCGCCGCGGGCGGCGGCCGCCATGGCCTGGCGCAGCGCCGGTTCGGCCAACAGCCGGGCGCTCCGCTCCAGCAGCACGCCGATTCTGGAGAACAGGTGGCCGCCTTGCCCTTCCTCGACGATCTCGCGCATGCCGCCGCCGTCGAAGACGATGGGGATGCAGCCATGCTGCATGGCTTCGGCCACGGTCATGCCGAAATGCTCCACCAGGGCCGGATCGCTCTGGCCGAGTCCGCAGAAATGCCAGAAGAGCGAGGCTTGGCGGTAGAGGGCGATCAGCTCGTCATGCGAGGCGTTGATCCGCAGCTCGACCGGCAAAGCGGGATGGTCGCGCAGGAAATCCTGGACCCGGCGCAGGTAGGGATTCTCGCCGTGGCTGCCGCCGGCCAGGATCAGCCGCCAGTCCCGGCACGGCTGCGGCCAGCGGCGCCGCAGCAGCCGGAACGCTTTCACCATTTCCAGCTGCTGCTTGTTGCCGCCGGGGTCGAAGCGGGCCACCGACAGGATGACGCTGTCTTTTTCGCATGGGCCGGGGTCCGCCGCGTCCACCGGGGGATAAATGTGGCGGTGCGGCGCCAGGCCCCAGCGCTTCTCGATCCACTCGCGGGTATAGCGGCTGTTGTAGACGATGCGGCTGTAGCGGTCGACGTAAAAATAGCTGCGCGGCCGCCGCTCGGGGAAATGGGTGATGAACGCCGAGCGGCAGGAGAGCGGGCAGACCATCTCCAGCATGCTGTTGTTGATGAAGAGGTCGTAGTCCATGCTGGCGCGGCTGACGGCATGGAATGGATTCTCCATGGCCCGTGACGTGATCAGCGCCGGATCGATTGCGTCCCCGCCTCGCGCCTCGAAAAAAGGCAGCGGGATCACGCGGGCGGCGCAGGCGCCCAGGTCGAGACGGTACCAGCCGCCGAGCGCCTCGAGGCGGAAGGGACGGTTGCCGACGAGGGTGACCGCGCCGAAGTCGGAGATGGCCTCGGCCATGGTGGCCCCGTATTTCTGGGCGCCGCCGATGAAGTGCCAGGTGTGGTCATATATGGCGATGCGCGGTCGGCGCAGGCCCAGCCGCAGCTGGCAGCGGTCAATGGCATTGCACGCCGCCGCCGGGCCATGGCGGCGGGCGATGTCCGCGACCTTGCGGCGCACCGCCCCGCGGTCCGCCGCCGGCTCGCCGATCAGGGCGGCCAGGGCGTCCCCGAGGCAGCCCCCCTCTTCCTTCCCGCCGTGGCCGGCAGGCGGCCGTTCATTCATGGTCGTCCGGCTCCCCGGGATCCCGCAGGGTCTCCAGGGCTTCCAGCCGGCCGCGCAACTCGCGGTTCTCCGCCTCCAGCCCGTCCACCCGGCTGCGCAGGCGCTTGAAGGCCAGGAAGTGGATGAAATGCATGTGGGCGGCACGCCGGTTGAAGCGGTCCTGCTTTTCAAGACTGCGGCGGATCAGGGGCATGGCCAGGCGCAGGAGCAGCCGCTTGATCCCGCCGCGGAGACGGCCGGCCAGGCCCGGGGCGGCTGGACCTGCGCTTTGGGGCAGTATGTCAAGCCCGGACTCCAATTCAGGCATGCGGCCCCACAGTTCGTTCTCCAGGTCGGCGGCGCCGAAGCTCCAATAGTCGATGGCCGGGTCGCGGTCGATCTCCGCGCCGGCGACGGCGCTGATGGAAGCGCTGCGGTCGGCCGCCTCCCCATATTCACGGCGCAGATCCTCCAGGAGGGCGGCCGCGGCTTCTTGGTTCATGATGCCTCCTTGGCGCGCCCGGGCAGGCGCCGCAAAAAATCGGCGTAGAGGCGGGCGCAGCGCGCGATGCCGCAGTCATCGGCGGCGTAGCCCGCGGCTTCCCGCCCCAGGGCCAGGCGGAATCCGGCGTCGCCGGCCAGGGCGGCGAGGGCGGCCTTGAGCGTTTCCCGCTCATCGATGCCGTGCGGGATCTTGATGGCGCAGTGATCGGGGATCTCGGCATAGGCCCCGGCATCGCTGATCAGTGCCGGCCGGCCGTAACTGAGCATGCGCATCAGGGAGCCCGAGCTCTCCCCCATGGTCGGGTTGCGCAAATTGACGCCGATATCGGCGGCGGCGATCCAGCGTTCCAGCTCGGCCAGCGGGGCGAAGCCCCGCCTCAGCACGCCCTTTCCGCCGCCGGCCAGGAGCGGCGTCAGAATGCCGTCCCGGTCGCCGCCGGCGATCAGGTAGCGCAGTTCGCCGCGATCCAGTTCGCGCAATGCCTCCAGCACCAGGCCGTAGCGCTTGTTGCGCGTGACGTAGCCGGTGGAGACGAGCAGCAGTTCGCGCTCGGAAATGCCCAGCGCCCGACGTTCTGCCTGGCGGTCGATCGCGCGCACGGCGTGGCCGTGGTGCGGGATGGCCGTCGCCGGCTTTTCCGGCGGCAGCCCCAGCCGCTGGAGAACGAATTGGGAATGGGTGATCAGGGCCGTGGCGCTCCGGCATACCTCTTCGTTCATCGGCAACTGCAGCGCCAGGTCGCCCTCCCAGATGGGAAACGGGTGGCGCCCGCCGCAGCGCTCGGCGATCCAGTCGGCCCGCTCCGGGTAGAAGCGCTGCAGGAAGCCGACGAAATCGGCGAAACGCCGGCCGGCGTTCTGACGGGCGGCGTAGAAGCCCATCAGCACCAGGTCGTGCAGCACCACCACGCCGGGGTGGCGCAGCAGTGCCTCATGAACGAAGCGATGCGCGGCGTAATCGTTTCCCATGTGGTAAACGATCTGGTCGTATTCGCCCGCGCTGAACCCGGCCGGCGAATAGGGGCGCACGCGGAAGCGCCCGCTGATGTCGGGATGGGGGACTTCCCAGGCCGGGTCGATGTACAGATCGATCTCCGCGTGGCGGGACAGCTCGGGCAGCAGCTCCTCGCAATAGTCGGCGATGCCGCTGGGCTGGGGATTGAGCGGGCTGAACCAGGCGATCCTCACGGCTGCCCCTCCAGCAGGCGGGAGATGACATGGTCCCACGAGATATCGCGAATGGCCTGCTGGCCGTTCCCGCCCAGCTGCCGGGCCAGGCCGGGATCCCCCGCCAGCCGCTCAAGGTAGCGGGCGGCCGCGGCGTGGTCGCCGGGGGTCAGCACGAAGCCGTTCTCGCCGTCGCGGACGAATTCCAGCGGCCCCCCCGAGTCGCCGCAGGTCAGCACGGCCTTGCCGGCGCCGAAGGCCTCCAGGGTGATGTATCCGTAATCCTCGTCGAGCGGCGTGAACCAGACCGCCCGGCAGTCGGCATAGAGATCGATCAGCCGTTCATCGCTCACGAAGCCGGCGAACTCGACGCGATCGCGGAGGCCCAGGTCGGCGGCCAGGCGCTTGAGGCTCTCTTCCTGCGGGCCGGTGCCGGCGATGACGGCGCGCACTCCCCCGCCGGCCAGGGCCATGGCCTGCAGCAGCAGGCCGACCCTTTTCAGGGGGTCGAGCCTGCCCACCGCCAGGATGAAATCGCCGTGCTGCCGGCAATGCAGCCGCGGGGCCAGGCGCGGCGGGTGATACAGGGCTTCGGCGCGGAGGCCGTTGTAACGCAACAGGCGCTCCCGGGTGTTGGCCGAATTGGAAAAGCGCAAGGGGATGCTGGCCAGGGCGGCGCTGTCGCGGCGGATGAAGCGGCGGCGGAAGATGCGGTCACGCCAGCGGCGCGGGGAGAACTCGGAATGGGGGCCGCCGTAGAGGTCATAGAGCTGGCGGTACTGATGGATCAGCCACAGCACATGCCGCGGATGGCGCACGAAATAGGAAGGGAACTTGGTGGAGATGACGAGGTCGATCCGCCGGCCGTCGGTTTCGCGGAGGTCGGCCAGTTCCCACATGGCGACGCTGCGCAGCAGCTGGCGCCGGGGGTACCAGCGATAGGGCATGGTGATCAATTCAACCCGGTGGCCGCGCCGACGCAGCTCCTGGCACAGTCCCTGGACATGCTCCTCGGCACCGCCGCTGACGAACGGCACCTGCGGGGCACAGACGGCTATGGTGAGCGGGTCGGGCGCGGCGGCGGCCGCTTCAACGGGGCTGGTCATGGCCTTGCTGCGCCAGCGTCTCCCGGATGGATTCCAGCTCCTTGAGCAGGCGCAGGTTGATCTCGCGCTGGCGGCCCAGTACCGGCTCCAACCCCCGCTCGACCTCGAACAGCAGCTTGCGGCGCAGCCTGTTGATCAGCCTGCCGAACAAGGATCGGCGGTGCGAGGCCTGGACATGGAGATGCTCCTCGACGATCAGGCGGCGAATGATGGCGGGATTGGCGGCGTTGACCTCATCCCTGATGGCGGCGATGCGGCCCAGGATTTCCGTGCGTTCCATCAGTCGATTGTACGGGAGCCCCGGGCGTTTGTCAATTTCACGGCTCGTCGTCCCGGCGGCGCATTTCAGCCATTTCCCGGCGCAATTTTTCAAGCTCGGAACGCAAGATGGCGTTGATCACTTCCTGGCGCTCGAGCAGCTTGCCCAGGCTGTGCTCCAGTTCAAGGTTGAAGCGCCGGCGCAGGGCCATGATCAGGCGGCCCAGCCAGGGGATCTTGCGCTGAGCCTGGGCCGTGAAGCCGATCGGGGCGGGAAAACGGATCGGGGCCGGGTCCGAAGCCGATTGCCGGGAATGCGCGACGGCAAGGCGCTGTTCACGGAAATACGCCTGCACCACCGGGCAGGAAGGGGAACGGAGGCATCGTTCCGGCAATCCCCCGCTGGCCATCTGGCTCCGCAGCTCCCTCATGATCGGCCCGTTCCAAAGTTTCTGCAAGCCGTTTCCGCGCCAGTCCCCGATGGATTCGGAGATGAAGCAGCAAGGCTGGGTGTCGCCGTTCTGATACGGCAGGATGTAGCGCCACGGCAGGACGCAGCGGATGGGCAGGCCGTTGTATTCCGGGGGCTTGAAGAAAGCGAAGGTGCTCTCCGGGGAGGCCTGGTATTGGCAGTCCAGGGCGATGCCCTCGGAGCGAGCCGTCTCCACGGCCTGCTGCCGGACCTCCTCCAGCTCGTCGGCAGAAAGGATCTCGCGGTTGTAGTCAAAGGTGAAATCGCCGCGCTGCACCACCCATTCCCTGTCGATCTGGTTCAAGGCGCGCAGTTCCACGCCGTCGACACCCAGCCGGGCGCCCAGGCGGATGAATTCGTCCGTTTCCTGGCGATTGCAGCGCATGGGCATGAACACAATGCCGGTCCGGGAAGCCAGCCCCGCGGGAGCCACTTCCCGCCGCTTGGCGCAGTAGCGGGCGATGTTGGCGACGACCTGGTCGAAATGGCGACCGCGCACCTTGGCGTAGGTCGCGGCCGTGGCGGCATCGAGCGAGAAGAAGATGGTCAGAATCTCAAAATAGGGCGCCAGGCGATCGACGAGGGCCGGGCCCAGCGCCAGTCCGTTGCTGTTGAACCCGAACGGCTTTCCCCAGGAATGGAACAGCCGGATGATCGCGATCAGTTCTCGGTTGAGCAGCGGCTCGCCGATGCCGCAATTGATGATGGAATGGGCCGTCTGCAGGTGCTCACCGAAGCGCTCGATATCAGCGCAGGTCATGCCTCGGTGGTGGCGCGGCCCCACCTCGCCCTTCCAGTTGATGCACATGCTGCAGGGCGGTGACATGTTGCAGTTGCCGATCAGGTCGATATTGAAGATGGTGGGCCGCGATCGCAACTCGCTTTTGCCGGCGCGGAGCTCCTCATCGTTCAGGCGGTCGTTGGCGATGGTGCGCCTGGGGATTTCGCCGGGGAAGAGGCGCAGCCAGCCCTCCGGGGAATTCTTCATGAAGCGGACCATCCCGGCCCGGGTGATCCGGCCGCTGCTCAGCTCCCGGCGGTAGTGGTCGCAACCGCCGGAATCCGCTTCCCTGCCCAGAATGTCCCTGTAGGTCGCGGCGATGAATTCGTCGTTGTCGCGTGTCGTATTCCCACCGCGTTCGCTGCGGGCAGCCGGCATGATTTCCATATGCGGCATCATAGCAGATGACAGCGGGAGCGGCAAGTTCCGCCCCGGCCTTTTCCGGGCCCGACCATCGGTTGACAAGCCTGGGGAATTGAGCTATTTTGAACCATGCGCATTCTGATCGCCACGTCCGCGCTGCCCTTTGCCCGCGGCGGCAACCGCGTCATCGCCCAGGAGCTGCTGCGCACGGCACGCCAGGCCGGTCATCAGGCCGAGATCCTGATCTCCCCCCAGAACCCCTATGGCCGGCAAGGCGCGGCGTACCTGGCCAACCTCCTGACCGATGTCCGCCAGGGTGACGACGGTCTTCCCATTGACCGCGTCATCTCGCTGCGCTACCCGGCATTTTCCCTGCGCCATCCCCGCCATGTTTGCTGGCTCAATCACCGCATGCGCGAGTTCGACGACCTGTGGCCCATGCACCGGGCCGCGCTTTCGCCCTGGGGCCGGGTCAAGGGCGGCGTGCGCCGCGCCATGCTTTCGGCCCTCGATCGCCGCGCTTTCCGCCGTTTATTCCGCCTCTTCGTCCTTTCCGAAACCCTGCGGCAGCGGGTGCTGGCGTGGGACCGATCATTCGCCCCGCAGGTGCTCCATCCCCCCGCCCCGCTCCGGCCGTACCGCTGCGACGGTTATGGCGGCTACATCCTGGTCCTGTCGCGCCTTGAGCCCCACAAGCGCATCGACCTGGCCGTGCGCACGCTGGCCCTGCTTCCCGGCTCGATCACCATGAAGATCGCCGGCGACGGGCCGGCGGCCGGCGACCTGCGCGCGCTGGCCCGGGAACTCGGTCTGGGGGAGCGGGTCGAATTCCTGGGCCCGGTCAACGAGGAAGAGAAGCTCACGCTTTACGCGCGCTGCGGCCTGGTGCTCTTTCCCCCCCGGAGCGAGGATTTCGGTTTCATCACTTCCGAGGCCTTTGCCTCGGCCAAGGCCGTGGTCACCTGCCATGATTCCGGCGGTCCGGTCGAGCTGGTGCGCGACGGCCTGACCGGCATCGTCGCCGCGGCCGATCCCCGAAGCCTGGCGGAACGAATCGTCCCGCTCTGGGAGGACCGGCCGCTTCTCGAGCGCATGGGCCAGGCCGCCCTGGCCCAAAGCCGCACCGGCAGCTGGGAGAAGACGCTGGCGCGTCTGCTGGAGTCCTGAAGAGCACGGCACTCGGCCGCCCGCTCTCCCCGATCGGTTTTCCGCTTCCGCCTACAGCCTTGAGCCGGCGCTGCCGTGCTTTTCCCTGAGGTACTCGGCCAGCGCTTCCGGCCAGGGCCGCATGACATTCAATCCCAACTGCTTCAGGTGGGCATTCTCCAGCACCGAGTACTTGGGGCGCGGCACCTTCATGGGAAATTCTCCGGGCGCCGCCCGGTTCAGCTGGATGGCGCTGCCGATCAGTCGGAAAATCTCGCGGGCGAATTCGAACCAAGAGCAGCTGCCCTCGGCCGTGGCATGGTAGAGACCGTTCTCGGCGTCCGCTTCCAGCATGCTCCGCAGCTGCCGCGCCACCTCGCGGGTGGACGTGGGGGTCAGCACCTCGTCGTCGACCACGCGCACTTCCTCGCGCTCACGCGCCAGCTTGAGCATCAGGTCGACGAAATTCAGCCCCCCCTTTTCCAGGCAGAGATGCAGACCGTACAGGCCGGAAACCCTGACCACGTAATGCTTCCGCGCCAGGGCGCGCACGAACAGCTCGCCGGCCAGCTTGCTGGTGCCGTAGGCGTTCAGCGGCAGCGGCAGGTCGCTCTCCAGGTAGGGCGCCTTGCCGGCGCCGGCGAAAACATAATCGGTGCTGACCTGGACCAGGCGGGCGCCGATATCGTTGGCCGCCAGGGCCAGGCGGCGGGGGCCCAGGGCGTTCACCGCGAAAGCGCGCGCCGGGTCGGCCTCGCACTTCTCCACATGGTGCATGGCGGCCGTGTTGACGATGACATCGAGGGCGGATCCGTCCAGGGCGCGCCGCACCTGGCCATCGTCCGTGATGTCCACCTGGCGGATCGTCAGCGGCAGCACATCTTGGCCTCCGTCCCGGCAGGCGGCCACGATATCCGAGCCCAGCTGTCCATCGGCCCCGATAACCGCGATCTTCATTGTGGCCGGCATCAAAGCGTTATGCTTTCTTTTCCAGGGCCTTGAAAACCTGGATGTTGTAATAAGCGGGGTTTTCGAAATCCCTGAACTTGGGCAGGTTGTCCACCAGGTCCTTGACGATCGAGTCGACGTCGTGCTGGGGATGGAAACTGAGCACCTTGCGCGCCTTCTCCATGCTGACCTTGTAGTTGCGGAAGTCCTGGACGTGCTGGATCTTCAGCTGCACGTCGGTCTTCAGGTGCGCCTGGATCCCCGACTTGACCAGGTCGCCCAGTTCGCCGACCGTATAGTTGCCCGAGGCGATGTTGAAGATGCCGGAGATGCCCTCGTTGGCCTCGATGGCGCGGATGTAGGCGCTGGCGGCGTCCCGGATGCTCAGGATCGGGCGCCAGATGGCCGGGTTGTTCACCGTGATCACCTGGCTGGCCACCGCCGACTTGACCATGGTGTTGACCACCAGGTCGAGGCGCATGCGCGGGCTGTAGCCGCAGACCGTCCCCTGGCGGAGAACGATCACCGAGAAGCCCTTGTCCTGCAGCTGCATGACCCCCTGCTCGCCCTGGAGCTTGGAAATGCCGTAGGGGTAGCTGGAGACGGCGGGCTGCCTTTCATCGTACAGCTCGTTGACCGTGTAGCCGTAGACCGAGCAGGAACCGGCATAGATGAAGCGCTTGACGCCGGCACCCTTGGCCAGATAGGCCAGAAAGGCGGGGGCGGCGGCATTAAAGATGAAGTTCTTGCTCGGCGAAAACTCGGCCATCGGGTCGTTGGAGAGCCCGCCGAGAAAGATCACCTGGTCAAAGCCGCGCACGTCGCCGGCCTGGAGGTCGAAGATATCCTTGTGAACGATGCCCACCTGCTCGGGGAGGTGGTTGCCGAACCAGAAGAGGTCGATGACGCTGATCTCATATCCGCGCTCCAGGAGCTTGGGAATCAGTACGGAGCCGATGTAGCCGGCGCCGCCGGCAATGAGTATCTTCATGTGGGTCTCCCTTCAGGGTCGATAGATGAAGTGGTCGGATTCCGGGCTGGCCAGCCACTGGGCCAGGGTGCGGGCCCGGCCGTCCTTCTCGGACAGCATGGGATTTTTCAGCGGCCAGGCGATGCCCAGGGCGGGATCGTTCCACAGGATGCCCGACTCGGCCTTGCTGTTGTATATCCCGGTGCACTTGTACTGGATCTCGGCCACGTAGGATAGGGCGCAGAAGCCGCGGGCGAAGCCGGCCGGGGCATAGACCTGCTTCTTGTTCGCCGCCGAAACCTCGAGGCCGAACCATTGGCCCAGGCTGGGCGAGCCCTTGCGGATATCGACGGCGACCAGGTAGGCGCTGCCCAGGGTCACGCGCATCAGTTTGCCCATCGGCGGCTGCCACTGGAAATGGAGCCCGCGCAATACCCCTCGTAGCGAACGCGAGTGGTTGTCCTGGACGAAGTCGACGGGGAGCCCCAGCTCGTGGAACTGGTCGGCGCGGTACACTTCCATGAAGAAGCCGCGCTCGTCTTCATACAATTCCGGCTCGAGGACAACCAGGCCGTTCAGATGGCGGGAAGCGATCTTGATCTGCATCACTTGCTCCTTGGCGGGAAATCAGGCCCGCAGTGGATACAAAAAGCCGGCGACGTCACGCGGCAGTGGCTGGCAGGGCCCGTTGCCGCCGCAAGAGATCAAAAGCCTTTCAGCACCTTGATGCACTCTTTGCGCAGCGCTTTCAGGTCCTTGTCCTCGACCGACTCCAGGGCCTTGACGCGCAGCTTCTGTTCCAGATCACGGGCGACCGGGTCATCCGCGGTGTCGCGCAGATAGCTGCCGAGGACCGGTTCGAGCGTCGGGAAAAGATCGCGGTGGGCCTGGAGCTGCTCCAGGAATATGCGGGGATTGAAGGCGATCAGGTTGCCGAGGATCTTGTTCATGCCGACCTCGAACGCCCCATAGGCGATCGTGATCAGGCGGAAACCCAGCTGGATTGAAGCGGGATTGCCGGAATAGATCTCCCCTTCCAGCACGCCCAGGTGGTCGTTGATGGAGTTGATGACGTCGAACCCGTTCTTGATGTCCATGATCTTCTGGCCATCCGGCAGCAGGCTCAGCATTTTCTGGGCGTTTTCCTCGCTGGGAGCCGCGTAATACTGGTTCCAGGCTTCCTGCAACCCGTTCCAGTCCAAGGTCGCAGGGGCCTGGGCCCACGCTGCCGCGGTCGAGAACACCAGCCACGCGCATGCGCCAATCAGAATCAGTCGTCGTTTCATGCCAGCCCTCCATTCCATTTGACGGATTTCGCATGCAAATTATAAACAAAAATAGAATAAATTAATACAATTTCAACCACTTTGCGATTTTTTTTGTTTTTTTCCTTTTCCATAGCCAATTGCAGACAGATGGAGAAAAGAAAGTGTCCGGGACAGTGTCAGCAAGAGGCCTTACAAGCATTAGTGGTAGTGATAGTGGTGGTGGTTGCAGGAGGCAATACCAGGACGAGTGTTAGTGTTCGTGATCGTGTTAGCAAGAGCTCTTACGGTTCTCAGTGGTAGTGATAGTGATAGTGGTTGCGGGAGGCAATACAAAGGCGAGTGTCAGTGACAGTGTCAGCAAGAAAAAACAGGCAATACAAAGGCGAGTGGTAGTGATGGTG
>CAZLSH010000003.1:0-61337 GCA_964562095.1 uncultured Clostridia bacterium | reverse complement strand
CCCGCTTCCGTTATTCAACCACCTACACCGCCGTCATCCCGGCCGGAACCAAGTCGCTCTCAGGTGAAGCGCTGCCCAAGGAGATCCGCTGGCAATGGAGCACGCCCCAGGCCTATCCCGCCGGGGTCAAGGCCGGCGATCAGGGCTATTACTCAGACCTGACACCTGGGCAAAATTTGCATTTCCCGGTCTGGGTGAAGGATTCATTGACCCTGCACTTCAAACAGACGGTTTCCGTCGCCGACGCCGGGGATTTCCTGGTCCTGAAAGAAGCCAAAAGCGGGACCCGGATCCAGATACAACTGATCCAGAGAGCCGATAATGCGATCGAAGTCCGCCCTGGCAAAGATCTGCAGCGCGGGACCGCGTACAGGTTCATCGTTAAAAAAGGCTTTCGCGGCAGCGAGGGGAATACCGGCACGGCCAAGGACTTCTTCTTCACCTTCGACACCGTGCCTTCTTTTCACTATACCGGCCAGCACCCCCTGGTCCTCTTTCCCGATGCTCCCACCGTCTGGCTGCCATTCTCCAACGAGCTGGTTGAAGAGGATCCCGCGCTCATCACGATAACCAAAATCTCGGGCAAGGAGAGAACGCCCCTGGCATTCCACCTCGAAATCCATCACTACGAGAACAATACCCTGTTCATGACCATCGACGATAAACTGGCCTCCGGCGATCGCCTGAACATAAGAGTCGACCGCAACCTGACCAACACCTACAAAGAGAGGCTTCCCGAGAGCCTGGAACTCGAAGCCCGAGTCTGCTCCAGCCAGTCCCCGCGCCTTGATTTTGCCATTCAGGATCAAAAATTAACCATGACCGCCAACAGCATGAAGCAGGCCAGTGTCCGCCTGTTTAAGCTCAAGCCCGAATTTTATACCCGGCTGACTGACGGGGAATATGGCATGTTGCAGCAAAAGGATTTCAAGGCGGACTTTATCGAGAAAGAGATCCTGCAAAAATTCAGCGGGCTGCCGGAGACATCGAACAACCCCGCATTGCGGGATCATGAACTGGGAGCGCCCCTGGGGTTTTTCGGCGTTTTGGTCCAGAGCTACGAACCATACAATGCTTGCCGCGACGTCGCCCTGATGCGCCTGCCGGCCACCATGCCCAAGGATATGCAGGTTTTCCACCGTCGCCATATGGACATGGTCATTAAGACCGGCCAGGGTCAGACCCTGTACTGGCTCTATGACAACCGCAGCGGCAAAGGCAAGGGCAATATCCCGTTCTTTCTTAAGGGTCATGTCAAGGATGCCTTGCCCCTGGGAGAATCGGCCGCAAACGGCGTACTGCTAAGCGACAGGGAGATCCAGGAATCCGACCTGGTCATGGCCAGTAATGCCGGCGACGGCGATGTGGCCCTGGCCAGGATCGACCGTCGGCCGCCATCCGATCGCGAGGTCAGGATCACGGTCTTCAGCGAACGGGATTTTTACAAGCCCGGCGACACGGTCCATATCGCCGGAATCATCAAGGAATACAAGGCCGGGAAGATCTTTTCTTCAAAGGCCGCAACGGCAACCCTGCAGATTTTCGGTCCCGACCGGCAACAGGTCAAAACCGATACCCTCCAGCTCGACCGCTGGGGCGGCTTTCACTACGAATTCACGTCCGACCCGGCCGGCAAAAAAGGCCGCCACCAGATCATTGTCAGAGTGGCGGACCTGAAAACCTGGCAAGGCCATCACGGCGTGATCATCGATTACTACCAGCCGAATACTTTCGAAATGAAGATCTCCGGCGTGGCGGAGCACTACCTTCCGGAAGACTCGTTCCGCCCTGTTGTCAGCGGCTCCTACCTGGCAGGCAATCCCATGGCGGGCGATACGTTTGGCTATGGGTTCGGACTGAATCCGCTTGCTGCCAAAGTCTTCATGACGAACGGCTTGGAGCGTTTCAATTTCGGGCTCGACCGCGACCTGGCCAAGAGCGACCCGCCGCAAAAAGGCGATAAAAAGCTGAATGCGAACGGCAACTATACCTTGAGCATCCCCATGACCGATTTCAAGGCTACCAATTTCCTGGCCAACCTCGGCTTTTTTGCTACAGGAAAATCAGCTGAAGGCAAGGAATTCACCGCCCGGGCCCAGTCACTATTTTTTCCTGGAAAACTCCTGACCGGCATCCATGTCGACTATTACCAGAACCTGAAAAACCCGATCAATGCCGAACTGGCCCTGATCGATTTCGAAGGCAAGCCCGCTTCCGGCGAAATCCGCGTCACGCTCTTCAGGGAATATTACGAAAAACACCAGCGCCTGCTAAGGAAAGTTTCCGGTCCCGACGATGTTTTTCTGGACAAAACCAAAACCCACTTGGTTCGCGTTCCGGAAGCCGGCCATTATATCCTGCGCTGCGACACCCCCGACGCGAACGGCCGCGTGGTTTCGACCTCGGGCGGTTTCTTTGCCTGGGGCGGAGGCTACTCCGAAGCGACCGACAAACTGCGGATTGAATCCAATCAACATACCCTGCATATCGGCGACACGCTGAAATGCTTCATTCATTCCACCCGGGAGGGTCAGGCGCTGGTGACCATCGAAAGGGAGAAAGTGCTCGATTCCCGGATCATCGCGCTGCAAAAGATGACGCCATTGGATATCCAGGTCAAGAAAGAATATTCGCCGGCCATCCGCGTCAGCATCGTCGCCATGTACGACAACAACATCTCCGAGCAGGCCGCCAGGGAGTTTAAAGTTGAGGATGCCAGCAAGATCCTGCGGGTGGACCTGGAAAGCCCGGGCGAGATCAAGCCGGCCAGCAAAACCCGATTGAAGATCAAGGTTCGTGACGACCAAAAAAAAGGGGTAAAAACAAAGCTTTTCGTATATGCCGTTGATGAAGGCAACCTGTCCCTGCGCAACTACCGGACGCCTGACCCGCATGAATATTTTTCTTATTTCGGCCTGCGGGGAAACCCGATCCATACCTATTATTCAAAGAATTTCAAACAATGGAACTTCGAGCGTCCCCTTATGGACATCACGCTGAAGGCGCCGGCTATTTTCGGGTGCGTCTTCAGTCCCAACTCCACACCACTGGCCGGGGCAGCAGTCACCCTCGAGGATGAAAAACACAACAAGCTGAAGACGACAACGACCAGCTCCCAGGGATACTATTCTTTCCCCGCTTTGCCCGCCGGACGCTACGCGGTCAAGGCCGAAGCCAGGGAATTTCATCCGTTTCTCTGGTCGGACATTTATTTTGACGGCAGCAACCACCGCCCCTGCGACATGGCGTTGATCCCGGTCGCAGCTGACAAATATTGGAACTCCGCAGAAGAATTCGGTCCGGAAAATGGTTTCGCCGGCGGGGTCATGCCCGCCCCCATGGCGGCTGAAATGAAGAGCATGGCCCGCATGAAAGGGGATGAGGCTGAAGGCGGAATGATCGGAGGCGTGCTCGGCGGAGTCGAGGCCGCAATAGCCGGCATCCGCGTGCGCAGCGATTTCAAGGAAGTGCTGTTCTTCAAGGTTGTGGAGACCGACGAGGCGGGAAACGCCGTCGTCGACTTCACGAGCTCCGACCAGCTTTCCACCTACCGCATCATGGCCGTGGCCTACGGCGAGGACTGCTTCGGCAGCGCCGAAAAGAAGCTCGTCGTCAGCAAGGACCTGCTCATCTCGGAAGCCATGCCCGAGTTCGCCCGCCAGGGCGACGAGTTCACGGCCGGCGCCCAGCTCAGCAATCGCACGGCGCAGAAGCTTCCTTTTACCCTATTGGCCAAGCCGGCGGGGATCGCCATCCGCGGTGTGGACAGGACCGAGGGCATCCTCGACTCGCGCGGCAACGACCTTTTCCAGTTTCCGTTCCTGGCCGATCGAATCGGCGAGGCCAAAGTTGAATTCTTTGCCCTGAGCGCCGCGGACAAGGACGGACTGGAAAAGAAGCTCCCCGTGACCGACCGCCTGGTCGGCGAGACCCTGCTCGACTTTGTCAGCGGCAGGCACGTGAAGAAAACGATCGCGCCCCAGGCTGAAGTCGAGGAGCAGTCCATTTCGATCAAGGCCTCCCCATCTTTGCTCCGTCCTGCGGTGAACATCGCCAAAAAACTGGTTTTCTACCCTTACGAATGCCTTGAACAACGGACATCGAAGGTCATGCCTTTCCTGGCCCTCAGCCCGCAATTGGCCGAGCGGCTGGAGCTGGGCATGGACCAGGAGCAGATCCGCGCGGAGATCGAGGGCTTCCTGAAGATCATCCCCGAGTTCATGAACAGCGACGGCGCCCTCTCCTACTACCGCGGCGGCCGGTATTCCTCGGATTATCTGACCGCCTATGTGCTCTGGGCGTTGCACCTTGCCCGGGAGCGCGACTACAAGGTCGACCCGCAGCTGGTGCAGAAACTCTCCGCTTACCTGCAGCGCGCCGGCCTCGACAAGACCTGCGAAAGCTTCTTCCAATTTGTCCTCAGCCTGCACAAGGAGGCCGACGGGAAAAAACTGAAAAAACTGGCCGTGGAAAGGGATGCCTTGCCGCTGCCGGCCCGGGTCTTCCTCTACCGCGCCCTGCACAACCAGGGGATCGAGTCCAAACTATTGGCGACCATGCTGGCCGAGTTCAACAACAGCCTGCAGGTCGAGGCCGACTTCGCCTATTTCGACGCCGGCGAGTTCGCCTACCACCGCGATTTCCCGTTCTATTCCTCGCGCTTCGCCACGGCGTTGCTGCTGCAGGCCGTTCTCGAGGTGGAGAAGGGCCACGTGCTGGCCGAGCGCATCATCAACTGGCTCCTCGAAGCCGAGCCCCATTGCTGGAACACGACCCAGACCAATTTCTGGATCCTATGCGCTATGGACGAATACCTTAAGCAGGTGGAAAAAATTACGGCGAGCCGGGCCGAGATCACATTGCTGGGGGAAAAGTCAGCCAGGGAGTTCGCCAACCGCCGCGATGCATTGCAGGTACAAAAAACGATCACAGACACCAACAAACGGATCGAGGTGCTGGTTACGGCCGACCAGCCCGTCTACGTCACCAGCGAACTGACCTGGAAGCTGTCCAAGGCCGGCAAGAAGAGCCGCGGCATTGACATCCGGCGCAACGTCTATAACGAAAAAGGGGAGTCGGTCACCGCTTTCCTGCGCGGGCAGACCTACATGGTGGAACTGCTGGTCAAGTCCGACAAGGAAGTTCCCTATGGCGTCATCGACGAACCGCTGGCCGCCGGTTTCGAGCTGCTGCGCCAGGACATCGCCTCCACCCGCTCCCTGAAGGAATTCAACACCTTGAACAACAACACCCATCGCGCGCCATGGGTGCGCCAGGAGAACGCCGCCGACCGCCTGGTTTTCTACACCTACATGCTGCAGGGACGGATGCGCATTGTCTATTTCATCAAAGCCCTTTACGCGGGCCGCTACACCTGGATGCCCACCGTGGCCCAGGGCATGTACCATCCCCAGTACTTCGGCCGCACCGCCATCCAGACGATCGAGGTCAGGGAGTAATCCCGAAGCCCGGCAGCCAATTTATTGTTCCGGGTGATCTCTTGAGCAGGCGTTGATCTGCCCGGCGACAAAACCGCTTGGCTACTTCTTGACGAAAGTCAGGGTGCGGTCCGTCCTCCCCTGTTCGCCCATTTGAATGCGCTTGGCATCGAGGAAGACGATCTCCTGGCGGGTCGGCCCCTTGCCCGGCTCGCTGCTTTCGATCAGCAGCATGTTGCCTTTGGAGGTGATCACCTGGAACGGGATCGGTCCGATCTGCTGGCCGTTCATCGACATGGTGATGCCGTCGAGGGTCACCTTCATGGTCATGCCCGATTCGCTCTGCCAGGTGCCCATGAAGGCATACGTCAGATTACCGGCCACCGCGGCGGCGCTCGCGGCATCTGCGGTCGGCGCTGGCGCCGGGGCGGTCGCGGTTCCGTTGATGTCTACTTGATATAGACTGCCGTCCTGTTCGATGGTGAACAGGCTTCCCGAGCAGGGGAACATGAAGCGGGTGGCGGCAAAATCGGCCTTGCCGAGCTGTTTCCACGCCCCGCTGGCCGGATCGGTGGCATAGAGCTTGCCGCTGCGCTCGACGGTCAGGATGGCGCCCGGCGTGCCGCAGGCGGCCACCGTGTTGGCCCAGCCTGCGGCGGCTCCGACCCGTTTCCAGCCCCCGCTGGCCGGCTCGATGGCGTAGAGGCTGCCGTCCTTCTCAATGGAATAGAGCTTGCCGGCCGCAGCCAGCAGGAAAGCGGTGGCGGCAAAATCGGGCTTGCCGAGCTGCTTCCAGGCCCCATCGGCGGGATCGGTCACGTACAGGGAGCCGCTCTTTTCCACGGTATAGAGCTTGCCGTTGAGACCCACCCCGGCAATGGTGCCGGCCCAGGAACCGGCCGCGCCCAGCCGTTGCCACGCACCGCTGGCAGGATCGATCGCATACAGGCTTCCATCCTTCTCGATGGTGAACAGCCTGCCTGCGGCCGCCATCATCAGCGCGGTGGCGGCGAAATCGGGCTTGCCCAGCTGCTTCCACG
Source organism: uncultured Clostridia bacterium (assembly GCA_964562095.1). Taxonomy (GTDB): domain Bacteria; phylum Acidobacteriota; class Aminicenantia; order UBA2199; family UBA2199; genus UBA2199. The sequence goes on along the minus strand of CAZLSH010000003.1, from coordinate 54,859 downwards.
CCCCGCCGGCCGGATCGGTCGCAAAGAGCGCCCCGCTCCGCTCCACCGTATAGAGCCTGCCGTTGAGACCCACCCCGGCAATGGTGCCGGCCCAAGCCTTGGGCTTGCCGACCTGCTTCCAAGATCCGGCCTGGCCGGGCAATATCAAGGAAAACGCCATCAATACGAAGAGGACACGGACCCATTGCTGACGCATGCGAACACCTCCTGCTGATTTCACAATGCCGCGGCTCCCGCTCGGGAGTCTTCTTCGTGCCGTTATACACCAAAGCAGAACAAAGTCAAATGACATGCCGATTGGCGGGCCGGCGGTTTCCCGGCCATCAGCACCCAGCGCAGTATTTCGCCCGCACAGCCAGCGAAGCGATGGAGGTCAGGCGTGACTTGGGCGGAAAAATCGCCGGGCTGCTGGAGCGGGCCGGATCCTTATCGCGCCCGTATGGTCATGGTGTTCATCATCAACGGCTCAGACAAATAGTTGGGGATCATGAAATCGGCCAACGTATTGCTCGCTGTCTCCCTGGTGAATGTTCCAAAATAGGGATCAAGCCGCACTTCGACTTCATACAGATTGCCCTTTTCGATATGGAAGATCTGGTCGAGCGTTTGATATCGATCCTGCTGGTAAGAAACGGGGACGGAAACGGTTCTCGTCTGGCGCGGCGCGATGATGACAAAATCATCGGGCCGCGGAGAGGCATTCATGTGAATCATGATGCGCTCGCCGGGCTCGACGGCAACCAATCCCCCACCCGTGCGCATCCTTACGGAGACCATTATGGCCAGGGGCGATTGATTGATCGAAATGATATGGTTCGCCACGTTCTGAACGCGGATCAATGCCCCGCTCGGGCCATTGCTGACCAGCTCGACTTTCAGGCCATGCTGGATTCCGGGGCGGCTGCCATAGCCGACCAGCTCAATGTCGCCCCTGCAGCCCGAGGCCAAGCAAGCCAGCATCAGGGTCAGCGCTGCGGTGTGCAGGTTGCGCATGGTTTCTCCCCCTGGGATCAGGAAACTCCATTCACTTGGACGGAATTATGCCATAAAATGGATTGCTTGCTCCAATAGTGCCCTGCGGTCAAGAAACTCTCCTTTAAAACAATGCCTGGGGTTGTTGCGTTTTTACCTCGCACCCGGCGACGGCTGGAAAAACTATTTTTCAGGTTAGGGGACAAGCAGGGGCGCGATTGTCTCGCAGAGGGCCGGGTCGGGCTCGAAGCCACTGGTTTCGGCCAGCAGGGCGGCGCTGACGCCGGCCAAGGCCAGGGGCGCGACGAAGGCCTGGTGCAGAAAGCAGGCGATCGCCGCGGCCAATGCGATGCCGACGGCAACCGGAGCCCCGGCGCCGCGGAAGAAGAACCAGTTGGGCAGGGCCAGGCAGAGGAACAGGAGCAACAGGCCCAGGGCGGAGACCCCCAGCCAGCGCCGGGCCAGAGGGAGCGTCCGCTCCCCGTGCCGGCAATAGAGGGCCAGCCCGTCCCGGAGCGCCGTCTCGATTTGGCCGCCGCGGGCGAAGGCCAGGGCCAGAATGGCCGGGCTGAAGAGCGACTGGAGCGGTAGGCCGCCGGCCGCCGGCCCGATCTCTCTGCCCAGTCTGGCCAAGGCCCGGCGCAAGCCCCGGTTCCAGCGCGCCCAGGCCGAGTGCGAGGGAAACCATTGCCCGACAACGGCCTTTGCCCGGCAGGGGTCGGCCGCGGAGAAAAAATACAGCATGGCCGCCTGGCGGCGGAAGAGAAACAGGCGCCGCCATGAGACCAGCGTCAGCCAGCCGGCCAGCAGGATGGCGGCGGTGACGATCCCGGCGGCCATGGGCGCAGCGATCGGCACCATGCGCGGCACAACGAGAAGAAGCGCAAACTCCAGCAGCACCAGCAGCCCGCCCAGCACCCATAGGCCCGCGTAGAGAGGGTAGGCCGGGAACGCTCGGGCCAGGGCGGCCAGCGCACCACGGAAATTCAATTCCAACCCGCTCAGCCCCTGCCCTTGGCCTCAAGCACCAGTTTGCGGGTGAAGGGGATCAATCCGCCGGCATCGATGATCGCCTGCCGCGCCTTGGGCATGGGAATCAAGGGGAAGCTCTTGCCCGAGGTCTTGTTGACCACCTGCTCGGTCGTGATTTCCAGCTCGTCGCCCTCGTTGGCCTCGATCGCCGGGCAGATGACCATCTTCAAGCCGAGGTTGATGGCGTTCTGCATGAAGATGCGCGAGAAGTTGCGGGCAATGACCACGAAATCGGGCCCCTTCAGGCACGAGGCGGCCTGCTCGCGGGATGAGCCGCAGCCGAAGTTCTTGCCGGCGACGATGACGCTCCCCTTGGGGAATTCGTTCTTCTTTATCCTGGCATTGAATTCCGGGTAATCGATGAAGGCGTATTGCGGCGTCTCAGTCGGCAGCACGGTGGCCATGAAGCGGCCCGGGTAGATGATGTCGGTGGAGACGTCGTCTCCGACCTTGAAAACGACTTTGGCCATGTTACTCTCCTTTTTTCCTGGGATCGGTGATGACGCCGGTGATGGCGCTGGCGGCGGCCACGGCCGGCGAGCACAGGTAGACCTCGGCGTTGGGGTTGCCCATGCGCCCCTTGAAGTTGCGGTTGGTGGTGGCCAGGGCGACGTCGCCGTCGGCCAGCGCTCCCTGGTGCACTCCCAGGCAGGGGCCGCAGCCCGAGTTCATGACCACGGCGCCGGCCTCCATGAGGGTGGCGACATAGCCTTTCTTCAGCGCCTGCAGGTAGATGCGCGTCGAGGCCGGGAAGACCAGCATGCGCACCCCCGTGGCCACTTTCTTCCCTTTCAGGATCTTGGCGGCGACGGCCAGGTCATCCAGGCGGCCGTTGGTGCAGGAGCCGATGACGATCTGATTGAGCTTGACTCCCAGGACGGCCTGGATGGGCTTGACGTTGTCCACCGTGTGCGGGCAGGCAATCTGCGGCTGCAGCCTGGAAACGTTGATGGTGATCACCTGGTCGTAAACCGCGTCGGCATCGGGACCGAACAGCTGGGTTACCCATTGCACCCCGGCTTCTTCTTTCAAATAGCGCTGCGTTTCGGCATCGGGGGGGACGATGCCGGAGGTCGCCCCGGCCTCGACGGTCATGTTGCAGATCACCAGCCGTCCCGAGGTCGACATGCTTTCGATGGCCGGTCCATGGAACTCGATAACCTTGAAGTTGGCCCCTTCGGCGCTGAGCTTGCCGACCAGGTGCAGGATCAGGTCCTTGGGCGCGACATGGCGCTTGAACTTGCCCTCGCAGATCACCTTGATGGTCCCCGGCACCTCGACATTCAGCACCTTGCCCAGCGCCCAGACCGCGGCCATCTCAGTGGCGCCGATGCCGAAGGAGAATGCGCCCAGCGCGCCGTGGCTGGTGGTGTGGCTGTCGGTGCCGACCACGACCTTCCCCGGCCGCACGTAGCCGAACTCGGGCAGGATCTGGTGGCAGATGCCGCCGCCGTCGCCGCGGATATCGTGAAATTTGCTGATCCCCTGTTGGGCCACGAAGTCGCGGATCTTCTTCTGGTTGCCGGCCGTCTTCGAGCTCTCGGCCGGCACGCGGTGATCGAAAATGATGGCGATCTTTGACGGATCCCATACCCTGGCCTCGAGCCCGGTATCCTTGTAGATCTCGTTGAACTGGTTGATGACCAGCGCCCCATTCTCGTGCGACATGGCCAGGTCGACCGCCGGCTCCACCACGTCGCCGGCCTTGACCGCGGATAGCCCGCTGGCCCTGGCCAGTATCTTTTCAACCATTGTCATGCCCATGAGTATCCTCCTTATAATGGGGGGCGCTTATACCGCGCCCTTTTCCTTCAATGCCTTGATCTCCTCTTCCTTGTAGCCCAGGCCGCCCAGGATCTCTCCAGTATGGGCCGAGAGGCGCGGCGGCGGCGCAATGATCTCCGCCGGGGTCTTGGAAAATTTGGCGGTGAGGTTGAACAGCTTGATCTCGCCGATGCCCTCCTCCTTGACCGTGGCGATCACCTGGCGGTGGGCGCTTTGCGGCTGCAGCAGCGCCTTTTCCAGGCTGTAGATGTCGCCGCTGGGGATGCCCTTGTCGTTCAGCGTTTCCACCCAATGCTCGGTCGGCTTGCGGGTGAGCTTCGCCTCGAGCAGGGGCGTGAGCTGCTTGCGGTTGGCTTTCCGCGTGTCGCGTTCCTGGAAGCGCGGGTCGGTCTTCAGCTCGGGCACGCCCAGGACATCGGCCAGGTCCTCCCACTGCTTCTGTTGGTTGGCGGCGATGTTGATGTAGCCGTCCTGGGTGCGGAAAGTCCCCGAGGGGGCGGCGGTGAAGTTGTCGTTGCCCATCAGCACCGGCTGCTGCCCGCCAATCAGCAGGTTGGCCGCCACCCAGCCCATCAGCGGCATGATCGAGTCGAGCATGGCGATGTCGATGAACTGCCCCTCGTTGCTGCGCTCGCGATGAAAGAGGGCGGCCATGATGGCAAAGGCGGCATTGAGGCCGCCGACCGTGTCGCAGACCGGGAAGCCGGCGCGCAACGGATTGAGCCGATCGTCGCCATTGACGGCCATGACGCCGGAAAGGCCCTGGATGATCTGGTCGTAGGCCGGCTTGAAGGCGTCGGGCCCGGTCTGGCCGAAACCGGAGATCGCGCAATAGATCAGCCGCGGGTTGATCGCGGTGAGCTTTTCATAGGAGAATCCCAGCCGGTCCATCACCCCGGGGCGAAAATTCTCCACCACCACGTCGGCGGTCTTGACCAGCTTGCGGAAGATCTCCTTGGCCTCGTCGAATTTCAGGTTCAGGGTCAGCGATTTCTTGTTGGCGTTCTGGGCCAGGAAACTGGTCCCCATCAGTTGCTTGTTCAGGGGGTTGACGTTGCCCAGCTTGCGGGCCAGGTCGCCGCCCTCGGGATTCTCGATCTTGATCACCTCGGCGCCGAGCAGCGCCAGGTGCATGGTGGCGAACGGGCCGGACAGGACATTGGTCAGGTCGAGGACCCTGACATTCTCCAGTAATTTCATGCTCGCACTCCTTATTTCGCTTTGTTGAAATGAACGATGGAACCCGCTTTGAGGATGAAGCCGGGCAGCTCGCGGCCGAAAAATGCGGCCAGATCACGAGCGGTTGCCAGCAGTTTCTCAAGGTCTATCCCGGTGCCCAAACCCTGGCGCTGCAGCGAATGGACCAGGTCCTCGCTGCAGACGTTGCCGGCCGCGACCTTGGTGAAGGGGCAACCGCCCAGCCCGCCCAGCGCCGACTCGAAATACCTGACGCCGGTCCGCAGGGCGGCGTAGCAGTTGGCCAGGCCCAGGCCGAACGTGTTGTGGAAATGGCAGGCCAGCTCGACCTGATCGTCGCGTTTCAGGATCTCCCCGAACAAGGCTTCGACCTGCGGCGGATAGGCATGGCCGGCCGTATCGGCCAGACTGATGTTGCGGATGCCCGCATCCAGGTATTTCTCGACGATGGACAGGACGCGCTCCGGCGCGATCGGCCCCTCAAAGCCGCAGCCGAATGCCGATTGGATGGAGGCCTGAATGCGCTTCTGCGCCTTCATGGCCGACTGGGCCATGGCGATGATCTGGCCGACGGCCTCCTCGGTGCCCTTGCCGGTGTTCTTGCGGCTGTGGGTGTCGCTGGCCGAAACCCCCATGCAGAACATGTCGACCCCGCAGGCCATGCCGCGCTCGAGCCCTTTTTCATTCAGCACCAGCCCGGAAAGCACGGCCCCGGCCGGTTTCTTCCCTTCCTGGTTGAAATGGGCGAACAGCTTGTCGGTGTCGGCCATCTGCGGCACTTTCTCGGGATTGACGAACGACCCGAGTTGGACCATGTCGATCCCTGCGTCCAGCAGCCCCTCGATCCAGGCGATCTTCTTTTCCAGGGGTACGGACTGCTTCTCGATCTGCAGACCGTCGCGCAGGCCGACTTCGTGAATCTTGATTTCCTTCATGGGGCGTTCTCCCTTTGCATTCCGGCGGTTGCCGTTCTCGGCCCGGGCTACAGCTTGGCGGCGATCGCCTTGGCCATTTCCAGCGTCTTGCTGTCACCGCCCATGTCGTAGGTACGCACCTTGCCTTCCTGGATAACAGCGGCGACGGCCCGTTCGATCTTGTCGGCTTTATCGGTCTCGCCCAGCCAGGTCAGCATCATCTTGGCCGCCAGGATGGTGGCGATGGGGTTCACCTTGTACTGGCCGGCATACTTGGGGGCCGAGCCGTGGGTGGGCTCGAACACCGCCAGCTTGGCGCCGATGTTGCCCGAGCAGCCGAAGCCCAGCCCGCCCACCATCTGGGCGCAGAGGTCGGAGATGATGTCGCCGAACAGGTTGGTGGCCACCAGCACCTCGTAATTCATGGGGTTTTTCAGCAGCCACATGCAGATGGCGTCGACGTTTGCGTCGTCGCAGCGGATGCCGGGGTAATCCTTAGCCACGTCCTTGGCGACCTCGAGGAACAGTCCCTCGGTGGCCCGCACCACGTTGGCCTTGTGGATGACGGTCACCTTTTTGCGCCCGTATTTCTTGGCATACTCAAAGGCGGCGCGCACGATCCTTTCCGATCCCTTGCGGGTGTTGATCTTGCAGGTCAGGGCGTACTGTTCCAGCGGAACATCCTTGAACGCGGCGAACGGCTTGGAGTTCTTCAGCAGCGTGTCCTTGAGCTCCTGGGGCACCGGGTTGAACTCGACGCCGGAATAGAGCCCCTCGGTGTTCTCGCGAAAAACGACCAGGTCGATGCCGGTCTTGTAGTTCAACGGGTTGCCGGGATAAGCCTTGCAGGGCCGCAGGCACGTAAAGAGGTCGAAAAGCTGGCGCATGCGCACGATAGGCGAGCGGTAGACCAGCCCCTTGCCCTTGAGTTCGGGCACCAGCTCGGTTTCCGCCGCCTTGACCGGCTTGGAGGTGATGGCGCCGAACATGGCCGCATCGACGCGACCGAGCAATTCGACGGTGCGCTGCGGGAAGGCGTCGCCTTCCTTGCACCAGTACTCCCAGCCGATGTCGCCGTGAATGTAGTCGGCGTCGAGCTGCAGCTTGTCGAGAACGATCCTTGCCGCTTCCAGGACCTCGATGCCGATGCCGTCGCCGGGCAGCCAGGCGATTTTATACTTTTCGCCGCCTTTTTTCGGACTCGGAGCGCTCATATTTTCCTCCTTAAATGGGCAGTAAGGCATTGTTGGTATATCATAGAAAAAAATCTTCGTCAATCAGGCGCCGGTGCCGGCAGCCAGCCCGCCCGGGCGCTGGAATTTGCCAGCGGCCGGGGCTTTTGCTACAATGGCAGGGCAAGCAGAAAGACAGCAGTTCCCCATGAGAGAAAAGCGAATCACTGAATGTCGCCGTGCAGCGTTTGTCAGCCTGGGCTGCTTCAAGAACACGGTCGACAGCGAAGTTCTGGCCGGCATGCTCCTGGCGCGCGGCCTGGACGTCGTCTCCGAATACGAAAACCCGGACTGGCTGATCATCAACACCTGCGGTTTCATCCGCGACGCCAAGGAGGAGAGCATCGGCGAAATCCTGGCTGCGCTGGAAAAAAAGGAAAAGGGGGAGATCCGGCGCCTGGCCGTTTTCGGCTGCCTGATCCAGCGCTATTACCGGGAATTGCGGGAAACTTTCGCAGCCGCCGACATTCTCTGGGGCGTGAACGACACCGCGGCGCTGGCCGACGCCATCGCTTCCGGCCGTCCGGCCGTTTACCCGGACCGGGAGTCGTTCCTTTATGACGATGCGCATCAGCGCCCGACCTTTACCACGGCCAATTCATCGTTCATCAAGATCTCCGAAGGCTGCGACATGGCATGCAGCTTCTGCGCCATCCCGCAAATCCGCGGTCCCTTCCGTTCGCGCACGATCCCGTCCATCCTCAGGGAAGCGGAAGCGCTGAAAAAACGGGGCGTGGAAGAATTGAACCTCATTTCCCAGAACTCCACCCATTTCGGCAGGGACAAGGGAAACGCCTCGCTGCTCCCCGCCCTGCTGAAGGCGGTCTCCGCGCTGGGATTCCGCTGGCTGCGCGTATTGTACCTGATGCCCGAGGAGGTCACCCCGGAGATCATTGAAGGCTTCGACCGGCCTTCGCTCCTGCCGTACTTCGACCTTCCCTTCCAGCACGTCTCCCCGCGCATTCTCAAGAAAATGCAGCGCGGCGGCGGCTATGAGGCGAGCCTGGGCCTGGTGCGCGACATCCGCCGGCGTTTTCCCGGCGCTGTTCTGCGCAGCACGTTCATCATCGGTTTCCCCGGCGAAAGCGAAGAAGATTTCCGGCAATTGCTCGACTTCGCCGCTGAGGCCGCCCTTGAGCGCATCGGCGTCTTCGCCTATTCACCCGAGGAGAATACCGCCAGCTTCGCCTTGCCCGGTCGCAAGAGCCCGCGCACGATCGCGGACCGCAAGCACCGCCTGCTGGACATAGGCGACAGGAACCTGCGGCGCTTCAATAAGGGACTGGTCGGGAAATCGCTTGACTTCCTGCCGCTGGGACCCTGGACCCACGACAGCACCATCGGCCGCGTCTGGGCCCAGGCGCCCGAGGTCGACGGCCATTGCCGGGTCAGGGTTCGCTTCAGCGAAAAAGCGGCCATGTTTCCCGTGCGCGTGAGCGGCTGCGAAAACGAAATGCTGCTGGGAGAAAAAGCATGAAACAGATCGGCTTGGCGGTAGCCACGTTTCTCGGCACCGGTTTTCTGCCCGTGGCCCCGGGGACCTGGGCGTCGGCGTTCGTGGCGCTCATTGTGTATTTCACCCCCTTGTCCGGTGCGCCGTTCATCGTGATGGCCGGCATGACCGCGGTGATTTTCGCGATCGGCATCCCGGCCGCCGGCGTCAGCGAAACTCATTTCGGGAAGAAAGACCCCCGCCCATGCGTGATCGACGAGGTGGCCGGCCAATTGGTCAGCCTCTGGTTCCTGCCGCCCCAGGCGGGCTACTATGTGGCCGCCTTTTTTTTGTTCCGCATCTTCGATATCATCAAGCCTTTCCCGGTGAGGAAAAGCGAATCCCTGCCCGGCGGCCTCGGCATCATGGTCGACGACGTGCTGGCCGGGGCCTACGTCCTGGCGCTGCTGCTGCTGGCCCGGCGCTTTCTCGCGGGATGAAACGCGGCGGCAATTGCTTTTTCCCCGGGGAAAGTGTAAAATAGACCGTACATCTGAAAAGGAGGCTCCTGCCATGGCAAAAGTATGCGATATATGCGGGAAAAAACCGGTATACGGCCATAACGTCAGCCATTCCCATAAATTGACCAATCGCCGCTGGGAACCGAACCTGCAGAAGGTCAAGGTGCTGGTCGACGGCCAGACCAAATCCCTGCGGGTCTGCACCGCCTGCATCCGCTCCGGCAAAGTCAAAAAAGTCGTCTGACCTTCCCCCCGGCTTGAAACCTCAATCCGCGAGCGTCTTCGCCGCGAAAAAAAGGGTCGGGCTCATCGGCGGTTCCGCCCCTGTCCCCAGGCATCTGCGCATCGCCGAGGAGATGGGGCGACTGATCGCCGAGAACGGATTCGTGCTGGTCAACGGCGGCCTCAAGGGAGTCATGGAAGCATCGGCCAGGGGCGCCAAGTCGCGCGACGGCTGGGTCATCGGCATCCTGCCGGGAAAGTCGCCCCAGGAAGCGAATCCTTATACGGACGTCGCCGTCCCCACCGGCCTGGGTTACCTGCGCAATGCCCTGGTGGTGCTGAATTCCGACTGCCTGGTGGCGATCGCCGGCGCCTACGGGACCCTCTCCGAGATCGCCTACACCCAGATATACGCCAGGAAGGTGTTCGGCATCGAAACCTGGGATGTGCCGGGCGTGATCCCCGTCTCTTCCGCCCCGGACGCCATGGAGCGGATCCTCGAGTTCTTCGCGAGGCAGCCATAAAGAGCCCGGGACCGCCATGACGAACAACTACCGCGTGGTCATCCATTTCGACGGCAGCGAGTACTACGGCTGGCAGTCCCAGACTCCCGAATATCCGACCATCCAGGCCGAGATGATCCGGGTACTGAAGATCATCGCCAAGAAGCACGTGCTGGTCACCGGCAGCTCGCGCACCGACGCCGGCGTCCATTCCAGCGGCCTGACCGCCAACTTCCACCTGCCTGTGGCCATCCAGCCCGACTCGCTGAAAAGGGCGCTGAACTCACTGCTGCCCAGGGACATCCGCATCATGGAGTGCGAGCTGATGGACAGGGCGTTCAATGCCCGCTTCGGCGCCGTCAGCAAAACCTACGTGTACCGCATCTTCACCGGCCAGGTGCAGTCGCCTTTCAGCCAGCGCTTCGCCCTGCACGTCCCCTTCCCCCTGGACCTGAACGCCATGCGCCGGGCCGCCCGCCACTTCGTGGGCCAGAGGGATTTTTCGTCGTTCACATCGGACGATCCCGGCAAAAAGCGGCTGCGCGAGGTCGACCAGTTCGCCATGCGGGTCAGGAACGAGGAGATCACCTTCACCGTGCGCGGCAAAAGCTTCCTGCGCTACATGGTGCGCAACATGGTCGGAACGCTGATCGACGTCGGCCGGGGGAAGATCGCGGCCGCCGACATCCCCGCCATTTTCGCGGCCAAGGACCGGCGCCGGGCCGGGCAGACGGCGCCGGCCAAGGGGCTGACGCTGGTCAAGGTCGAATACGGCGCCTTCAAGCCGGAGCAGGCCGCCGCAACGGTTGACGAAGAATAGGGTCAGCCCTTCCCGAGCCTGCCCTGAATATGGTCGTGCATGGCTTCCGCCGCCCGCTTGCCGTCTCCCATGGCCAGGATGACGGTCGCGCCGCCGCGAACGATGTCGCCTCCAGCGAAGATGTCTGGAACAGAAGTCTGCAGGGTCTCCTCATCGACGACGAGCGTTCCCCACTTGCTGACCTCGATCCCGGGGATGGTTTGGGGCACCAGCGGATTGGGATCGGTGCCCACGCCGATGACCACCGTATCGACATCGATGAGGGATTCGGAACCCGGAATCGCCATCGGCCGCCTGCGCCCCGACTTGTCGGCCGGCCCGAGCTCCATTTTTTGAACTCGAACCTGCTTCACCCTGCCTTCGCCGTCGGCGAGGTATTCCAGGGGATTGGTCAGGGTAAGGAACTCGACTCCCTCCTCCTTGGCATGGCGAACCTCCTCGATGCGGGCGGGCATTTCCACCTCGGAACGGCGGTAAAGGATCATCGCCTTCTCGGCCCCAAGGCGGACAGCGGTGCGCACCGAATCCATGGCCGTATTGCCGCCGCCCACGACAGCCACGCGTTTCCCGCGCGCGATCGGCGTGTCGAATTCCGGGAAATGGTAGGCCTTCATGAGGTTGACGCGGGTGAGGTATTCGTTGGACGAGTAAACCCCGATGGCGTTTTCGCCCGGGATATGCATGAATTTCGGCAGGCCGGCGCCGCTGCCGATGAAGAAACCCTGGCAGCCCTGTTCGCGCAGGTCCTCAATGGTGAGGGTCTTGCCGACGACCACGTTCTTCTCGAAACGGACGCCGAGGGCTGCCAGATAATCCAATTCCGAGCGCACGATACTCTTGGGCAGGCGGAACTCGGGAATGCCGTAACTCAGCACCCCGGCCAGCTCATGCAAGGCCTCATACACGGTCACCTCATATCCGCGCCGCGCCATCTGCCCGGCGAAGGTTAGGCTGGCCGGACCCGAGCCGATGGCGGCCACCCGGATGGAGTTGTTCCGGGCTGCGGCCGGCAAGGCCGTGCTCCCTGAAAGGCGTTCCCAGTCGGCCGCAAAACGCTCCAGGTAGCCGATGGCCACCGGCGCTTTCTTCATTTTCTGGTAGACGCAGTTCGCCTCGCACTGGATTTCCTGGGGACAGACGCGGCCGCACACGGCGGACAGGGCATTGGTTTCCTTCAGTTTGCGGGCCGCGCCGGCGAAATCCCCCTTTTCGATCCGCTTGATGAACCCGGGTATGTTGATATTGACCGGGCAGCCGGAGATGCAGGTGGGGTTTGCGCAGTCCAGGCAGCGCCGCGCTTCCTGAAGGGCCATAGCCTCGCTCAAGCCGACGTTGACCTCGGCGAAACTCCCGATTCTTTCGCGGCCATCCAGCGCCGGCATCTGCACCCGGGGCAGGGCGCTTCGCTCCCTGGCGTTCCACTGGGCCCGCAGTTGCTCACGCCAATCCAGGCCGCGGTCAACGGTCAAGTCCTCGATATCGATGGCCATGACTCTTCTCCTTTACGACACCGTCTTGAGGTACGCTTCATAGGAAGCCGCTTCTTCCGTCTTGTAGGTGTTCAACCGCTGCATCATCTCATTGAAATCGATTTCATGGGCGTCGAATTCAGGGCCGTCGACGCAGACGAACCGGGTTTTCCCTCCCACCGATACCCGGCAGGCGCCGCACATGCCGGTGCCGTCGACCATGATGGTGTTCAGGCTGGCGATGGTGCGAACGGCGTATTTTTGAGTCAGCAATGCGGTGAACTTCATCATCACGGCCGGCCCGATGGTCACCGCCAGGTTCACCGGTTCCCGCTTGAGCACTTCCTCGATGCCGACCGTGATGACGCCTTTTTTTCCGTAGGATCCGTCGTCGGTCATGACGATCGTTTCATCGGCAAACGCGGCCATCTCTTTTTCCAGGATCAGCAGCCCGCGGTGCCTCGCTCCCAGGACGGCGATCAGCTTGTTGCCGGCATTCTTAAAGGCGCGGGCAATGGGATACAGCGGGGCAATGCCGACGCCGCCGCCGCAGGCTAGCACCGTCCCGACGGTCTCCACCCGGGTGGGCTGCCCAAGCGGGCCCGAAACATCGGCCAGGCAATCTCCGGGGTTCAGCTGCGTAATTTTGTGAGACGTGACCCCCAGCCGCTGGATGATCAGCGTGATGCTGCCGCGGTGTGCATCGGCGTCGGCGATGGTCAAGGGAACCCTCTCGCCAGTTTCGCCCGTGCGGACAATGACGAACTGCCCCGGCCGCTGTTTGCGCGAAATCAGCGGCGCCTCAATCACCATCCGCGCCACGTTTTCCGACAAAAATTCCTTTTCCAGGATCTTATTCATCGGTGCGACCTCCCAGGCGGTTCGGGACCGCGCGGCCCGTTTGCTGCGAACATTTTCGCCCTCATCTTGCGGAAGACACCCTCCAGTCCGGAGCATTTAAAAACAAATGTCATTCCACAGGAATTTTTATTCAAGCTATGAATATAGTATATTTTCAAGAAAAATGGAAGATCGATCCTTGTATAGTGTATAATTTTTTATCGCCGCCAAGTTTTAAGGCATATAGGCCGCTTTTACCATTCGGTGTAAAATTATTTTACACCATCCCGGAATTGAAATAGCGGCTCAGGCCACAAAACCCATTGTTTTCGGCCTTTCTGGGATTGGCATGGTTTTTGCTTCAATTTCAGCGGAAGATGAACGGGAATGAAAAAAGAACTTCAAGGAGAAGAAAATGAACGAAAGAAAAGTTTTATTGATTGACGATGAGGTTTCCCTGCAGCGCAGCCTGGCCTTGGGCTTGATGCAGAAAGGATACCAGACCGAAGCCCGGGAAAACGGCATGAGCGGGCTGCTGGCCCTGGAGTCCCAGAAGGAAGGACGGGACCCTTATCATTATGTGGTCGTCGACGTACGCCTGCCCGATTTCGACGGCATCAAGCTGCTCAAGGTCATCAAGCACAATTATCCCGACCTCCCCGTGGTAGTGATCACCGGCTACGGCAACGAAACCATCGCCGCCGACGCCAAGTCGGAGAAGGCCGACGGATTCCTGGAAAAACCGTTTACCGCCGAGGAGTTGAGCCGAATCCTTTCGGCGATCCCGGCGAAAAAAACGGCCCCCGCTCCCGTAACCCAGGAAGACCATGAGATGGTGGGCGAACGCTCGGTCAGCGCTTATGTCCTGTTGAGCTTCTCCTCCGCGGCCGATCAAACCTCCATTTACCAGGACTTGTACTTCATGGATCAGATGCTCTATTGCGATGCCATCAAGGGCGATTTCGACCTGGTCCTGCTGCTGCAGGCGAACACCCTGGACGAAATCAAGGCCCTGGTCGCAAGCCGCATCCAGAAGCTCGCCGGGCTGCAGCAGGCCCTGCTCATGCCCGTCGGCCAACCCAAGCTGTCCGAAAGCGTGGCCGGCATCATCGGCGCTTTCGACAGGGCCATGGGCCGGGACAACCAAGACGCCGCCGCCGGCAACGTCAATTATGGGCATAGCGCCTCCTCATACGTCTTTCTCGAGATCGAGAAGGAAAAGCAGGAACAAGTCTATTCCACCCTTTACGTCAACGACCAGGTCGTCTCCTGCGATTGCGTCGATGGCCCGTTCGACATCGCCCTGCTGATGCAGGGAGCCAGTTTCGCCGAGATCGACCGCAGCATCAAGACCAAGATCAAGCCCTTGGACGGCGTGCTGCGCATCAAGGAAATGCCCATCATCAAACTATTTGAAATGTAAGCGAATCTGTTGGATAATGGAGGGCATGAGTCCTAACAACAAACGCAAGGTCCAACCGCAGAAGAACGGGCTGGCCGGATTCAAGGTCGACCTGTGGAATTATGAGGGTGAGGAGGGGGCGCTGATCCCACTGCTGCAAGCCGCCCAGGACACGTACGGCTACGTCCCGGAATCGGCCATCGACCAGATCAGCGAGATCGTGGGCATTCCCGCCGCCGAGATCTACGGGGTGATCACGTTCTATTCCCAATTCCGGCTCAAACCGCTCGGCCGTTTCCTGATCAAGGTCTGCGACGGCACCGCCTGCCACGTCAACGGCGCCGAGCGCATCGCCGGCGTCATCGAGGAGGAGCTCCGGCTGGAAGGCGGCGATACGACCGACGACGGGCTGTTCACTGTGCAGAAGGTCGCCTGCCTCGGCTGCTGCTCCCTCTCCCCGGTCCTCATGATCAACGACGAGACCTTCGGCCGCCTGACGCCGAAAAAAGTCCAGCTACTGCTGAAAGAATACAAGTCCAAGGCCCTGAAACCTCAAACCGCCTGAGCGCGGCAAGGAGAAGAACATGAAGACCATCAAAATAGGCCTCGGCACGTGCGGAGTTTCCGCCGGCGGCGAAAAGGTCCATGCCGCCCTGAGGGAAGCGATCGCCAGGGACAAGATCCCGGTCCGGCTCGTGGAAACCGGCTGCATGGGCAACTGCTACCAGGAGGTCCTGGTCGAGGTCATCGATGAGGACGGCCGCAGCAACCTGTACGGCAATGTGACCCCCGACAAGGCCGGAAGGATCCTCGACGAACAGGTCCTGAACGACAAGCCGGTCGGCGAATGGATCGTCAAGGGCAGGGATGCCGCCAGCGAGGACACGTTCTTCGCCAAGCAGAAACGGATCGTCCTGCGCAACTGCGGCATCATCGATCCCGACTGCATCGACGAATACATCGCCAGTGGCGGCTACCAGGCCATCCAGAAAGCGTTAAAGGACCACACGCCCGAGGAGGTCATCGAGATCGTCATCAAATCAGGACTGCGCGGCCGCGGCGGCGCCGGCTTCCTGACCGGGATGAAGTGGCGCTTCTGCCGCCAGGCGCCGGGGAACAAGAAATATATCATCTGCAACGCCGACGAGGGCGACCCCGGCGCCTTCATGGACCGCAGCACCCTGGAAGGCGACCCCCACTCGGTGCTGGAGGGGATGATGATCGCCGCCTACGCCTGCGGCGCCGACGAGGCCTACGTCTACGTCCGTGCCGAATATCCGATGGCGGTTCGCCGGTTGCGCCATTCCATCCGCACCGCCGAGGCCAGGGGATTCCTGGGCCGCAACATTTTCGGCTCGGCCATGAACCTGAAGATCAAGATCAAGGAAGGGGCCGGCGCCTTTGTCTGCGGCGAGGAGACGGCCCTGATCGCCTCCATCGAGGGTCAGCGCGGCATGCCCCGCTTTCGCCCTCCTTTCCCGGCGCAGAAAGGGCTCTGGGGCAAACCGACCAACATCAACAACGTGGAGACCTACGCCAACGTCGCCTGGATCATCATGAATGGAGCCGAAGCTTTTTCCGCCATGGGCACCGAGAACAGCAAGGGAACCAAGGTGTTCGCCCTGGCCGGCAAGATCGCCCGCGGCGGGCTGGTTGAAGTCCCCATGGGCCTCACCATCAACGAAATCATCTACGACATCGGCGGCGGCATCCGCGACAACAAGAAATTCAAGGCCGTGCAAATGGGCGGGCCCTCCGGCGGCTGCATCCCGGCCACCATGGGCGACCTGCAGATCGACTACCAGAAGATCAACCAGACCGGGGCGATCATGGGTTCGGGCGGCATGGTGGTCATGGACGAGACGACCTGCATGGTCGAGATGGCCAAGTTCTTCCTGCGCTTCACCCAGGACGAAAGCTGCGGCAAGTGCACGTTCTGCCGCATCGGCACCAAGCGCATGCTGGAGATCCTGGAGCGCATCACCGAGGGCAAGGGGCGCGAGGGCGACATCGCGCTGCTGGAGGACCTGGCCGACAAGATCCGCAACAATACCATCTGCGGCCTGGGACAGACCGCGCCCAATCCGGTGCTGACCACGCTGAAATATTTCCGCGACGAGTACGAGGCCCACATCCGCGACAAGAAGTGCCCGGCGCACAGCTGCGCCCCGCTCCTGACCTTCACCATTCTGGCGGACCCGTGCACCGGCTGCACCCTTTGCGCCAGGGTTTGCCCGGCCAAGGCCATCCGCGGCGAGAGGAAGCAGCCGCACGTCATCGACCAAAACCTGTGCATTAAGTGCGGCAAGTGTTTTGAAACCTGCAATTTCAACGCCATTGTCAAGGACTGAAAGGAAGCAGCCATGGACCCCATCACACTCACCATCGACGGCAAACAAGTGACCGCCCGCCCGGACCAGACCATTCTGGAGGTGATTCGCCAGAACCGCATCGCCGAGATTCCCACCCTGTGCCATGATCCCAAGCTGCCGCCCTACGGCTCCTGCTATCTCTGTGTGGTGGAGGTCGAAGGGATCAAAAAGCTGATCCCTTCCTGCTCCAGCCCGGTGGCCGACAAGATGGTCGTGCATACCGATAACCCCCGCATCCGCGCGGCCAGGAAGACCGCCCTTGAATTGCTGTTGTCAAACCATTATGCCGACTGCCTAGCCCCCTGCCAGCAAACCTGCCCGGCCGGAGTCGACGTCCAGGGTTACATCGCCCTCATCGCCGCCGGCAAACCGCGCGAGGCGGTGCGCTTGATCAAGCAGACGAACCCCCTGCCGCTGGTCTGCGGCCGCGTCTGCGTGCGCGAGTGCGAGGTGGCCTGCCGCCGCAACCGCGTCGACGAGCGCGTGGGCATCGACTACCTGAAGCGTTACGCCACCGACATCGACATCAAGGATCCCTGGACTCCCCCTGTTCCTGCCGCAAACGGAAAAAAGATCGCGGTCGTCGGGGGAGGTCCGGCCGGACTGACGTGCGCCTATTACCTGATCCTCAAGGGCTATGCCGTCAGCCTGTTCGAAAAGGCGCCCCATCTGGGCGGCATGCTGCGCTACGGCATCCCCGAGTACCGCCTGCCCAAGGCCGAATTGGACAAGGAGATCGGCTGGATCACCGGCCTGGGCGTGACGGTCAAGACCGGGACCGCGCTGGGGAAAGACTTATCCATCGCCGACCTGAAGCGGCAGGGCTTCGACGCCGTATACCTGGCGTTCGGCGCCCAGAAGGCAAAGGGAATGCGATTGCCGGGAGAGGACGAGACCGAGGGCGTGCTCAGCGGCATCGATTTTCTCTGGCAGCTGCAGGGCGACAAAAAACCCGAGATTTTCGGCAGCGTCGTCGTGGTCGGCGGCGGCAATACGGCCATCGATGCCGCGCGAACGGCCAAGCGCCTGGGAGCCGGAAAAGTGACGCTCCTGTACCGCCGCACCCGCAAGGAGATGCCCGCCCACCCGATGGAGATCGAGGCCGCCCTGGAGGAGGGAGTGGAGCTGGTCGAGCTGGCCGCTCCCATCGAACTGACGCGCGAGAACGGCCGGCTGGAGGCCCTGACCTGCATCCGCATGGAACTGGGCGAGCCCGACGCCAGCGGCCGCCGCAGCCCGGTGCCGAAAGCCGGCTCCGAGTACCGGCTGCCGTGCGACTTCGTCGTTTCGGCCATCGGCCAGGACGTCGACCTGTGCGGGCTCGAGAAAGACCCGCTGCTCAAGGCGACCCGCCACCACACGCTGGTCTACAGCGAGAGCACCTTCGAATCCTCGCTGCCCGGTGTCTTTACCGGCGGCGACATGGCCACCGGCCCCGCCGTGGCCATCGACGCCATCGCCCACGGCAAGATCGCGGCCAACGCCATCGACCACTTTGTCCGCACGGGCAAGGCCGAAGGCAAACGCAAGGAATTCATCAGCCGCAAGGAGGCTTTCGGGGACATTCCCGACAGCGATTTCGTCGAATTTTCCAAGATCAGCAAGGAAAAAATGCCGGAGCTCCCCGCGGCCGAGCGGGCGAGAACATTCGCTGAGGTCGAACTCGGCTTCAGCCGCGGCCAGGCGCACCAGGAAAGCGGGCGCTGCCTGGAATGCGGCTGCTCCGCATATTTTGACTGCGACCTGCGCAAGCTCGCCGTGGATTTTGGGGTGGATATCGAAAAATTCGTGGGCGAAGTAAGAAAATACAAAGTGGACAAAGCGCACCCGTTCATCGCCCTCGACCCCAACAAATGCATCGCCTGCGGTCGCTGCGTCCGCACCTGCTCGGAGATCCTGCAGGTTTCGGCGCTGGGCTTCGTCTACCGCGGCTTCAAGTCGGTGGTGCGTCCCTCCATGGAGAAGAAGCTCCTGGAGACCAACTGCATTTCCTGCGGCAATTGCATCGCCGCCTGCCCCACCGGCGCCATCGCCGAGAAGCTGCCCTTTGTCAAGCCCGGCCCCTGGGCGGGCACGAAACACGAAGCGGTCTGCCATTTCTGCTCGCTCGGCTGCGTCCTGTCCTACAAGGTGTTCACCCCCGATCTATACGCCGTGGCCGGCAGTGTCGACGCTTCGCACAACAAGGGCTACTTGTGCTTGGAGGGGCGCTTCGGCTACCGCTACCTTCTAGACGAAAAGCGGCTGCGCCAGCCTCTGCTCAAGACGTCAACCGGGATGCGTGCCGCCACGTGGGAGGAGGCGCTCGATCAGGCCGCCGCCGGCCTGCACGCCGTCATGGCCGCGCACGGCCCCGGTGCCGTCGCCGTCTGCGCCTCGCCGCGCCTGGCCAACGAGGAGCTCTACCTGCTGCAAAAATGGGCGCGTGCCGGGCTTAAGACCAACCGCATCGGCAGCTTCAGCCATCTGCTCAACGGCCGCGACCTGGACGCCCTCGACGAGATGTTCGGCCTCACCGTCTCCACCGCGACCATGGACGACCTGCGAGAAGCCGACGTGATCCTGGCCGTTAACACCGACTTGACCGAAAAGAACCTGATCGCCGAGCTGAAAATCAAGGAAGCGATGAAGAGCGGCTCCCGCCTGCTCGTCGTCAGCTCCTCCGAAACCGCCTTGAGCAAAATCGCCGACCTCTGGCTCGATCCCAAAAGGGGCGCGAACACGATCCTGGTGGCTGGTCTGGCCCACGCCCTGATCGAGCGGCAACAGATCGATCGCCAATTCATTGATGGGCGCACCGAGGGATTCGCCGCCTACCGCGACTCCCTGGCCGCCTGCGACGGGCCGTTCGTCGTTGCCCGCACCGGGGTTCAGGAGGAGAAATTTGCCCGCGCGGTCGATCTCCTGGGCCGGGCCGAGCGGATCGTGATCGTATACGGGATGGACCACGTCCTGGAAAAATCGCGCGATGACCTCCGCGCCCTGGGCGGCCTGCTGCTGCAGCAAGGGAAGGCGGGCCGCCCCGGAAGCGGGCTGATCCTACTCCGCGACCATGCCAACTCCCAAGGCCTTCTGGACATGGGGGTCGACAGCCGTTCCCTGCCCGGATCGGCCCACAGCGACCTGGCCAGCATCGAGCGGTTGGCCGCCCTGTGGGGCGTACCCCTGCAGCGGATCTTCCAGCCGGCCGACGTCCTGGCCTTGCTGAAAAAGGGAGAGATCAAGGCGTTGCTGGTCTTCGGCGAAGACCCGCTGGCAGCGCCGCATGGCGGCGACCTGCTCGCCGCATTGGATTTCAAGCTGGTCGTTGATTTTTTCCCGACCGCCACCGCCCAGGAAGCCGACGTGGTGCTGCCCCTGTCGTCGCCCCTGGAAAGCGGGGGAACCTTCACGGCCTGCGACCGCCGCGTTCAGCACAGCCCCCCCTTCGTGCCGCCGCCGTCGGGGTGGACCAATCTGGAGATCATCGCCGGCCTGGCCGCCCGGGCGGGCACGGACCTGGGGCCGGCCACCATCGAGGGGCTGGCCGCGGAAATTGCCCTGGCCAACCCCCATTACCGGGGGGTTGCCAGCGGCGGATTCTGGGGAGACCCCCTTTTCCAGGAGCATTTCGCCACCCGCTCGGGAAAAGCCTGTTTCCTCCCCTTGACGCTGGATCCGGCTCCCTGCCGCCAAGAAGCTGCGCGCCTGCTTTCCAGCGACCAATACGCGCAGCGCCTCCGCGGCAAGACCACGCCATGAGACGATGGGCGGCAAAAAAATCCTCACGGTTCGGTCTCCGGCCATGAACCCTGCGGACGGCACCACCTCTCCCGGGCATAGCCTCCAGGAGCGGATCAAGGAACTGGAGTGCCTATACGCCATCAGTTCCCGGGTCGAATCGGGCAAGACCCTGCCGAAAATCCTGGCGAGCGCGGCGGCCAGCCTGGTCAAGGGCTTCTTGGCCCCCGACCTGGCCCGCGGCGCCATCGTCCTCGACCGGACCACATACCCCGCGCAGGCGGCCCCGGCCAGGAAGCCCCGCTCGGTCCTGCAGGCCGACATCGTGGTCAACGGCCGCAGCCGGGGCTGCGTCAGGGTGAGCTACCGCAAGGGCCGGGAAGCACTCCAGGAGAAGGGCCAGTTCATCCACGAAGTCGCCCGCATGATCGCCAAGGCGGTCGAGAAGCACGACATGCAGCTCGAGCTAAACAAGTACGTGGGCAACCTGAAGGAGAGGGTAAAAGCCCAGAGCAGGGAGCTGCAAAAATCAGAGAAGCGCTTCGAGGACCTGTTTGAAAACGCCCCCGACGGCATCGTCATCTCGGAGATGAACGGGGACGTCTTGAAAGCCAACCGCGCCTTCTACCGCATGCTGCATTATCCCGAGGACGGCTCGGTCAAATTGAATTTCGTCAAGGACAAGCTGTACGCCAACATTCCACGCATCCGCCCATACGTTTTCAAGAAGCTGAAGCGGCACGGATTTCTCGGCGGCATGGAAATGAGCCTGATCGACTCGCGGGGCAAGGAGTGCCCCGTCATCGGCTCGTTCATCCTGGTCGACATCGACGGCCGCTGCTGCATCGAAGAAGTGTACAAGGACATCCGCCTGCGCAAGGAACTGGAGTGCAAGCTGATCGAGCAGAACGAAAACCTGGAGAAGACCGTCCAGCGGCGCACGGCCTCCCTGGAAAACCAGAAAAACCTGCTGATCAAGAAGAACGCCGAACTCGTGGCCCTGACCGAGGAGCTGAATGACAGCAACAACAAACTACAGACGGTGTTCGACGCCATCAGCGACCGGGTCATTCTGATCGACCGCGCCTTCCGCATCACCATGGCCAACGGCGGAGAGGGGATCTGCGGCGGCAAGTGCCATGCCCGGATTTTTCAGCTGGACGCTCCCTGTCCCCGTTGCGCCGGGGCCATGGTGCTCCAGCAGAAGAAACCCGTCACCCTGGAGGGCAAGTACGGCGACGATTATTACCTGCTGCAGGCTTACCCCATCTTCGACGAGCACGGGGAAGTCGACGGCGTGCTGGAGTTTTCCCGGCAGATCACCCGGCAGAAAAACATGGAGCTGCAGCTGATGCAGACCGACAAGCTGACGCTGTTGGGCCAGCTCGTGTCCGGCATCGCCCACGAGATCAATAATCCCAACACATTCATTCGCGGCAACGTGACGATCCTCCAGGAGGCGGTGAAGGACATTCTGCCCATCCTGGACCAACAGGCCGGCCGGCAGCCCGACCTGCAGATCGCCCGCCTGAAATATGAGGTCTTCCGCAGCCACATCCCGGTTCTGCTGGACGACATGGCCCTGGGCGCCAACCGCATCAAGGCCATCGTCGAGGGGCTGCGGCGGTTCGCCAAAAAGGACGAAGGCACCCTGAACGAGGAAGTCGACCTCAACGAGATCGTTCACAACTGCCTGCGCCTGGTGGCCAACCAGATCAGCCGCAAGGCGAAGATCACCCTGGATCTCGAAGAGGGCCTGCCCCACATCCAGGGCAATTTCCAGCGCCTGGAGCAGGTGGTGGTCAACCTGCTGATCAACGCCGCCCAGGCGATGGAGGGCAAGATGGGCGCAATCGAGATCCGTACCGCCCATCTGAAGGAGGCGAACGAGAACCTCCTGCGCATTCGCGACAACGGCAAGGGGATCGATGAAAAGACCATGAGGCGCATCTTCGAGCCGTTCTTCACCACCAAGCCCGAAGAGGGAGGAACGGGGCTCGGCTTGTCCATCGCCCACGGCATCATCCAGGAACACCGCGGCCGGATCGAAGTGGAAAGCGAGGTGAACGCGGGCACGGCGTTTTCCATCCGGCTCCCCGTCGGGCCCAGGGACCTGCCATGAAGCGAATTCTCGTCATCGACGACGACCAGGCCGTCCTGAACTACCTCCACATCATGCTGCTGCAGACGGGAACCTACGAGGTTACCACCTTGGCCGACAGCCGCCAGGCTTACGCCAAGCTCCAGAGCAACGTCTACGGACTGCTGCTCCTGGATATGGACATGCCCGAGGTGAACGGGCTGGATATCCTGCGCTTCATCAAGGAAAACGGCATCGAGATCGAAACGATCGTGCTGACGGGTGTTGAAGACGTCGAAACGGCCGTCTCGGCCATGAAGCTCGGGGCCTTCGACTACCTGACCAAGCCGGTAGACAACGACCAGCTGCTGGCCATCATCGCCACCCTGCTGGAAAGCCGCAAGGACCGCAGCGCCCAGGCGGACGCGGCCGCCCTGACCCGCGAGCAGCTCCGCTTCCCCGAGGCCTTCCAGGGCTTCATCACCCAGAACCCGGAAATGTTGCGCATCTTTCAAATGGTCGAGAAAATGGCTCAGCCCGACAACAGCATCCTGATCTGGGGAGAAAGCGGCACCGGCAAGGAGCTGATTGCCAAGGCCATTCACCGCATCAGCCGCCGCCGCGACAAAAGCTTCGTCGCCGTCAACGCCGGGGTCTTCGCCAACGAGCTGTTCGCCTCGGAATTCTTCGGCCATGACAAGGGGGCGTTTACCGGGGCCGGCACGGCCAAGAAGGGATTTCTCGAAGAGGCCGACAGGGGCACCTTGTTCCTTGATGAGATCGGCGAGCTGGCGCTGCCCATCCAGGTCAAGCTGCTGCGCGTCCTGCAGGAGGGGGAATTCTTCCGCCTGGGATCAACCAAGAATCAGAAAGTCGACGTGCGCATCATCGCCGCGACCAACAAGGATTTGCTGAGTGAAATGAAGAAAGGCAACTTCCGCAAGGACCTGTTCTACCGCCTGAACATGAGCTCGGTGTACCTGCCGCCATTGCGCGAGCGCCGCGAGGACGTGCCGCTCCTCTGCCAGCATTTCCTGAAGCTCTTCAACGAACAGAACCGCAAGGCCATCCAGAAAATCTCGGACGCGGCCATGCGCCTGCTGTGCCGCTACGACTATCCGGGCAACGTGCGTGAGTTGATGAATATCATCAACAGCGCCGTGATCATTGAATCGGAGCCCGAGCTGCACAGGCGCTCCCTGCCCCATTATTTCCTGGAGAGCGCCCCCGCCCCCGAGATGAGCGGCGCCGGAGCGCCACCGCTTTCTCTGATCGAGATGGAGAAAGAACACATCAAGAGGGCCCTGGCCCACACCCAGGGCAACAAGAGCCAGGCCGCGAAACTCCTGGGGATCTCCCGGGTGAACCTGCTGGCCAAGATCAAGAAATATCAGCTCCTGCCATAGCCACCCGGTGCCCAGCTTCAGGGGCCCGGCACGCCAACCCCGGCGTCCAGGCGCGACAGAAGGCGCAGGTACTTTGCCTCGATGATCTCCCAGGAATAATTCTTCTGGAAGAAATCCCTGCCGTTGGCCCCGAGTTGCTGGCGCAATGCGGCATCGTTGCCCAGGGCCAGGAATGCCGCCCGGAACTCATCGTAATCGTCGTACCACAGCCCGGCGTTGCTGCGCCGGCACTGGCCGCGCAGCACCTCGGTGCGGCCGTTGGCCAGCACCGGCTTGCCCGTTGCCCAGGCCTCCAGCGCCACCATCGAGAGCGACTCATACTGCGAGGGCATGACCAGGAATTCGGCCCCGGCCAGCAGGCCGTACTTTTCCCGATCCTCCTGGAAGCCCACGTGGACAATGCCGGGATGGTCGGGGACCGGCACATAGGCTTTGCCGACCAGAACCAGCTTCAAATCCGATTTTCCCTCGGCATGCAGCCGCATAAAAAAACGGAACAGCTCGGGAACGCCCTTGTTCTCGTCCAGGCGGCCGATGTACACGACATAGCGGCCGTCGATGCCCAGGCGCGAGCGGGCGCCCGCGGCATCGAATTCATCCGGGACCTCGGAGCCGACCCCGACCACGTCGGCGGCGACGGCATGGTTGCCCGACATGCGGTTGATCAGATCCTTTTCTTCCGGCGAATTGTAGACGATGGCCGCCGGCAGGTTGAAAAAATCCCTGAACAGGTCGAGGTAAATGACCTGGTCGTGCTCGGCGGTGGGGACAAGGATGGCCTTGGCGGGAAAGCGCCTGACCCCGTGAAAAGAGTGATAATAGCGATAGGAAAAGAAGAGGAAATGGGCGAACTCTCCTTCCCGCCTCTCCAGGTCGTTGAGCAACCCGGGAACCAGCGGCCCCTCCTCCTCCAGCCAGCGGATCTCGTCGGCCAAAAGATGCTCTTCCTCGAAAACCAGTTTCTGGATGCGGCCGAACGCCTCCGGGTCGCGGGGTTTGCGCACGCGATAGCGGTGTACCGGGATGCCGTTCAGCTCCTCCCGCCCCTCGGGGTAGTGGTGGGCCCAGGTGACATAGTCGCTGGCGGTGGTGGTGAAGACCTCGACGGCGAAATGGCGGTTCAGCCGCTCGGCGATCAGGCGGGCATGGTACTCGGCCCCGCCGTTGATCTCCAAGCCGTAGCGCTGCACGACAACGGCGATCTTCCTGGGCATGGCGCCATTATAGTACAACCACCCTGGTTTTCAAAAAACCGCAAACGGCATCAACGGACACGCTCCCAGGAGGCGGCAAGGGAAATGGCAAAGGCCTCGCGCAGGCGGTTGAGAGCGTTCACGTCGGGTGTGTGGTCGGGATGGGTGAAGAGGCGCATATTGGTCTCCTGGACCAGCGCCGGGACTCGCTTGCCCGTCCCGACCCTGGCGTTCACGGAATGGGCGGCAGCCACATGGCCGTAGACATGGAAATATTCAGAAGCGTTGACCGTGACTCTTGCTTCGGGAAGGCGCAGCCTCAGCTCTTCGGCATACGCTTCGGCATACTCTCGGGGAGAGAAATGGACCGGGCCGTCATCGAGCGCCGAGTGCTGAAAATTCATGATATCGATCTGGTTGTCGGCCATGCCCCGGGCCGTCACGGTGGAGTTGCCGTCGAGCAGGAATCCGGCTCCGGCGGCGATATGGCCGGCAATGGCCGCATGGAAGGGCCGCAGGTACTTGTCGACAAGGGCCCGGCGCAGGTCCCGCCCCGGCTCCCGGCCGCTCTGGTAGACCGCTTGCCCGAGCACGTCGCGCAGGGGGACGCAGTCGTCCAGTTGATCCGGGTGGCGGTTGGCCTCCAGAATCAGGCTGCAGTAGGGAAAGACGATCTGGCGGTTGTCCAGCAGGTCGCGAAAATCATAGAGCCAATCGGTGTACCAGTCCACGTTGCGCGCCATTTGCGGGAAATGCCCGGAAAGGCAGGCCAACGGGATCTCGGCCGGGATCAGGATGCCGCTGTGCGGGATGACGACCAGAAGCTCCTTCATGGCCATGGGTATTTTCTCAGCCGAGGCGAAAGGCGACATCCAGGGAAGCGGAGAGGGATGCCAGGCCGCCGACAGGGACGGCGGGAAGGCCGCGGGTGGTATCGTGAGCGAATTCGCGCATGACCATGATCGGCAAGGGGGAGCCCTGTTCCCGGCGCTTCTTCAGGACGCCGGCAAGATAGGCCATGATGAAATGAAGCGCCTGCTCCTGGAATTCGCCTCCCGCCGGGGTGTTCAGGTCGCCGGCCAATGACCCGATCACCAGGCCGCGGATGCTCCTGAAAACCCGGTGGCGCCGCAACGCCGCCAGCAGCCGGTGCAGGTCCTCGATGTCGATGCCGACGTCCTCGATGAACAGGACATGGTCCCGCCAACCCAGCCGCGGCGGGTTCAGGCGGTTGAGGAAATTGACAAAGGTCGTCAGGTTGCCGCCGATGGGAATTCCGCTCACCGTCCCTGGCGGCGGGTCCGCCAGCCAGGCGGAGCCGCGGTAGGCGATCTCGTCGCCCTGGATCAGGGAAATGATCTCGCCGACATTGCCCTCGTTCAGCCTCAGGCAGGGGAAAAGGATTCCCGGGACCCGGCAGCGGGAATACACCTCGTTCAACAGGAAGGAAAAATCGGAAAAACCTATGAAAAGGGGGCGCCTTTTTCTGATCGCGCGAAAATCGGCCCGGTCGAGGGTGAGCAGCAGGTCTTCGGCTCCCGTCCCTCCCGCGATCGAGACAATGACGTCGTGCTCGCGGATGGCCGCCTTGAACTCCCGGGATCTTTCCGTGACCGAGGCGGTGACATGGGCGATCTTCTCGTCGCGGGTGAACAAATGGGCGCTCAGAACAACATGGCCCCTGCCCATGCCGGTGCGCATGAGATGGATGGTGTTCTTCAACAACGGCATGTCCCGCACCGTCAATCGGGTCGAGGGGGCGATAAAATAGATGCTTTTGCCTACGGTTTTTTCGTCCATGTGCGTTGGCACTGCAGGCGAAGCTCCGGTTGCAGCGCTTGGCCTGATTTTATAGGGGGATCCGCAAATAGTCAACAAGGACCGGGCGCCGGCGCCTATTCGTCGCGGTGGACGGCGGCGGTGGAAAAGGCGGGCAGACAGACAGCGACATACTCGGCCCCCTCGGGACCCGGGGTGCTGTAGCGCACCCACTCGCCCTTGGGCACCAGGATCGCCTCGCCGGCCCGGATGTCGAACATGCCCTGATGGGAGATGACGTGCAGCACGCCCTTCAAAACAACGGTGTACTCGTCAAATTCGGGCATCTGCCCCGGTTCGGCCCAGCCCGACGGGCTGTGCATCACGGCAATGCTGACCCTCTCATCCTGGGAATTCACCAGGCCGAAATATTCCTGGATCAGTTTTTTCCTGTCCCCCGCCGCGGCGATGATGGCCGGCTTCTCTATTTTTTTAATCATGCCTTCCTCACTGAACGATATCGCTCACGCCAACGGTAGCATGGAAATCAGGAAAACACAACCGCCCGGCCATTTGTCATGCGGGCGCTGATGTGCTACTTTATCACCATGAAAAAGAACCATTTCGCGCTGATCATGGCCGGCGGGCAGGGGACGCGCTTCTGGCCCTGGAGCACGGGCGAAAAGCCCAAGCAGTTTCTGCCGGTGGTCGGCAAACGGCCGCTGATCACGCAGACCTACGGCCGCCTGCGCAAATTCATCCCGGCGCAGAACATCTTCGTCATCGCCGACCGGAAATACCTGCCGGCCGTACGCCATTGCCTGCCGGGCTTTTCCCGCCGTAATTTCATTGCCGAGCCGGCACCGCGCAATACCGCCCCGGCGCTCATTCAAGCCAACATCGTCCTTTCGCGCATCGACCCCGGCGCCCATCTGCTCGTGGTCCCCGCCGACCACTACATCGCCGACGACAAAACTTTCGCCGCCCAGCTGACCGCCGCCCTCGAGCACGCGGAGAACCGCTGCATCGTCACCGCCGGCATCAAGCCCAGTGAACCGCATATCGGCTATGGCTACATCCATTTCACTGAAAGCCAGCGTAAAGGGGATTTTTATCCGGTCCGCTGCTTCAAAGAGAAGCCCGACCACAAAACTGCGACCGAATACCTGGAAAAAGGAAATTATTACTGGAATTCCGGGATGTTCATTTATCGGTTGTCATTTTTTAAGGAATTCATCATGAAATATTGCCCCTATTACGGGAAGCAATACTTGAAACTCGAGCGCTCATACGGCCAGCAGGGCCGATTCGCCAAGGATTACAAGGCTTTGACCCCCGAGTCGATCGATTACGCCCTGATGGAAAAAATGAAGGAAGCGGTCATGTTCAAGGCCGATTTCGCCTGGAATGACGTCGGCTCCTGGTCTTCGGTCTATGAAATGAACGAAAAGGACTCCCTGGGCAACGTAAGCCGCGGCCGGGCTATCGCCATCGACGCCCATAATTCGCTTATTTTTTCCTGCGGCAAAAAACCGCTGGCCGTGATCGGCCTGGAACGGGTCGCGGTCATCGACACGGCCAACGGCATCCTCGTCGCCCCCATCGACAAGCTGCAGCAGGTCAAGCGGGTCATCGACATCCTGAAAAGAGAAAAAACCGAGCCCGGCGGGCGTTCAAAAAAACAGGGCCAACGGCAGTAGAGCGAAGAACCAGGCCAGCCACTTGCCGCTGGGCGTCATTTCCCTGACCTGCCAGCGCAGCCATCCGTACACGGCCGCGGCCAGAAAAAAGAGCGCCATGGCCCCGGCCAGCACTTTGATCCAGGGAGCGGCGAGTTCAATGCCCAGGGCATTGAACAGCCAGGCCAGGGGAATGGTGACGAACAGCTTCTCGAAATCGAAAAGCAGGAACATCCCGGCATAATAAAAAAAGGCCATGGCCATGCCGGCGCCGGACGTGGCCACGGCGATGATGATCAGCAGCAGCGGCAGGTAAAAATAGACCAGGTAGGGGATACGCAAGGAAGGCGATCGTTCCGCCGCCTTGACGACGAACGATCCCGGCAGGGTTCCGTTCCTGGAGTCATCTTGGTTCAGGGCGCGGGCCAGGATACCGCCTCCGATCGATCCGGCAAAATCCCTCGCCACCGACTTCTCCCGTTGGCTGAGCAAAAAAATGGATCCCGGTAGAAAGGCGATGCGGCTGGCCCCGGCGGGGAGGGCGACCAGGACCGGTCCCAGGTCAAAGAATTCCTCCTCGCCGGCATTGTTCCACACCATGAAGACCGCGGGGTGAAGCAGATCGAAAAAAGCGAAGATCCGGCCCGCCGGGGCCGAGTTCGGCAGGCGGCCGATCGCCGCGATCTCCTGTTGGTGCAGCGGCGCAAAGCCCAGGAACGAGTATTCCGGGGATTGGAAAGAAGGCTTCCGGGACAACTCGCCGCTGATCAGCGTCCACTGCATGAACAGGTTCAGAAAATGGGCGAGGACCAGGCCGGCCAGAAGCAGCAGCGGGCGCACAACCCTTCTTGAACCATGGGAAGGCGGCCTGGGTTTCCCCTCATAGAGTGAACTTTTCCCCTGGCTTTCAACCGCTGCGGCCATGAAGTGATCGCTCCCGGGTTACAGGCCCAGCAGTCCGGCCTTGAATTTCTCGCCCGGGCCCGGCTTCGGTCCGATCCAGCAGGCGAACAGGGCATCAGCGAAAGCCTTGCCGGCCAGCGTTCCCTTCACCTTGCCCTTGACCTTGACCTCGGTGCCCACGCCGGGCCTGTAGGCGAAGACAAGCTTGTCCCCGCTCTTCAAGGGCTCCATCAAGGCGGCCAACTCGTCGAATTGCTTCTTCAATTCATCGCTGTGGCCAGGCGTATTGGCTTCCAGCCCCTCGTACCACGCCTCGTTGACCTGGTTGGCGCTGACGCCGCGCAGGAAATGCATGACCGTGCAGCGCGCTCCGTCGTCGGCCAGGACCCTGGCCCCGTCCTTTTCCCGGGCCGCCAGGTAGAGACCGGCCACATAGACCTTGAACACGACTTTTTTGCGCAGGGCCATGCCGTTGAGCAGCAATTGCTGGCCGTCGAGATCCATGGCATCGGGAAGGGTGACTCCCGCCAGCGTGCCGGCGATGATGGGGACGGAGAAAAGGCAAATTAAAATCAGGGACAGCCAAGCGTTTCGCGACATGATTCCTCCTTTATGAAGCCGGTCACCATGATATAATGTTAAAAATACTTTGTCAAAAGGGGCCGGAAACGGCGACGGCTTGCCAAGCCGGCAGCGAGTTATTATATAATACGGGAGATTGGAGGCGCCATGAACCAAGAGCAATTCACGCTGAAGGCCGACCAGGCCATCCAGGACAGCATTCGCCTGGCCGGGGAGCACGGCAACCAGGAAATCGCGCCGCTGCACCTGCTCCAGGCCATTTTGGCCGTGCCGGAGAATATCGTCAACGAAACGCTCAAGAAGGTCGGCGCGGACGAAGCGCCGCTGCGCGCAGCGCTGGACCAGGAGATCGCCCGCCTGCCCAAGGTGCAGGGAGCCGAACCGTACTTGGGCAGCGCGTTGAAAAAAGCCCTCCAGCAGGGCCGCACCATTGCCGGCCAGTTCAAGGATGAATACATCTCGACCGAGCACCTGGTTTTGGCGATCATGGACCTCAACGAGGCCGCCTCCAGGCTGCTGAAGCGTTTCGGCGTCAGCCGCGACGCCTTTCTGAAGGCGCTGATGGAGATCCGCGGCAACCGCACCATCACCGACCCCAGCCCCGAGGAGAAGTTCCAGGCCCTGAAGCGCTACGGCCGCGACCTGGTGCAGCTGGCCCGCGACGGCAAGCTCGACCCGGTCATCGGCCGCGACGAGGAGATCCGCCGCGTCATGCAGGTGCTGGTGCGACGCACCAAGAACAACCCGGTGCTGATCGGCGAGGCCGGCGTGGGCAAGACCGCCATCGCCGAGGGCTTGGCCCTGCGCATCGTCCAGGGCGACGTGCCGGAAATGCTCAAGGATAAAAAAGTCGTCAGCCTGGACATCGGCGGGCTGCTGGCCGGCGCCAAGTACCGCGGCGAGTTCGAGGACCGGCTCAAGGCGGTGATCAAGGAAGTGACCGATGCCCGGGGACAGGTCATCCTCTTTATCGACGAGCTGCACACCATCGTCGGCGCCGGAGCCGCCGAGGGTGCCGTCGACGCCTCGAACATGCTCAAGCCGGCGCTGGCGCGCGGCGAGCTGCGGGCCATCGGCGCCACCACCCTCAATGAGTACAAGAAGCACATCGAGAAGGATCCCGCGCTGGAGCGGCGTTTCCAGCCGGTGCTGGTCAAGGAGCCGACCGTCGAGGAGACGATCTCCATTTTGCGCGGCCTGAAGGAAAAATACGAGATCCACCACGGCATCAAGATCACCGACGCCGCCCTGATCGCCGCCGCCACCCTGTCCCACCGCTACATCAGCGACCGTTTCCTGCCCGACAAGGCCATCGACCTGGTCGACGAGTCGGCGTCCAGGCTGCGCATCGAGATGGACTCGCTGCCCGAGGAGCTCGACGAGCTGGAACGGCGCATCACGCAGATGGAGGTCGAACGCCAGGCGCTGAAGAAGGAGAACAGCCCCGATGCCAAAGCCAAGCTGAAGGCGCTGCTTTCCGATCTGGAGGAACGGAAACTTGCGCGCGACCAGATCCGCAGCCATTGGCAGAAGGAGAAGGACCTGATCCACCGGCTGCGCGACCTCAAGGAGGAGAGCGACAAGCTGCGCCTGCAGCAGCAGGATGCCGAGCGGCGCAATGACTACGAGCTGGCCTCGCAGATCCAGTACGGCCGGCTGCCAGAGAACCGGAGTCAGAGCGAACTCATCCAGAAACAGCTCGCCGCGCTGCAGAAGGAGAAGAAGATCCTGACCGAGGAGATCACCGAGGAGGACATCGCCGAAGTGGTCTCGCGCTGGACCGGCATCCCGGTCAGCAAGCTCCTGGGCGGGGAACGGGAAAGGCTGCTGCGCATGGAGGATATCCTGAAGCTCAGGGTCGTCGGCCAGGACGAGGCGGTCGATGCGGTCGCGCGCGTCGTGCGCCGCTCGCGGGCCGGACTGCAGGACCCGAACCGGCCGCTGGGCTCATTCATCTTCCTCGGCCCCACCGGCGTGGGCAAGACCGAGCTGGCCAAGGCATTGAGCGAATTCATCTTCAACAGCGAGCGCTCCATGGTGCGCATCGACATGTCCGAGTATATGGAAAAGCACTCGGTGGCCAAGCTGATCGGCGCCCCGCCCGGCTACATCGGCTACGAGGAGGGGGGGCAGCTGACCGAAACGGTCAAGCGCAAGCCCTATTCCCTGATCCTGCTCGACGAGATCGAAAAGGCGCATGGCGACGTCTTCAACATTCTGCTGCAGATCCTGGAGGACGGCCGCCTGACCGACGGCAAGGGCAAGACCGTCAACTTCACCAACACCATCGTCATCATGACCTCCAACCTGGGATCGGAGATCATCCAGGAAGAACGCGATTACGACCGCATGAAAGCCCAACTGCACGGGCTGCTGTTCAAATACTTCAAGCCCGAATTCCTCAACCGCATCGACGAGATCATCACCTTCAGGCCGCTGACGCCGGAGAATATCCAGCGCATCGCCGAGCTGCAGATCGGCCACCTGCGGGAGCTGCTGGCCACGCAGCAGATCGCCCTGACCGTTTCGCCGGCGGCCGTCGCCCGCCTGGCCCAAGCCGGCTTCGACCCGCAGCTGGGCGCCCGGCCGCTGCGCCGCGTCATCCAGCAGGAGATCCAGGACCGGCTTTCGCTGATGATCCTCGAGGGGCGCCTGGCCCCCGGCGCCGCGGTTCATGTCGACTTCGCAAAGGACCGTTTTACCTTTGCCTGAGGGCGGGAGCCGGGGCCGCGCGATGCCGGGCCGCCGCGAATCGTTACAGGATAAACTATTTACAAATCGCCGGGAAACATGATACAATATCCACAGCCAAAATATACCCCAAGGAGGTAACCCGCATGGCTGATAAATCTTTCAACGCTTTCAAAATGGCCCAAACCCAGTTCGACAACGTCGCCGAGAAGCTGGACCTGGATCCGGCCACCCGCGACCTGCTGCGCAACCCGCTGCGCGAGTTCCA
Source organism: uncultured Clostridia bacterium (assembly GCA_964562095.1). Taxonomy (GTDB): domain Bacteria; phylum Acidobacteriota; class Aminicenantia; order UBA2199; family UBA2199; genus UBA2199. The sequence goes on along the minus strand of CAZLSH010000003.1, from coordinate 21,866 downwards.
TTTCGCCATCCCCGTCAAGATGGACGACGGCACGGTGAAGATCTTCCAGGGCTTCCGCGTGCAGCACAACGACGGCCGCGGCCCCTGCAAGGGCGGCATCCGCTTCCACCCCCAGGAGACCATCGACACCGTCAAGGCCCTGGCCACCTGGATGACCTGGAAGTGCGCGGTCGTCGACATCCCGCTGGGCGGCGGCAAGGGCGGCGTCATCTGCGACCCGCACAACCTGTCGCAGCGCGAACAGGAGCAGATCTGCCGCGGCTGGGTGCGCCAGGTCGTGCGCAACGTCGGCCCGCTGCAGGACGTTCCGGCCCCCGACGTCATGACCAACGCCCAGCACATGATCTGGATGATGGACGAGTACGAGAGCCTGACCGGCGCCAAGTACCCCGGCTTCATCACCGGCAAGCCGGTGGGCATGGGCGGCTCGCTGGGCCGCACCGAGGCCACGGGCTTCGGCGTCATCTATACCCTGCGCGAGGCGCTGCGCGAGCTGGGCATCGACATCAAGAAAACGACCGCCGCCTTCCAGGGCTTCGGCAACGTGGCCCAGTACGCCGTCCGGCTTTACCAGGAGTACGGCGGCAAGGCCGTCTGCGTCTCCTGCTGGGACCAGAAGGAGAGCAAGTCCTACACGTTCATCAAGAAGAGCGGCATCGACCTGGAGCAGCTGCTGGGCATCACCGACAAGTTCGGCGGCATCGACAAGGTTAAGGCCAAGGAACTGGGCTACGAAATAGCCGACGCCCAGGCCTGGATCCAGCAGGATGCCGACATCCTGGTGCCGGCCGCCCTGGAGAACCAGATCAACGCCGAAACCGTCAAGCTGATCTCCGACAAGGTGAAGGTCATCGCCGAGGGCGCCAACGGCCCCACCACACCCGAGGCCGACGAGGTGATCAAGAAACGCAACATCTTCGTCATCCCCGACTTCCTGGCCAACGCCGGCGGTGTCACCTGCAGCTACTTCGAGCAGGTCCAGTGCAATATGAACTACTTCTGGACCAAGGAAGAGGTCTTGAGCAAGCTGGACAACATCATGACCTCGGCCTTCCACGCCGTCTACGGGCTGGCCAAGCAGAAAAAGGTCTACATGCGCGACGCCGCGTATATGATCGCCGTCAACCGCGTCGCCCAGGCCTGCAAGCTGCGCGGCTGGGTGTAATCGAGAAGTAACACCAGGGGGCGTCCGCGGGACGCCCCCTTTTTTATTTTCGCCGCAGGGGGGGAACATGGGCGAAACGCAGAACTCGATCGACAGGCTGCTCAATGACATGCGCGAACGGGCCAAGGAGTTGAACTGCCTCTACCAGGTCGAAGCTCTCCTGACCCGGACCAATCTGCCCCTGGAGGAGATTTTCGCCCAATTGATCCTGACCATCCCCACGGGCTACCAGTTCCCCGAGATCTGCCAGGTCAGGATCATTTATGACGATCAAACCCACCAGAGTCCCGGGTTCCAGGAATCGCCGCGCGTTCAGTGCGCCGAGATCCGGGTGGACGACAAGTTGGCCGGCAGCATCGAAGTATCCTACTCGAAAGAGGTGCCGCAGACCGAGGGCAGCTACTTCCTCAAGGACGAGCACAAACTGCTGCAAACCATCGCCGAGCGCATCGGCCGCACCATCCTGCACTTGAAGCTCGAGCAGGTTTCCCGCGAATGGGAGACCGCCCAGAAGGACCTCAGCGAGAAGAACAAAAAGGAGTGGATGGTGATCGTCGATCTGCTGCGGCGCACCGACCAGAACCTGTACATCCACTTGAGCCGCAAGATGGTCTATCACCTGTTCTGGAGCGGCGTCGCCGAAGCCAAAGAGCTGCTGAAGTCGCTGAGCAAGGACCAGGGCGCCTCCCAGGCCGAGATCAGCGACGACATCAACCGCCCCAGCCAGCGGCGCTCGCAACTGGAGCTGCTGGAACTCAGCGACAAGACCTTCCGCATCGCCGCCCGCTACCTGACCGACAAGGAGATCCTGGGCAACATCCAGAAATGGATCCAGGAGGACAAGGCCGGCTTCCTGAGCAAGGCCATCAACAACATCGACATGCCCCTGGTCGACGTCATCAACGCCATCACCCATTACCACTACATTTCCGGCGGCAGCTACGAACTGTCTCCGCCCATGGAGAAGGGGCTGCGCGTGTCGTTGATCCGCCGCTTTTTCTCCGACCACCTCGACTTCATCAACATCGCCAAAAACCACATCGAGGTGCGCCATTTCTACGACCTGGTGCAGAAGATCATCTATCCCGCCAATGGCTACGGCCGCCTGGGCGGCAAGAGCGCCGGCCTGTTCCTGGCCCAGAAGATCCTCGCCCAGCCGGGAGAGCATGCCGAGGTCCTGGGCGAGTTGAAATATCCCAAAACCTGGTACATCACCACCGACGCCATCATGAGCTTTCTCAGCTACAACAACCTGGAGGAGGTGAACGAGCAGAAGTACAAGGAGATCGACCAGATCCGCCTGGAATACCAGAACGTGATCCAGCTGATGAAGAACTCGCACTTCCCGGTCGAGATCATCAAGGGCCTGTCCATGGCCCTCGACGACCTGGGCGACAGGCCGCTGATCGTGCGCAGCTCCAGCCTGCTGGAGGACCGCATGGGCACGGCGTTCTCCGGGAAATACAAAAGCCTGTTCCTGGCCAACACCGGGACCAAGCAGGAAAAGCTGGACGCCCTCACCGACGCCATCGCCGAAGTGTACGCCTCCATCTTCGGCCCCGACCCCATCGAGTACCGCGCCGAGCGAGGACTGCTCGACTTTCACGAAGAGATGGGCATCATGATCCAGGAGGTCGTCGGCCAGAGAGTGGGGGATTACTTTTTCCCCGCCTTCGCCGGCGTCGCTTTCAGCCACAACGAGTTCCGCTGGTCTTCGCGCATCAAGCGCGAGGACGGGCTGGCCCGTCTCGTTCCCGGCCTGGGCACCCGCGCCGTGGACCGGGTCAGCGACGACTACCCGATCCTGATTTCCCCGGGCATTCCCAACCTGCGCGTCAATGTCACCGCCGAAGAGACCATGCGCTACTCGCCGCGGCGCATCGACGTCATCAACCTGAAAACCGGCACTTTCGAAACCAAGGAGATCCCCGGCCTGCTCCGCGAGTGCGGCCATGAGTACAAGGGAATCGAGAAGATCGTTTCCGTTTACGAGGATGAGCACATTTACCCGCCGTCGGCCGTTCATCTCGACTTCGACCAGACGAACCTGTTCGTCACCTTCGAGGGGCTGATCACGCGCACGCCGTTCATCAAGCAGCTGCAGATGATCCTCAAGACCCTGCAGGAAAAGATGAACACGCCGGTGGACATCGAGTTTGCCCATGACGGCCGCCAGCTCTTCCTGCTGCAGTGCCGGCCGCAGGCGTCCACCGCCGGCAACGTCTCCACCCCCATCCCCAAGGACATCGCCGAAGAACGCATCATCTTCTCCGCCAACCGCTACATCTCCAACGGCAAGCTGCCCGACATCACCCACATTGTCTATGTCGACCCGGACAAATACGGCCAGCTGGAAAGCAGCGAGAAGATGCTTGAAGTGGGCCGGGTCGTGGGCAAGCTGAACAGCCTGCTGCCCAAGCGGCAGTTCATTCTCATGGGCCCAGGGCGCTGGGGCAGCCGCGGCGACATCAAGCTCGGCGTGCCGGTCACCTACTCGGACTTCAACAACACGGCGGCCCTGATCGAGATCGCCCGCAAGAAGGGCAATTACGTGCCCGAGCTGTCCTTCGGCACCCATTTCTTCCAGGACCTGGTCGAATCGTCGATCCGCTACCTGCCCCTCTATCCCGACGACCCGGGCATCGAGTTCAACGAGAAGTTCCTGCTCGGGTCGCGCAACTACCTGGCGGAGATTCTCCCGGATTCCTCCGCTTTGGCCGACACGGTGCACGTCATCGACGTTCCCCACGTGACCGGCGGCAAGGTGCTGCGCGTGGCGATGAACGCCGACCAGGGCGAGGCGTTGGGCTTCATCGCCACGCCGATCTCGGCCGCGGCCGATTCACTGGAAAGGAAAGAGCCTTCAGAGACCGCCAGCGAGGATCACTGGCACTGGCGGCTGCGCATGGCCGAGCGCATCGCCAGCCAGCTCGACGGCAAGCGCTTCGGCGTCAAGGCCCTGTACGTCTTCGGTTCCACCAAGAATGCCACCTCCGGCCCCGGCAGCGACATCGACCTGCTGATTCATTTCCAGGGCAGCGACCAGCAGAAGCAGCAGCTCAGCCTCTGGCTGGAGGGTTGGAGCCTGTGCCTGTCCGAAATCAACTTTTCGCGCACCGGCCACCAAACCAATGGGCTGATCGACTACCACCTGCTGACCGACGAGGATATCGCCAACAAAACCAGTTACGCGGTGAAGATCGGGGCGGTCACCGACGCGGCGCGGCCGCTGTCCTTGAAAAACGACTGACCCCGCGCCCCCGGTTTCCCAGACCCGCGGCGCAGGAAAAGAACGCGCACCTTTGAGCCGGCGGCAAGATGATCCCCTAAGCCGGCGAACTCAATCGTGCCCTCGGCCCCTGGCTGCGGTTTACAGCAGTTTCCGGATCGCCCCGGCCGGATGCGCCGGGTCGAAACTCACCACCGCCAACTCGGGGCCGTCATGCGCCGCGGAGAAGCAGTGGCTGCGGCCGATCGTTTCCCGCCAGTAACCGGTCAGGCGGGGCGATTCGTGGACATGGCCGTGCATCGTGACCAGCGGCTGCCGCGCCTCGATGAAGCGGCGCACGGCAATGCTGCCCACATGCACGTCCAGCGGCGCCCCGTCGACCTGCCGCCCGTCCAATGCCGCCCGATCAAGGGCGGTTTGATAGGGCGGGGAATGGAAAAGGAACAGCGCGTTCTCCAGCCGGTCGCTGCCGGCCAGTTTTTCCAGATCCTGCTGGATGGTGGGAAAGCCTTTGTCCTCCGCGGCGACCTCGCAACTGAACCGTCCATCCTCGGGGGGAACGCAGCCCGGATCAACGAAGCGCGAAACATCGTACCGCTCCCAGTCCTTGAGGGCGAAGGGAGTGGGCGGCACGCAGGCATACCCGTATACGGCATAGGGCCCCAACGACAGCTTGCGGCCATGGAGATACTGCCACAGCCCCTCTTTTTCCCGGCGGATCAAAGCGGCTTCCTGGCTGCGCGGGTCGTCGTTGCCCAGGATCAGGAAAAAGCGCGGGTAGCCATCTCCCAGTTCGCGGCGCAGCGAGTTCAGGCGGGGCAACAGGAACCCGGCCAAAAAGTCCTCCCCGCCGGGCGCGCTCCGGGCGAAGCGCAGCGCGCCCGAGGGCAGGAGGTCTCCTCCCAGGAAAACCGCTGCCGGGCGCTCGCTCAGCACTAGCGCAAAAAGCTTGTCATACCGGTCTTCGCACCCATGCAGATCGCTGGCAAACAGAAACGGCCGCCTGGAGGAATCAGGACGGTCTTCCGGCATTCCGGCCATGTCAACCGGCGGCCGCCGCGGCTCCGGGCTTTAAGATGACCCCCTGGCTCCTGCGGCCGTCAATGATCACCGTCAGGGCCTCGTCGAGGCGGACATGCCTCAGGTGCTCGGTCTCGAAGGCGGCGGGCAGGCCTTGCAGCCAAGGCCAGTCAATGAAACCGTGCTCGCGGGCCATGGGCACCGTGAAGTAGCCGATGCGCAGCGAGGTCATGTTCTGGAAAAAGTGCGACCCTTGCGAGGGGTCGACGTTCATGTTGGGCAGGCTGACCTCAACCACGATCTTTACGCCGCTGATCTGGCTCCACTTGACCGGGATGCCCAGCCAGGGATCGGTGCTGCCCCAGCGACCGGGGCCGATCAACACATAGGGGATCTCCCCGGACTGCAGCCGGGAGTTGAGTTGGTCGACCTCGCCGGCGATTTGCGGGCTGCTGGCGGCAGCGAATGCCTGGGGCTTGACGAACACGATGTCGCGCAATCCGCGGGTGACGCCGTTGCCCAGGACCCGGTCGCTGAAGCAGAAAGCGGAGGTCCGCAGGCGTTCGTCCAGCTCCACCTGGACCAGTTCATCCTGCACGACCAACGGGCGCACCTGCAGCAGGCTGAAATGGGCGGGGTAAACGTCCGGGCCGGCGAGGGTTACGGCGAACTCGGCCTCGACGGCGCAGTTCATCGCCTCATGGCTCAGCCGCATCAGGTCTTCCACGATGGCGGCCAGGGGGAAGACGCCGTTCTTCAGGATATGGGCGAAATTGACGATGCGCGGCCCGGGAGAACCGATGCCGTCATAGACCGCGTCGTTTTCCCGCGAGTAGGTCGACGCCAGGTAATCCAGGACCCCGTCCTTCTCCGCCTTGTCCAATCCGTACTTGACCAAATATTGGTCCTCTTCCAGGAAGGCGATCGAAGCCACGCGGCGCATGGCCACGGCGTAGAAATCGCGCTGGGAGAACTGGAACATCTCTTTGATCGAAGTGAACTGCGGCAGGATGCCGGCGAACGCCGGGGTGAAGCGCAGGGAGACGCCGCCATCGACGACGGTCTTTCCCAGCCCCAGGGCGACATGGACCACGCCGTCCTCGGGCTTGGCCAGGCCGACGGGATAATAATTGTAGGAGCGGGCCACGCCGGAAAAATCGGGGTAGAGGCAGTCGGGGTGGGAACGGCCCACGATGGGCTGGATGACGACGGCCATCCGTTCTTCCTCCACCCGGTGGGGGGTGCTGCCGATATAGGCCTTGGCCTGGCGGAAGAACGTCGAAGCATAGACGAACTTGATGGCGTTGACCAGGTTCAAAAATCGGATGTCGTCGCTATCCTGGTCATTGGGCAGCATCTTGGTGGCATAGATGCCGGCGAACGGCTGATAGAGGGAATCCTCGAGCAGGCTGGAAGAGCGCACGGCCAGCGGCACCTTGACGTTCTGGATGAAATCGCGCAGATCGCCGACGATCTTTCCCGGCAGGCTGGCCTTGATGAACAGGTTGGCCATGTGGCTCTCGCTGTGGTCGAGGACGGCCTGCGGCAACAGATCGTTCTCCTTCATGAAGTCAGCGAACACGTCGGTCCCCAGCACCAGCGTGCGCGGGATGGAAATGGTCACCCCGGGATATTTCCCGCGATCGAAATGCCTGGCCAGGATGCGGTCCATGAAGGCCAGCCCGCGGGCCTTGCCGCCGATGGAACCCGAGCCGATGATGCTGAACTGGGAATACTCCTCATGGAAGGATCGTGAATAGGGGACGATGGCGCCGCGGCGGCTGGCGGCGCGGTCGGCGGCGATCAGCCGTTTCAGGCGGGTTCCCGGCTGCGGGCCGGCGGCAAAATCCCCCTGCAGGGAATCGGCCAGCGCGAATTCGGTGCGGGCGCGCAGCCAGCGGCCCAGATCGCCGCTGGCGAGCGCCTGCCGCAAGGGCTCGTCGGGCAGGTCGCCGCAGGCCGAGAACAACTGATCCAGGGTAGCGAACCGCGTCTCCGCTTCCGGCCCGGCGCCCGGCAGCACCAGGTCGCCAAAGCCGAAATGGCTGGAGAGGAATCGCTTCAGGTCACGCAGCAGCGTCGGTGAATTCTTCGACAGGAACGGGATGCCGGCCTCGCCGGCCATGATCTCCGCTCCTTCATCGCTTGATTGCAGCAGGACGGGCAGATGGGGCTTGCCGGCCAGTACATTTTTTGCGAAGCGCACCCCGGCCTGGGGATCGACGATCCCCCCCCGGGGAAAGCTGGCATCGGTGATGATGCCCAGCAGGTGGTCCTGGAATTCCACGAAAACAGCTTCGGCTTCTTCATGGGTCACCGCCAGGTGCACGCGCGGCCGGGCGTTCTGGCGCAGCAGCCGTTGCGTGAAGGTAAGGTCCTCCTTGAGCAGGCCCTGGGTCAGCTCGCGCAGCACGGAAAAAATGAGCGGCAGGTAGGCGGAGTAAAAACCGATGGAATCCTCGATCAACAGGATGTTCTGCACGCCGGCCAGCCGCGTGTCTCCGGCGGCGTTGCGGCGGTCCTCGATGAACTGGATGATGCCCAGCAGCACCTGGCTGTCTCCCTGCCAGACGAAGATCCTCTCCAGGGCGCTGCCGTCGTCCATATCCAGCAGGCGTTTCAGCTCGGGCGTGTTGTAGGCCAGGCCGATCACCGGCAGGCCGGGAACGATCTCCTTGGCCTGGCGGGCGAAAGAAAAGGGGTCCATGTCGCCCAGGCGCATGACCGTCACCACCAGGTCGAACGGCTCGCGGCGGATGGTCTCCAGCGCGTTATCGCCGCCGCTGACGCGCAGGAATTGCGGGACGTAGCCCCGGTTCCAGTGCTGGTAGGTCTGCAGCAGCAGGTCCTGCAGCCGGCCGTCCTCCTCCAGCATAAAAAAATCGTAACGGCTGGCGACCAGCAGAAACCGCTTCACCTTGAAGGGAGCCAGGCGGCCGATGCGCTCCAGGGGCAGGTCGGCGCCGGCCGGCCCGTCGGCAATGGCCGGCAGCTCAGTGCTCGCCATATTTTCCCCGGATGGCCCGGATGACGTCGTAGATCGAAAAGAACACATCGACCAGTTCGGGGTCGAATTGCCTGCCTTTCTGGTCGCGGATGTAGGCCAGCGTTTTCTCCTCGCCCCAGCACTCCTTGTAGACCCGCGGCGAGGACAGGGCGTCGAACACGTCGGCGAGGGCGACGATGCGGGCGAACAGGGGAATCTCCTCGCCCTTTTTACCCGGCCCCGGCCGCCAATCATCGGCGCTGACGTCAACCGCCTTGCCCGGGTAGCCACTGCCGTCCCATTTCTCATGATGGTTGAGGGCGATTTCGGCCGCCATGTCGTCCCAGTCCGATGTGGAATCCTTGAACAGGCGCGCGCCCAGAATGACGTGGCGCTGCATCTGCTCGTACTCGGCGGGGGAAAGGGGGCCGTGCTTTTTCAGCAGCGTGTCGGAAATCGCCACCTTGCCCACATCGTGCAGCATGGCGGCGATGCGCAGGATGTCCCGCACGCGCTTGATCTCGGGTTCCGTCACGCCGTGATCCGCCGCCCACTTGGAGTAGATCTCGATCGAATAGGCTCCGACGCGGTTGACGTGGGCCCCGGTTTCCTCGGGATCGCGCAGCTCGGCGATGCCGATCATGCGCAGAATGATCTCGCGGGTCATCTTTGCCTTTTCGATGCTGCCGGCCGCGTGGTTGGCGAAATAGGCCACCACCAGCTCGTCTTCACTGCGGAACGGGACCGCCGCTCCCGCCTTATCCAGGGAATTGATGATCTGCATGACCCCGGTCAGCCGGTTCCGGCTGGCCATCAAGGGCACGGTCAGCACCGAACGCGTGCGGTAACGCGCCGTTTCGTCGAATGAACGGTTGAAGGCGTAGGGCACGGCTTCGTTCAGGGCATAGGCATCGGCGATGATCAGCGGCTTGCGGGTCATGGCCACATAGCCGGCCATGGACTTGTCGTTGATGGGGATTTCATGGTTTTGGTAAAGGAATTTCTTGCCGCTTTCCTTTTGCATCAGGGTGTCGTTCTGCACGTAATTGATGCGCAATTTCTGGTTTTCCAGCAGGTAGATCGAGCCGGCGTCGGCGCGGGAGAATCGCCGGGCCTCCAGCAGGACCCGGTCCAGGAGCGAATCGATGTCCTTGATGCGGTTGAGATCCTCGGTGATCTTCAGTATCGCCGCGACCTTGTTTTTATGTAAGCCGATGACCATGATCGTTTCGCGCCAGCATTATACGATTCCACCGGGATGGCGTCAACTTGAGCCGGAGATGCCAAGCCCGGCCGCAGGCGGCTGGGCAGGGAGCGGGATTTGCGGTACAATCCCCCCATGGGACATGCCGGGCCGATCGATTTCCATTGCCATCTCGACGATGCCTGCTTTGACAGCGACCGCTGGCGCATCATCGATCGCTGCCTGGCGGCGGGATTCGACCGTTTGGTCACGGCGGCCGACGCCCATGACGAAAGATCCCTGGCGCTGACGGCGGAGATCCTCGGTTATCACAGCGCCCTCGCCGCGGTCGCCGGCGCCCACCCGCACCAGGCCGACGGCTATTCGCCGCAGATCGAGGGCAGGCTGCTCGCTTTCCTGGACCGCTGTCCGGTTCTGGCCCTGGGTGAAGTCGGCCTTGATTTTCATTACGATTTTGCGACCCGTGAGAACCAGGAAAGGGTGTTCCGCCGTCAGGTCGCCTTGGCCAGGGAGCGCTCGCTGCCCCTGGTCATCCACTCGCGCCAGGCGGAAGGGCTCGTGCTGAGAATCCTGGAACAGGAAAAATTCCCGCTGCCGGTGGTGTTCCATTGCTATACGGGCGACATCGAGACGGCCGGGGAGATCGTGCGCCGGGGGTATTTCCTTTCCATCTCGGGGATCGTTACCTTCAGGAAAGCGGACGCGCTGCGGGCGGTCGTGGCCGCCACCCCGCTGGCGCACCTGCTCAGCGAGACCGATTCCCCCTACCTCGCTCCCGAGCCCGAGCGGGGGAAAACCAACACGCCGTTGGCTGTCGTCCGGGTGCTGGAAAGGATCGCCGCCATCAAAAACAGCGGCCTCCAGGACATCCTGGACCAGGTCGCGGAGAACTGCCGGCGCTTCGCGGCGCGTTGATCACTTCTCGTCGCGCTTCACTTTTTCAATGGCGACGACCCGGTCCCCGGGCTTCAGATTGACCAGTCGCACCCCCTGCGTCGCCCGTCCCTTGGCGCGCAGCTCCGAAGTGTCCTGCTTGTTCAGGATCCCCTTCTCCGAGCAGAGGATGATTTCGCTGTCGTCGTCGTTGAGGGTGACCAGTCCGACCACCTTGCCCAGCTTCTCGGTGATCTTGATGTTGATCAGCCCCTTGCCGCCGCGATTCTGCAGGCGGTAGAGCGCCAGGTCGGATTTCTTGCCGATGCCGTTTTCGGTCACGGTCAGGATGTACTTGTCGTCCGCGCTGATGACGTCGGCGCCGACCACGAAGTCGCCCTTGCCCAGCTTGATGGCGGTCACGCCGCGGGCGCCGCGCCCCATGGGCCGGACGTTCGCCTCGTTGAATTTCAGAGCCTTGCCCAGGTAGGTGCCCAGAATCACTTCGCTGGCGCCCGAGGTGATCACCGCCTGCAGGAGCAGATCGCCCTCCGGAACCTCGGCGGCGATGATGCCGTTGATGCGCGGATGGGAAAATTCCGACAGCGCGGTCTTCTTCACGTATCCCTGCCTGGAGAAAAGCATGACAAAGCGGTCCTCGGGGAACTCCTTCACATTGATGACCGAGCAGACGCGCTCCTCGGCCCCGATGCCGATCAGGCGGTTGATGGGCTTGCCGCGGCCGGCGCTGTCGCCCTCGGGAATGTCATAGACCTTGATCCAGAACATTCGCCCCTTCTCGGTAAAGGCCAGGATGTGGTCGTGGGCGGAGGCGACGAACACCCGCGAAATGACGTCCTCCTCCTTGAGTCCGATGCCCTTCTTGCCCATGGTGCCGCGGTTCATGCTGCGGTAGGAGCTCAGCGTGGTGCGCTTGATGTAGCCATTGCGCGTGTAAGAGATGACGAAGTCTTCGTTCTTGATCATGTCCTCGATGCGGAACTCGGACAGCTGCTTCTCGACGATCTCGGTGCGGCGCTTGTCGGCGAACTGCTCCTTGACCTTCTGCAGCTCCTCCTTGATCACGGTCAGCATCATGCGCTCGCTGGCCAGCAGCTCCTTGAGGTAGTTGATCAGCTGGATCAGGTCGATGTACTCGTTTTCCAGCTTTTCGATCTCCAGGCCGGTCAGGCGGTAGAGCTGCATGTCGAGGATGGCGTCGGCCTGCACCGCCGTCAGCTTGATCTTCTCGATCAGGGCCGCCTTGGCCTCGGGACGGTTCTTCGCGCCGCGGATGATCTTGATGACCAGGTCGAGCTTGTTCAGGGCGATCTTGAGGCCCTCGATGATATGCGCCCGCTTCTCGGCCTTGTCCAGTTCGAACAGCGAGCGGCGGCGGATGACCTCCTTGCGATGGCCCAGGAAATTATTGAAATATTCAACCAGGGTGAACTGCTGCGGCTGCTGATTGACGATGGCCAGCAGGATGACCGAATAGCTGATCTGCAGCTGGGTGTGCTTGAACAGCGTGTTCAGGATGACTTCGGGGATCTCGTCCTTCTTGATCTCGATGACGATGCGCAGACCGTCGCGGTCCGACTCGTCGCGCAGGTCGGAAATGCCTTCCAGGCGCTTCGTTTTCACCAGCTCGGCGATATTCTCCAGGATCTTGGCCTTGTTGGTCTGGTAGGGGATCTCGGTGACCACGATCTTCTGCCGCCCCTTGCTGTCGGTTTCGATCACGGCCTTGGCGCGCACGACGAAGCTGCCCTTGCCGGTCTCGTAGGCGGTGCGGATCATGTTCTGCCCGAAGATGAAGCCTCCGGTGGGAAAATCGGGGCCGGGCATGATCTTCATCAGTTCGGCCACGCTGGCGTCGCGATGGTCGACAAAATACGTGAAGGCATCGATCAGTTCGCCCAGGTTGTGGGGCGGGATGGAGGTGGCCATGCCGACGGCGATGCCCGATGTGCCGTTGAGCAGCAGCATGGGCAGCAGCGAGGGCAGGATCGTCGGCTCGGTCAGCGAGCCGTCGTAGTTGGGCACGAAATCGACCGTGCCCTTGTCCAGGTCATTGAGGATCTCGTTGGTGATCCGGTGCAGCCGGGCTTCGGTATAGCGCATGGCCGCCGGCGGATCGCCGTCCACGGAGCCGAAATTTCCCTGGCCGTCCACCAGCGGATAGCGCAGGGAAAAATCCTGGGCCATGCGCACGATGGTGTCATAGATGGCGGCGTCGCCGTGGGGATGGTATTTGCCCATCACGTCGCCGACGATGCGCGCCGATTTCTTGTAGGCCTGGTTGTAATGCGAGCCGGTCTGGTGCATCGAATAGAGGCAGCGGCGATGAACAGGCTTCAGGCCGTCGCGGATATCGGGGATGGCGCGGCCGATGATGACGCTCATCGAATAGTCGAGATATGAGGTCTTCATCTCGTTCTCGATCGCGACCTCCTCGATCGCCATCTTGATTTCCTTTTCCCTTTGCTTGTCTTCCATGCCGGATTCCTTTAGATATCGAGATTCTTTACGTTCAGGGCGTTCTGAACAATGAAGTCCTTGCGTTTGGCCGCATCATTGCCCATCAGCGTGTCGAATATTTCCTCGCATTCGTGGACATCGTTCACCCCAACCTGCAGCAGGGTGCGGTTTTCGGGATCCATGGTCGTTTCCCACAGCTGCTCGGGATTCATTTCGCCGAGGCCTTTATAGCGCTGGATGGACAGGCCCTTCTTCAGGCGGTCAAAGAGAAAGCCGACCAGCTCCTTGCGGCTCTCCTGGATAAAACGCTCCTTGCCCACCTCGATGAAAAAGGGGGCGGCCGGATACTCGTCCAGTTTGTCGTAGATTTCGTTGATATCCGAGAATTCCGGGCCGATCAGAAAATTGTGGTCGATGACCTTGTGGGTATTCACGCCGTTCAGCTCGAAATCGATGTCCAGGGTGTAGGCCCCGTATTCCTTGTCAAATTTGGTCTCCACGCTGCTGCACAGCGAGTCTTTCTGCAGCTGCTGGGCGATGTCCCTGACCTTGGCCTTGTCCTGGAAATCATTCTCGTTGGCGATGATGCGCACCAGTTTTTTGGTCAGCAGGCGCGGCATGCCGCGCTTCTCCAGGTTGCTCATCAGCAGGTTCTTCTTGTGCACCAGCTTGATGAACTTGACCAGCTTCTGCCCCTTCAACAGTTCGCCGTTGAAATCCTTTTTGTAGAATACGACCTCATCGCCGATTTTGCCGAACAGGAAGCTCTCCAGCTCCTTCTCATTTTTCAGATACGCCTTGGATTGCCCCTTCTTGATCAGGTACAGCGGCGGTTGAGCCAGATACAGATAGCCCCGTTCAATCAGCACCTGCATCTGGCGGAAGAAAAAAGTCATGATCAGCGTGCGGATGTGCGAGCCGTCGACGTCGGCGTCGGTCATGATCACGATCTTGTGGTAGCGCAGCTTCTCGACGTCGAAGACGTCCTTGCCGATGCCCACGCCCAGCACGGCGATGATTTTTTTGATCTCCTCGTTCTCCAGCATCTTGCTGGCCGAGGCCTTTTCGACATTGAGGATCTTTCCCCGCAGCGGCAGGATGGCCTGGAAACGACGGTCGCGGCCCTGCTTGGCCGAGCCGCCGGCCGAGTCGCCCTCGACGATGTACAGCTCGCTGTCCTCGGGATTCTTCGACTGGCAGTCGGCCAGCTTGCCGGGGAGGGTGGTGCTTTCCAGCAGATTGGATTTGCGCACCAGGTCCTTGGCCTTTTTAGAGGCCTCGCGGGCCTTGGCGGCCAGCAGCACCTTGTTGATGATGGCGCGGGCGATGTTCAGGTTCTCGTCGAAATAGTCGCCCAGCTTCTGGTTGACGAATGATTCCACGATGCCCTTGACGTCCGAGTTTCCCAGCTTGGCCTTGGTCTGACCCTCGAACTGCGGGTCCTTGATGCGGATGGAGACAACAGCGGTCAATCCTTCGCGGACGTCGTCGCCGGAGAACACCTCCTTGAAATCCTTGAGCAGGTTGTTGGCCTGGGCGACGTTGTTGATGGTGCGCGTGATGCCCGACTTGAAACCGGTCAAGTGGGTGCCGCCCTCGACCGTATTGATGTTGTTGACGAAGGAATACAGGGTTTCGTTATAGGAGTCCACGTACTGGAAGGCGATCTCGATTTCAATGTCGTCTTTCTTGGTGGCCAGGAAAATCGGCGTACTGTGCACTCGCGACTTGGAGCCCACCAGGTATTTCACGTACTCGACGATGCCGCCTTTGTAGTAGAAGACCTCTTTCTTGTCGACCCGCTCGTCATTGAGCACGATGGTCAGGCCCTGGTTGAGGAAGGCCAGCTCCTTCAGCCGCCGCGAAAGGACGCCGGAATTGAACTCGATGGTTTCGAAGATCTCCTCGTCGGGCCAGAACGTGATCTTCGTCCCCCGCCGGGCGGATTTGCCGGCCTGCTTCAGGGGTGAGGTCGGTTTGCCGCAGGCATATTTCTGGATGTAGACATTGCCGCCTCTCTTGATCTCCAGTTCCAGCTTGGCAGAAAGGGCGTTCACCACCGACACGCCGACACCGTGCAGGCCGCCCGACATCTTGTAGCTGTCCTTGTCGAACTTGCCGCCGGCGTGCAGCGTGGTCATGACCACTTCCGCCGCGGTCTTGCCCTCTTCCTTGTGCATGTCGACCGGGATGCCGCGGCCATTGTCGCTGACCGTGACCGAGTTGTCGAAATGGACCGTGACCTCGATCTTGTCGCAGAATCCGCCCATGGCCTCGTCGATCGAGTTGTCCACCACCTCGTAGACCAGGTGGTGCAGCCCCGGGGAGCCGGTGCTGCCAATGTACATGGCCGGACGGACCCGCACGGCTTCCAGGCCCTCGAGGACCTTGATGTTGTCCGCCGTGTAGGTCTTGTCTTCGAACTTGGCGTTGGTCTTGTCCACGCGTGCTACTCCTTCTTAAGTTCAATACAACGCTCAAAGCGCTCATTGGCCTCAACCGAAGTGGCGATGACCTGCATGGCCGGGAAATGATCGAGCACGAATTCCAGGTTGCGCTCATCCATGACCGCGTCGTAATCATCCAAAAGAAAAACGGGGTACTCGCCTCGAGCCCTTTGGAACAGTCCAATGTAGGCCAGATACATCATCAACAGGTATTTTTTCTTCTCGCCCGAGGAGAACAACTGCAGTTTTCTTTCGTTCACCGCGACCTCGAAGCGGTCGCGCTGGGGGCCGATGAGAGAGCGGCGGCTCCTGATCTCCGCCGTCCGGGCACGATCGAGATCGTCCAGCAGGGCCGTTTCCGAAAAGGGCCGGTCGCTGAACAGCGCCGGATGATAGTGCAGGCGCATGACGTCGCGGCATTGTTTTTCTAACGCGCCGTTCAGCTGGTTCGTGAAAGCCATTCTCCTGTTCACCAGTTTGCTTCCCGTTTCGGCCAGAAGTGTATTCCAACCCCGCAACTCTGAATTATTGATCGCTCTGCCCAAGTTTTTTAATAAATAATTCTTCTGCTGTAAAACCTGATTATAGCGCAAAACGTCATGCAAGTAAAGGGAAGAAAGGCCGTAGATGAAGCGGTCAATCAGCCGGCGCAGATGCGGCGCGCCGTCGATGACCTGGCTGTAAAGGAAATGGGAAAAGAACAGCGGGTATAGGTGGCGGCCCACCTGCGACAGGGAAGACCGCTCCTCGTTCAGTTGCAGCGCCAATCCCTTTTCCAGGTGGGCAGTTATGGTGTTTTCTCCTGATTTATCGACAATTCCGGCTTTCAAGAAAAACCCGGCCCCGCCGAAATGAACCAGCTCGCGGCGCTGGACGGGGAGAAAGGACTTGCCGAAACCCAGAAAATACAGCGCCTCGATGACCGATGTTTTTCCGCTGCCGTTGGCGCCGTAAATGAGGTTCTTGGCCGCGGTCAGATCGACGGCAAAACCTTTCAGGTTGCGAAATCCGTTAATTTCTAACTTTTTAACGACCAAGCCGGGGTCAGATGTTCAGCGGCATGACGATGTAAATGAAATGGGAACCTCCGCCATTCAGCGGTTTGAACAGGAAAGAACTCTCGCTGTCGTTCATGCCGACGCTGATCTTTTCCGCATCGATATGGGTGAGGAAATCAAGAATAAAATTGCCGTTGAAGCCGACACTGACCCCTTTGCCGCTGTATTCAACGGCGAGTTCATCGTAGCCTTCCCCTTTTTCCGGAGTCGTCCGTTCCAGGGCCAGCTTGTTTTTTGAGAATTTGAACACAACACCATTGTTGCGGGTCTTGAAGATCAGGATCCGCCGCAGCGTCTGCAGCAGCTCATCGGTGCGGATGATGGCCGTCTGCTCCGTCTTTTCCGGAATCACCGTTTTGTAGTTGGGGAATTTCTGGTCGACGATGCGCGAGCACAGGATGCGGTTCTTGTGTTTAAAGAACAGGTTGTTGTTGTCGAAGGCGAACTTGACTTCGCCGGAGCTGCCGATTTTCAGAACCTCAAGCAAAGTTTTTCGCGAGAGAATGTATTCCACCGTGTCATTGATGGCCGTGTCGGCGGGGAAAAAAGTGTAGGCCAGGCGATGGCCGTCGGTGGCAGCCATTTCCAGTTTGTTCTTGGAGATGCTCATCAGGGCTCCGCCCAGGTTGAATTTCAGCTCCGGGGAGATGACATAGTAGCAATTATTGATCATGGCCTGCAGATCAGCCAATGAAAGAGTGATGGCGCCGGACATGTCATTGGCGGGCAACTCGGGATAATCAGAGGACTGCAGGCCGAGCATTTTGTATTTGCAGGTCTTTTTCTCGTTGGTGATCATGACCTGCAGGTCGTTGTCTTCAGAAATCTCTATGGTGCCCTCGGGCATCTTGGATATCAGATCATACAAATCCTTGCCGTTCACGGTGAAGGAACCGCTGCTCTTTACCTCCACCTGCAGGCTGCTGGCCATGCCGATTTCCAAATCGGTGGCGACCAGTTCCAATACGCCGCCATCCAGCGCCGAGAGCTTGATATTCTGCAGGATCTCCATGATGGCTTTTTTTTCAAATATGCCCTGGAACAAACGCAGCTCACTTTCCAGTTTCGCCTTTTCCACAAAAATTTTCATTTGCGACCTGCCTTTTTCTTTTCTAGCGAAATAATATCATAATCAAAATAAATGAAACATGCAACTGGAAAAAGTGGATATCGTTGTTTTTCCCAACCAGCGCTGGTTGCCAGCGCCTGCCATGCTTGTTGAAAAATTGTGCCGGTTGTGGGAAACATCAGTCGGTGAAAAATTCAACATAGGAATTGACTTTTCTGGAAAAGTCGCTGTCGGACTGCAGGATTTTTTCGATCTTGTTGATGGAATGCAATACCGTGGTATGGTGTTTGCCGCCGAAGGCCGAGCCGATCTCGACCAGCGGGCAGCGCGTCAGCTTTTTGGCCAGGTACATGGCGACCTGCCTGGGCAGCGCGACCTTGGGGGAATTGTTCTTTGATTTCAAGTCCTCGATGGAGATGTCGAATTTTTCCGAGACGAACTCCTGGATGGTATCGATGGTAATGGCTTTTTTTTCGATATTAATGTATGGCCGCAGCGCCTCCTTGGCGAACGGCAAAGTGATGGTCTCCGATTGCAGGTCGGCATGCTTCAAGTCGGCGTATCCCAGCAGCCGGTTCAGTGCCCCTTCCAGTTTGCGAATGTTGTCCTTGATGGAATTGGCCAGGAATTCGATCACCTCGTTGGGAATGGCAAGGTTGTTTTGATAGATGCTTTTCCTTTCGGCGATCTTTTTTTGCAGGATGGCGATGCGCGCCTCCAAGTCATAGGGGAAGATGTCGACGATGGCCCCCATCTCGAAACGCGATTTGATCCGTTTTTCCAGGTCGGGGATATTGTCCGGGTGTTTGTCGGCGCAGATGACGATTTGCTTTTCCTGCTGGATCAGATTGTTGAAAATATAGTAAAACTGTTCACTGGTGCCGCCCCATTTGGTGATATATTGGATATCATCGATCAGCAACACGTCGACCGACGTGTATTTCTTTATGAAATCAGAGCGCTTGCTCAAGCGGGTATATTCCACATATTCATTCATAAAGTCACTGGTGGTCAGGTACGCCACGCTGACCTGGTCGTTGTTCTCTAAGATGCGGTTGCCGATCGCCTGCATCAGATGGGTCTTGCCCAGGCCGACGTCGCTGTAAATGTAAAGCGGATTGTATGATTTTCCGGGGAATTCCGAAACACTGTGGGCAAAGGAATAGGCGATGCGGTTGGAGTCGCTCTGGACCAGCGAATCAAAGGTGTATTTTTTCTGCAGGCGCGAATCGCGGCTCGCGTTTTTGCGGTCTTCGCGGTCGACTTCCGCAAAGTTTTCCTCCTCTTCAAGCGGAACAATCTTGGTAATGAAATCGAAATGCTTCCGGGTATAATGGTTGATGTCTTCCAGCAGGTTTTGCTTGACCCATTGCATGTTCTTTTTGTCCGGGGCGCCAAGGAAAAGGGTTTTTTCCAGGGTACCGATGTACTTCAGTGGTTCGATCCATTTCCGGATCGTGGGCTCGTCCAGGACGCCATTCAGGTAGTTTTTCAATTTTTGCAGATTGTCCATGACCATCACCATTTTCCACAAAAATTTTAACAAATGTGGAAAATAAAATCATCGCCATCCCTTGAAATCCTTGATTTACCGGGTCATATTAAAAGAAAAGACCTGGACTGTCAAGCCTTGACAAAAATATTGTTTTTGCGTATATGGCAGAAATGAAAGACAAAAACATGCTGGGTGCCGCGCAAAGGAAATTGAAGGAAATGCAGGTCGAGTTCATCGACCTGAAGACGCTTGACCTGACGGGGAAATTGCATTCCCTCATCCTTCCCGCCGTCATGCTGGACGAAAAACTGATCAGCAACGGCGTGGGGTTCGACGCATCCTCGTACGGTTTCGCCAAGCCTGAAAAAAGCGACATGGTGATGATCCCCGATCTGGAAACCTTGTTCATCGATCCTTTTCGGGCCAGGAAAACGGCTGTTTTCATGGCGGACATCCATCTGACCGACAGCGAGCGCACCCGTTTTCCCGAAGATCCGCGCTTCGTGGCGGCCAAGACGGAAGCGGCATTGGTCAAATCCAAGATCGGCACGCACGCCCTGTTCGGTCCGGAATTCGAGTTCTTCATTTTCAAGGAAGCTGAATTCGGGGTGGGCGAGGAAGGCAGCTACTTTTACCTGAAGATGGACAGTGAAGCGAAGCGAAACCAGTATCATGCCGGTTCTCCCGAGGATGAGCATGTCGACTTCAAGAACGAGGCGGTGGCCATCCTGCAGCAGCTGGGGATCGAGATCAAGTATCACCACCACGAGGTGGCCGTCAACCAGCACGAGATCGAGACCAAATTCAACCCCCTGCTCAAAACGGCCGATCAAGCGGTGATCATCAAGTATGTCCTGTTCAACCTGGCCCGCAAGCACGATCTTTTCCTGACCTTCATGCCCAAGCCCATTTTCGGCAAGGCGGGAAACGGCTGGCACGTCCACCAGTTCATCATGAATCGGGCGACGAATGTTTTCCTCAAAAAAGGAAATTACGGCAATTTTTCCGATAGCGGCCTGCACTACCTGTCCGGGCTGCTCTTTCACTCCGGTTCGCTGAGCGCCCTGTCCAATCCCTCGACGAATTCCTACAAGCGGCTGGTCCGGGGTTTCGAAGCGCCGGTTTCCGCAATTTTCGCGACCTCCAACCGCAACGCGGCCATTCGCATCCCGGCTTACGTGGACGAAAGCGAGACGCGTCTCGAGTACCGCCCGGGCGATGCCTCCGCGAACCCCTACCTGTTCCTATCGGCCATGCTGCTGGCGGGGATCGATGGCATCTTCAAGAACCTTTCCCCGGAAAAATTCAACTTCGGCCCCTTCGACGGCGCCATTCCCGACCCCAAAGTATTCAAAAACAAGGTCAAGCTGCTTCCGGCCGACCTGGCCGAAGCCCTGGATTGCCTGGAAAAGGACAATGATTACCTGAAATACGGCGGCGTGTTCGACGATGCGCTGATCCGGCAGTGGTCGAAGATCAAGCGCGCCGAGATCGAGGAAATCGCGCGCATCCCGCATCCCAAGGAATTTGAGTTGTATTTTAATTTATAACCCGTTTCAAGATGCTGGCGAAAAAAATACTGGCCATCGTTCTGATCCTGGTCGTATTGTTGTCGCCCTTCCTGCTGTTGATCGACTTTGACCGCTTTATCCCGGTCGTTCTGACCGTCTGGCTGCTTTCCGCCGCTTATTTCATATTTATCAAGAGCCGTGCCTGACCCATGGCTCCATCCCGTGTTTCACGTGAAACATTGACTGATTTTTTGAAGAGCGCCGCCGCGATTCCCCGCCCATGACGCCGGAACCGATGGGCCTCGATGCGTTTGTTGACTTTCTGCTGGCATACAACCGCAACGTCAACCTCGTTTCGCGCCATTCGACCCGCGAATCGCTGGCGGCCCTGATGGCCGAGACGCTGCTGTTGCAGGATCTCATTGCCACCCCGCTGCTGATCGACGCTGGCAGCGGTGGCGGGCTGCTGGGAATTCCTTTGGCTGTTTCCCTGCCCGGGAAGCGCTTCATCCTGGTCGAGACCGTCCGCAAGAAAGTGGTTTTTCTCAATGAAGCGCTGCGCCATCTGGGCCTACGCAATGCCGTCGTGCACGAGGGGCCGGTGCAGGATTTCATGCGCCGCCATCACGGTTTCGAAAGCACTCTTGCCGCCAGGGGGTTTCCGGCCATCGAAGTCCTGGCCGAATTCGTCCAGCGGCGCAAGGTGCGGGAGTTGTTATTGATCTCTTCGCCGGAAAAAATCAGAAAAATTCAGATCCCGATGGCAAATGTCCGCCAAAACCGCTATAATATCCCATCGAGGGACAACCTGATCATCTTCAAACTGGAGAATGTTTCACGTGAAACGCATGGATCATGACTGAAATTATCGCCGTTGCCAACCAGAAGGGCGGCGTGGGCAAGACCACCACCGCCATCAACCTGTCGGCGGCGCTGGCCATCGCCGAAAAAAAAGTCCTGCTCATCGATCTTGATCCCCAGGCCAATGCCACGACCGGGCTGGGCCTGGATAAGAATTCGCTAAAAAATGACATTTATTCGGTGCTGGTCGGCGAGACCGGCATTCGCGCTGCCGTCCGCGGCAGCGAGCTGAAATTCCTGAGCGTGATCCCCTCGTCGCGCAGCCTGGCCCGCTTCGAAATGGAGGCGGTCTCCGACGACAGCAATCACCTTTACCTGAAGAACGCCCTGCTCGAACTGGGAGATGAATACGAGTATGTCGTGATGGACCTCCCGCCCTCGCTGGGATTGCTGACCATCAACGCCCTGACCGCGGCCCATAATGTGCTGATCCCCATCCAGGCAGAGTATTATGCCCTGGAGGGGCT